>CACDYZ010000004.1 GCA_902557145.1 uncultured Alphaproteobacteria bacterium | reverse complement strand
TGAGGATGGAGATCGATTTATTGAAATATGGAATTTAGTTTTTATGCAATATGAGCAGGTTGACAAAAAAACTAGATTAGATTTACCTAAACCATGTGTAGACACTGGAATGGGATTAGAGAGAATAACTGCTTTATTGAATGGCAGTAATGATAATTATACGTCAGATCTATTTACAAATATTATTGAAATTACTCAGGAAAATATCCAAAAAAAAATAACTGAAGAGAATAAATCTAGTTTTAGAGTTATAGCAGATCATTTAAGAGCATCTTCTTTCTTAATAGCTGATGGGGTTTTACCCTCAAACGAAGGTAGAGGTTATGTTTTAAGAAGAATATTAAGAAGAGGTATAAGGCATGCTTACTCATTAGGTTCCAAAGATGCATTATTTCATGAAATTTTTGAAGAATTGAAAAATTTAATGGGAGATTTTTACCAAGAACTTAATATAGGTGCTGATGCTATTAAGGAAACTCTTTACTCTGAGGAAATAAAATTTAGAGAAACTTTAAGTAAGGGTTTGGAGATACTTGGACAAGAATTACCTAAGATTAAAAACAATAAACTAGATGGCAAAATAGCATTTAAATTATACGACACCTTTGGATTTCCTTTAGATTTAACACAAGATTATTTAAGATCAAAAAATCTTAGCGTAGATGTTGCATCATTTGATGCTGCAATGAAGCTCCAAAAAGAGGAAGCTAGATCCTCATGGAAGGGTAGTGGAGATGGAGATATCCAAAAACTATGGTTTGATTTAGCTAAAAAAATAAAACCAACAACTTTCAATGGCTATAAAGAGACAACTATAATAGCAAATATATCAGCATTAGTTTTAAACTCTGAACAAGTACAAAATTTAAGTGATAATAATGAACAATCTGCAATTATAACTGATAAATCATGCTTTTATGCTGAGTCTGGTGGGCAAGTTGGAGACAAAGGCACTATTACTTCAGATACTGCTGAATTTAAAGTAACAGATACAAGAAAAACTCCTCAAGGTATATTTATTCATTTTGGTAATGTGACTTCAGGAAATTTTAAAATAGGTCAAGAAGTTAAACTTAAAATTGATACTAGTTTAAGAGATCTCATAAAAAAAAATCACTCAGCTACACATTTACTCCACGCCGCATTAAGAAATAATTTAGGAACACATGTAGCACAGCGTGGATCATTGGTTAATGAGGATAAACTACGTTTTGACTTTAGTCATAATAAACAAATATCTAATGAACAAATAGAAATTATTCAAAAAGAGGTAATAAGCATAATTTCTAATTCTTGTGAAACACAAATTGATATTAAATCTCAAAATGAAGCCATTAAACAAGGTGCTATGGCTTTATTTGGTGAAAAATATGGTGATGAAGTCAGAGTTGTTACTCTTGGAGAAAAAAATAATAAACCCTACTCAATTGAATTATGTGGGGGAACACATGTAACAAATGTTCAAAATATTAAAAAATTCCATATCATAAGTGAAGAGTCTGTTTCTTCAGGAGTGAGAAGAATAGAAGCTTGTACTGGAGATAGGGTTGACGAATATATTATCAATAAATTAAAAGAAAGTAAATTACTTGAAAAAAAACTTGATGATAAAATTAAAAATTTAATATCACAAATAAAAAAATTAGATGGAAAGATTAGTTTTAGCGAAGACAATAAAAATATTTTTATTAAGAAATTAGATAATTATTTAGAAAGTTTAAAGAATAAATCAATCCTTTCTAATAATGATAATAATAAAATCGATGAAATAAATATTAATGGGATTAATTTTGTTTCTCAAGTAATAGATAACTTACCGCCCAAAGAACTAAGATCAATTTTTGACAAATTTAAATCAGAGAAATCTAAATCAATATTAGCTTGCATCACAATCAATGATGATAAAGTCTCTATTGTTGTTGGATTAACTCATGACTTAATCGATCTTTATGATGCAAGAACGTTAATCAAAAGTACCTTTGATATACTTGGCTCAAAAGGTGGAGGTGGAAGAGTCGACTTTGCACAAGCTGGTGGTAATAAAAAAGATCAAGTAAATCAAGCTTTTTTAAGTATAAAAAACCAAATTTAATTCAATTTAGTTTGAAGATTTTTATCTAGGCAATTCAAAAATTCCTCAGTATTCATCCAAGGAGAGTTTTTATCAACAAGCATAGCCAGGTCCTTAGTCATCTGTCCAGACTCTACTGTTTCGATACAAGTTTGTTCGAGAGATTTAGAAAATTTAATAAGTTCATCATTGCCATCAAATTCTCCTCTAAAGTTTAGCCCTTTTGTCCACGCAAAAATAGATGCTATTGGATTTGTAGAGGTTTTCTCTCCTTTTTGATGGAGTCTATAGTGTCTAGTTACTGTTCCATGGGCAGCTTCAGCTTCTATCGTTTTACCATTAGGTGTCATTAAAACACTAGACATCATACCTAAAGAGCCGAAACCCTGTGCGACAGCATCAGATTGAACATCCCCATCATAATTTTTGCATGCCCAAATAAATTTTCCAGACCATTTCATTGAAGATGCAACTAAATCATCAATAAGACGATGCTCGTAGACAATCTTGTTATTTTCAAAATCAGATGCAAATTCATTCTGAAAAATTTCATGAAAGATCTCTTTAAATCTTCCATCATATTTTTTCAAAATTGTATCTTTTGTGGATAGATAAACAGGCCACTTTAATTTGAGCCCATAATTAAAACAAGCTCTCGCAAATCCTCTTATTGACTCATCTACATTATACATGGAGAGGGCTACGCCTTGATTTGAAAATTTAAAAACTTCTTTTTCATCTATTTTTCCATCTTCATCCACAAACTTCATAAAAAGTTTACCTGGTTTATTTATTTTCATTTCTGTAGCCTTATATTGATCACCAAAGGCATGTCTTCCCACAACAATAGGATGGTCCCAGGTTCTTACAATTCTTGGAATATTCTTACAAATAATAGGTTGTCGAAAAACAGTGCCATCTAAAATATTTCTTATTGTTCCATTTGGTGAGCGCCACATTTTTTTAAGATTAAATTCTGATACTCTATTATCATCTGGAGTAATAGTTGCACATTTTATACCAACACCGTGCTTTTTTATTGCATTCGCTGCTTCAATTGTGATCTCATCATTTGTTTCATCTCTATTTTGAACTGATAAATCATAATATTTTAGGTCAATATCTAAATAAGGAAGTATGAGTTTTTGTTTAATAAAATCCCATATAATTCTTGTCATTTCATCGCCGTCAAGTTCGACAACTGGATTTTTTACTGAAATTTTTGCCATTTATATAGAGATATTGATTGTATAACAGATTAAATTAATAAAAAAAATCTATTTTATTGATCAAATTATGCAATTCAGATATTAATTCCATCTTATGTACTTTAGGTTTCACAAAGAGATTTCTGCCGCACTCATCATACTGTTTTTATTGGTAATTTTTTTTTATTTTATTTATAAACCTCTATTTTTAATTTTCTTAATATTGTTAATTTTTACTTTCTATTTTTTTAGAGACCCTGAAAGGGTTATTCCCTTGGGTGAAGATATCTTGGTGGGCCCAGCTGATGGCTTAATTACAAATATTACTGAATTCAAAGAAGGAAAAAAAAATTATACTAAAGTTTCAATCTTTCTTAGTGTTTTCAACGTGCACATACAAAGATTACCAATCTCAGGAGAAATTACAAAAATAGATTATATTGAAGGTAAATTTATTAATGCAACACTCGATAAAGCTAGTGAAGATAATGAAAGATTAAGACTAACACTTAAGTCAGGCTCTAATAATATATATGTTACTCAAATTGCTGGCTTAATAGCTAGAAGAATAATCTGTTATCTAAAAGTAAATGAGAAAGTAAATCAAGGCGATAGATATGGGATTATCAAATTTGGAAGCAGAGTTGATATTGAATTTCCAAACTCCTATAGCTTAATGGTTAATGTAGGACAACAATGTATTGGTGGTGAAACAATTATTGCCAAGGAACTTAAAAATAGTAAAAATATACAATCTAGAGAATATAAAAAGATCTAGTTACTTAGATGGCCGAACACCCTCTTACTAAATTCATACCCAATTTAATTACGTTAATGTCACTCATTGCAGGTATTTCTTCAATAAAGTTTTCTATTCAAGCTAACTGGAAACTTGCTGTCTTAATGATAATGCTAGCTGCCTTTTTTGATTTTTTTGATGGATGGATGGCTAGAAAATTAAAAAAATCCTCACAGTTTGGAGCTGAGTTGGATTCTTTATCAGATTTCATTAGCTTTGGATTAGCTCCGTCTTTATTAATAAATTTATATTTCACTCATGAGTTAGGCAGAATTGGTTGGGTTATAAGTTTATTTTATATAGTTTGCGCAGCTTTAAGGTTGGCTCGTTTCAATATCGAAAATATGAAAGAGCAAAGTAAAGTATTTTATGGAATACCTTCGCCAGCTGCTGCAGGAGTAATAATGATACCCTTGTACCTAAATTTTATTGATCAAGTTCAATTTACAATTAACTATCCTTTAATTTGTGCCGTATTGACTACTTTTGCAGGGATCATGATGATTAGCAGAGTTCCTACACCTTCTGTTAAAAATCTTAAAGTTAAAACATTATATTTCAGGCTTATGATTATATCTGTTGCTATAGTTTTAATATTTTTAATCAGTTATTTTTGGCAAACAACACTCTTGGTCGCCGTTACATATTTACTAATTTCCTTATTAAGCTTACTTACTTACTTTTTTACTTTTTTTAGAAGAGTTAGTTAAATATTTTGATTTAAGCATCAATGCAGATGGTGTTACTAGTAATGTTAACAGAGTAGAGAAAAGAAGACCAAAAACGATAGCCCTAGATAAATCTACCCACCATTGGGTATCTGGTGAATTGTAGGTATATTCAAGATTAACAAAGTCGATATTTAATTTCAAAGCCATAGGAAGCAAACCTAAAACTGTTGTAGTTGTTGTCAACAAAACTGGTCTTAATCTTTGAGCTCCTGTCATTAGAATAGCATCTTTAGCATTATTTGTTTTTTTTATTAATCGATCAAAGGTGTCGATTAAAACTATATTGTTGTTAACAACTATTCCTGCTAAAGAAATTACACCAATACCACTCATTACAATTCCAAAAGGTTGTTTTGTAATCAACAATCCTAAAACAACACCAACGGTTGACATAATAACAGCAAATAGAATTAATAAAGTGCTACTAAAACTATTAAATTGTGTCAAAAGAATTAGGCCCATTAAGAATACTGCAATCAAAAACGCTTTTTGCAAAAAAGCCTTTGATTTATTTTGACTTTCGTCTTCGCCCTTAAATTCTATCTTTACTCTAGGGTCAATATTAGCTGAATTAAATTCGGGTATCTCTAAACCAAAGTTATTTGGAATATTAAACTTTTCTATGCCAAGCCAATGTTTGATTAATCTAACATATGCATCTGTTTGATAAAATCTTGTAACGTCTGATTTAATCGTTTCAATTCTGTTTTGTTCAACCCTTGTCAGATTACCTGTTTCTTGATTAGTCTCAATTTTAGTAAAATTTGATATTGGAACATAACCTGAAGATGTTGGTATCTTTATATTATCTAATTGATCAATAGTTCTCTGCTCTTTGGGCAATCTAAGGTAGATGGGTATGGACTCATCACTATCATCAGGTCTAAATTCACTTAATTTAAGACCACTTGTTAGGAGTTTTATCGTGTTGCCTATGATTGATATACTGGCACCATATTTTGCAGCTTCTTCTCTATCAACGTAAAGTTCATACTCAATACTAGGTGAAGGGAGGGATGTTTCTAAGTCTTTTAAGCCAGATATGCTAGAGAGATATTTTTCAATTCTTTTCAATTCTTGAACGGTAATTTTAGGGTCTAAAGAAGTTAAATTTATTTCAATCGGTTTGCCTCTTGGAGGCCCTGCTCTTAAAGTTCTAGTTTCGACTTTAATCCCAGGAATTGTAGATGTTTCTTTTCTTAATTCGGAAATTATCGTATCTGCTTTTCTTCTTTTATCCCAATCTTTGAATTCTATATCTATAAAACCAATTATATCAGGAGAACTTTCTTGCCTATTTTCAACATTTCCAGAAGTAGTATAAACAGACTCAAACTCATTATTTTTTTGTTGTAAGTTAAGAACCTTTGTTTCTACTTTAGCTACAAGTCGGTCTTTTTCTAAGACTGAAAGATTACCTGTAGCATAGATGATTACTTTAGTATTTTCTGCTTCAACTGAGGGGAAAAAAGTAACTCCTTTTCCATATTTTCCATAAGCTCCATAAATTCCAATTAACAACGCCAATGATAGAAAAAGTATTTTTATTGGATTGCTTATACAAAGCTTCAAAATAAAAAGATAAATTTTTGTGAAAAAACCAACTTTAGATAAATCAGTTAAGTCCTCATCATCATCAGCATTTAACTGAGGAATAATCATTTTCTGAAAAAAGCCTTTATTTTTTATGTATCTAAATAGAAAAAATAAAATAACTCCAATTGAGATCGTTGTTATAGCTTTAACACCCATGTTTAAATAATTATCAAATTTTAATTGAGATAAAAAATTGAATGCAACAAAGTTAATTACAACAAATAGAATTAAAGGAATTATAAAAAAGAAAAAAAGGTTTTTTATTTTATAGGCTTGAGTTCCAATAATAGGAATAACAATTAAGGCCATTGCTAAGCTTGATCCCAATACAGATATTACTGTTATTGGGATATATTTCATAAAACCACCTGTAGTTCCTGGCCAAAATAGCAAAGGTATAAAAGCCGCAATTGTCGTAAACGTTGAAGCCATTATGGGAAGTGACATTCTTGAGGCTGCTTTAATGTATGACTCAGCTAGCCCCATACCCTCTTGTATTTTTCTTTGAGCGTATTCAACAACAACCACTGCGCCATCTACTAAAAGCCCAACAGAGAGTATTAATCCAAACAAAACAACCATATTGATCGTAAATCCAAGTGAGTAAAGAATTAAAATAGACGATAAAAAAGATCCTGGTACCGCTAAGCCAACAAGTAAGCTAGACCTTATACCAAGAAAAATAACTACAACACTCATAACAAGTATAATTGAAAAAATTACGTTATTTTGAAGATCACTTAACATTCCTTTAATGTTCACAGATTCATCACCAGAGAAAGTAATATTAATTTTGGAAGGTAGAATTTTTTGTTCTTCTTCTACTAATTGTTTTACTTGATCCACTGTATCCACAATGTTTGCACCAATTCTTTTTGAAATTTCAAGGGTAAATGCTGATTCATTATTTAATCGAGCAAATTTTTCAGGATCTTTAAATGTTCTTTTGAGTTGAGCTATATCTTTAAACTTAATTGTCTTTTTATCATTAACTTTAATGGGTGTGTTAAAAACATCATTTAGGCTTTCATAAAGGCCAGGAATTTTAATTACAAATCTTCCATCTCCTGTATCAAGGTTTCCTGCTGAAACTATTTGGTTATTAGATCTAACAAAATTTAAAATTTCATTTAGATTTAAACCATAGGCTTCAATTTTATTCTGATCTATTATAATATCTAGTTGTTCTTCTCGTTCCCCACCAATATTTACTTCTAAGACATTTGGTAATGATTGAATTTTATCTTTTAAATCATTAGATATTTTCTTTAACAAAAATTCAGATATATCGCCGCTAATAGAAACAACTAAAATGGGAAATAAACTTATATTTACTTCACTGACTTTAGGTTCATCTGCATCATCAGGTAAATCTGATTTTGCTCTATCAACTTGTTCTCTGGTATCTAAAAGGGCTTGATCTGGATCAAAACCTGCATCAAACTCCAATAAAACATTTCCACCACCCTGATAGGAAGTGCTGGTCATTTCTTTTTTCCCTTCGATATTAGAGACTTCATCTTCAACTGGTTTAATTAAAAGTTTTTCAGAGTCTTCAGGGGAAATACCTGTTAAGCCAAGAGACACATATATATATGGAAGACTGACGTCTGGAGAGGACTCTTTTGGAATATTATTAAAAACCAAAGATCCACTAATAATTACAAATAGAAAAATTGAAATAGTAGTTCTATAGTATTGACTAGCTAAGTTGACTAAACTCATAAATAATTAATAACTAACTTTTTCTCCTGAAGACACATACTGTTGGCCAACAATTATAATTTTTTCTTTCTGGCTCAATCCAGAAACCAACATGTAATCAGAGGTGTCTTCTATAACATTAACTTCTTTGAATTGAACTGTATCATCGGAGTCTATAATTTTAACACCTAATTCTCCTGAGTCGCCTAAAGCTAAAATTGATGGTGAAATTTTATGAGCAAGAACATTTCCTTTTACAATTGAAATCATTGATGACAAGCCATCTTTATAACGAAGGTTTTTATTATCAACTTTAACAACAATTTCAAAGGTTTTAGTTTCTGGATCAGAGATAGGTGAAATATAATCTATTTTCCCTTTAACTTTTTCATTTAGGATTGTTACTTCTACTTTATTATTTAAAGAAACATCAAGAATTTCATTTTCGTTTACATAACCAAATATCTTTAGTGAGTTGAGATCAATAATTTCATAGACCTTTTCACCTGGCATGACAAGTTCCCCTGCAATTTTATGACCATCTAAAAGTAACCCTCCAAAGGGTGCAAAAAGAGCATATTTATCAAATTCACTTTGAGACAATAGATTTAGTTTATATAAATCTGCATTTGTTTTGTAATCATCTAATTCAACAATATGTTGCCCTTTGTTTACTTTTGAACCAGCCTTGACTAAAACTTTTTCAATTGTCGTCATAACCTCACTTTTAATTTCAATTCTTCTGAAAGCTTCAGTTGTTGAGCTAAAATCAATACTATCTTTAATTGTTTGCGCAGAGGAATCCATAACTTCAACAGAGAATAATTTTTCTTCTGTTTTTTCTTGGCTACCCCAATCTGAGGAGTAACATAAAGAAGAGATAAGTGTTAAAGTAATAATTAATGTGAATTTTTTTAGATAAGATGACATGGAATATATTTAACCTAATTAAGTATATGTAGACGAATACATATCAGATTATGAGCAAAATTAAATGAAACAGTGGTATAAAACCAGAAAAAAAGACCCTTTTTATCTTAAAGCAAAGAAAAATGATATAATTTCAAGGGCTTATTATAAATTAGAGGAAATAGATAAAAAATATAATTTATTCAAAAATCAAAAAAAAATATTAGATGTAGGTTGTTCTCCAGGTGGCTGGACACAGTACATTCTAAAAAAAAACCCAAAAAATAAAATAGTTGGAATCGATTTACTACCAATTGATCATCAGCTTGAAGGAGAATTAACGTTTTGCATAATGGATTTAAAAGATACTAGTGCTATAGATAAACTATTCACAAACAGACATTATACGTTCGACTCAATAATTTCTGACATTGCACCCAATACAAGTGGTAATCAATTTTTAGATCAAACTAATAGTTACAATTTAAGTATCCTTTCAGCACAGTTAATTGAAAAATATTTAAATAAAGGTGGAAATTTTTTGGTTAAAAATTTTCAAGGAGAGGATACAGAAAAATTATTTAAATTTATAAAAAGTCATTTCTTTAAAACTTTGTATATTAAGCCAGCAGCTTCTGATAAAAAATCAAAAGAAATTTATATACTAGGTTTAGAAAAAAAGTAATTTTTAATCCAAGCATTTAAAGAAGATAGAGTAGTAAAATTTAATTTTTTATTTTTATAATTTATTTCAAATATCTCTTTATCAAATTTTTTAGAGTAAACAATTTTAATTATTGGAAAGGAAAAATTGGACTTATAAAAAGTTATCTTTGTCTTTTTAAAATTAGTATCATGGGTTTGAATTGAATAATTTCTCCATATATTTTTTGAAAGACCATAAGAATAAGTATTAAGAATATATTGAAATGTTTTTTTCGGAATAGTGTCGTTATAATTTTTATTTATGTTTAAAATTTTCAATATATATTATGTTAAATGGTACTTTTAAATTCATCAAGCTGTAATTTTGATTGGCAGCCAAATAATTTCAAATTTTCAAATTTGAGTGGTGATCAAGGCTCTTTTTATGACGCATTTGATATAAATGGCTTATTAGTGATGTTTATTTGTAACCATTGCCCTTATGTTAGATCTATTGAAAATAAAATCTCTAGTGAAACCCAAAGACTTAAAGATATAAATGTTAACTCAATAGCCTTCATGTCGAATGATCAAAGTGCTTATGAAGAAGACCATGATCAATTTCTCTTAAAACAAATATCTAGGGCAAAATTCAAATTTGACTACATTGTTGATAATACTCAATCAATAGCTAAATCATTTGATGTTCAATGCACACCCGAGTTTTTTTATTTCAATAATGAAAAAAAACTTAAGTATAGAGGCAGACTAGACTCTAATGGAAAGAGTCCCTCAATGGGAGACCCTGAACTTTATTCTGCAGTTGAAGAAAGTATTGCCAAAGGATATTGTTCAAATCAACAGTATCCAAGTATGGGATGTTCAATCAAATGGAAAAGTTAGCTACAAAAAGAAATATATTCTTACTAGGAATTGTATCTATTTTTATAGTTTTGGCCTCATATTTTGTAATTCAAAATAGCAATAAAGAGGATGAAAAATTATTCGATATTTTTTTAGCTGACCTTTATAACGAAGAAAATACAAATATTGATGAAAAACTTTATTACTTGTCAAGCTTAGATAAACCGAATGTCTCTTTTTTTAGTGATCTAAAATTAACCTCTATAGAAAACTTAGATCGATATGATAAAATTGACAAAGATATCTTATTATTAAAAAAAGCTTTATATGATCTAGATGAAGATATGATTAAGACTTTATCTCTAGATAATAATTTTACTTTTAATGAAATAGCTAAAATATATTTATTTAATTTAAATATTAATAATTACGAGTTGAGTGACTCTGACAAAGATAATTTAAATAATTTTTTTATTAAAGCTATCGATAGACTATCTAATGAAAAAAATTAAATTTTTAATTCTTTTTATTGCTTTAACCTCATGTAATCAATATTTAGGTACAGTTGATCCTGATTATACTCCATCAAATGAAGTAACTGAGATATTTTCAAATGCTCAAAATGATACTTATAATTCAAAAGTAGAATTTGGTAATATTATTTATCCTAGAGAAATAAATCCGGCTTTAAGTATTAATAATTTAAAGTTAGATAAAATCATGAATACAGACAGAAATTCTGTTCTTAATTTTTTGTATGATAAAATCATTTTAAGTAAAGATAAAAATATTTATGTAATAGAAATTAAGAATGAAAATAATGTCATTGAATATAAAATTAATTTAAACAAAGATGAAAAAGTTATTCATTTTTTTGGATATAGGGATAAAATTTACATATTAACTAGTAGATCTCGTATATTTGTAATAGACGATCAAAATATAATAGATGTTGCTGATTATGACGTTTTTACAAATACATCTCCAATTGTATTAGATGAAAGTTTAATAATACTAAGTGTTTTTGGAGAAATTTTTGAAATAAATTTAATCGATGGATCAATTTACAAAAATAATGATTTTAAGACTAAACCAGGTACATCTGTAAAATCAAATTTATTTAAAGACCAGACAAGTTTATACTATCTATTTAACTCAGGTACCCTAGTTACTTTTAGCAAAGATAATTATAAGCATTATAATAATTATATTATGGAGGATCTCAACATTCTATCATCGCTAGGAGTGTTTAATGAGCTCGTGGATAGCCCATTTAGTTACAATGAATATTTGCACTTCTTAGATCGTTCTGGAAAAATTGCAATATATAACCCAGTCTCCTCTGATATTCTTTGGGAGCTTGATATCAATGAGACTATACTCAGCTATTTATTTTCCAATAATGGATTTTTAATTCTATTGACTTTTGATAAAATTTTAATTTTATCTGATAGTGGACGCATTATTAGTTCATATACTCATAATAAAGAGGCACCAATATCAATTTTTAATATGAAAGGAAATATTCATTTAATTTCAGAAAAAGGTATTACTAAATTTAATATGAACGATAAAAGTCAAGAGACTTTTTATAAAAATAAATTTACAACTAATTTAGATATTTTCTATCAAGATCAATATATATATCTTAAAGATGATAAAAGTCTTTTCAAATTAAGTGAATAATTATTTTATCATCGGTAAAGTTAACGAGGGAAAATCCTACCTATTTAATCTTTTTTCTAAAACTCATAAGACAATATCTAATCCAAAAGCAAATACCACAATTGACGTAATTAGAAAAAATATTTTATCTGAAACTTTTGAATATAATATATATGACACACCAGGTTTTTATAAATTCAATAACTTTACTAATCTCCTCAACAAAATTTCAAAACTTAGTCTAGATAATATTAACTTTATATATTTAACCTCATATTTCGATAATGAAGATTTAAAAATATGTAAAGATTTACACTCTAAAAAATTCAATCTTTTACTTTTCTCATTTAAAAAAATCGATGAAAAGGATTATATATCTAATTTGTTTGTTAAAATTTTTACAGGTTATTCAGACAATCTAACTACACTAAAGAAATATTTATCTAACGAGAATAAAAAAAAATTCACAAATAGTGATGCTGTTAGTAAAAAAACAGTAGCCATTTTTGGCAAAGAAAATACAGGAAAATCAACACTATTTAATAAAATAATGAGTATATCTCTCTCTAAGACATCACCTCATCTCCATACAACCCGTGACTCTGTTAACTGGGATATTAAATATAAAAATCAAACTTTAGAATTTATTGATACAGCTGGCTTTATCAGGTCTAGATCTAACAGAAAAAATCTTGATTTTGAAAAACTTTCACTTCAACAATCTGAATATTTTATAAAAAAATCATCATTAATAGTTCTTTTATTGGATGCCAATTCTGAGTCAAGATTAGATTTATCCTTAATAGGATCTTTATCAAAAAGAAATAAACCATTTTTAGTCTTGGTAAATAAAATTGACCTAATAGAGAATAAGTCTCTGTATCAACAAAAGTTTCTTAAATATTTATCCTCAAATCATAATTACTACTCCTCTTTAAACATATACTTTATATCTGCACTAAATACTTCAAAATCAAAAATACTCCAAATAGTAAGTAATCAATTAAATAATAAATTTTTTTTTAAAACTTCTTATTTAAATAAGATTATCAAATCAATTAACGGAGAATTAGGAAAAATACAAAAAAATTCTAAAGAATTCAAAATTTATTTTATAACTGCTTTTACAGTTAATCAAAAAAATTACTTTAAAATTTCATGTAATTTTTCTAAAAAAAATATTAAACCTCATATTAAGACGTTTTTATCAAAAATTTTAATTAGAGAGTTAAATCTTAAAGGAATAAACTTTAATCTAATTTTTTAATATTGATATTGTTTGATTCTACTAAGTCTATTTTTAAGGAATTTAGATAATTTATTAATGACATTTTAAAATTATTTAGATGAACTTTATAATGATTATCTTTTTCAAAGGACAAAACAAAACGAAATTCCTCATTAAATAATGGTATAAGTAAATTAATAAAATAAATAATATTCATTAATACTTTATAATTTTGTTTAATATAATTGTAGTCATATTGATAGGAGATCATATTTAGATCAATATGATTATTTACTATTACTAATTCGTCAATTTTTGAAAATTGATTTTTTATAATTGCTTCTGCTTTAATTAAATCTTCTAAAGATTCAAATGTACTTTGAAGAAGTGTATGATCTTGATTTATGTTTTGTAATTTTTTCTCAGCTAAGATGATTTTATTTGATTTTTTAGATAAGACTCTTTGATCTTCTCCATTTAAAACAATTAAGACCTGATTATAAGACAATTAGATATTAGAGCCAGCGCTTAGTAAAGATAACTGAGTAATTTTATTATCACCTAATTGATCGATTAACTTAATTGGGTAATCTCCCGTGAAGTAGTGGTCTGTTAATTGAGGTTTATTATTATCTCTTTTCAAATACCCCAGAGCTATATAAAGCCCTTCTAATGACAGAAATTTTAAACTCTTTGCTTTTACATAATCACATATCTCTTCAACACTTTTGTTTGCAGCTAATAATTCTTTTTTAGTAGGCATATCAACTCCATAAAAATCTGGGAATTTTATTTCAGGGCAAGCTATTCTCAGATGAACTTCTTTGGCTCCAGCATCATAAAGCATTTTTACAATCTTATGGGAAGTTGTTCCACGAACTAATGAGTCATCTACTAAAATTATTTTCTTATTTTCAATTGAACTTTTGTTTGCATTCAACTTTAATTTAACTCCTAAACTTCTAATTTGTTGACCTGGCTCAATAAAGGTTCTACCAACATAGTGGTTTCTTATTAAACCCAAATCAAAATTAATTTTTTTTTGTTGACTGTATCCAATAGCTGCTGCATTTCCTGAGTCTGGTACAGGTACAACTAATTCTGCATCTACATTATCTTCTTTTGCTAATTCTCTTCCTAAATTTTTTCTATACTCATAAGCAGTCTTACCTCTTAAAATACTATCTGGTCGTGAGAAATAAATATACTCAAACACACAAGGTCTGGGAGAATGATTTCCAAATGGTTTTAGACTATGTAATTCATTGTCTTCAATATAAACAATTTCACCATTTTCAACTTCTCTTACAAATTCGGCACCAATAATATCTAGCGCACATGTTTCAGAAGCCAGGACAAAGGATTTATTTATTTTACCTATAACCAAAGGTCTGATTCCATAAATATCTCTTGCACCAATTAAAATATTTTTTGTAAGCATTACTAAAGCATATCCGCCTTGGATTTGTGAGATAGCCTCTATAATTTTATCAATATTTTTTTCTTTTTTTGATCTTGCTATGAGTTGCACAATTGTTTCTGAGTCAGAAGTAGTATAAAAAATTGCACCATCTTCAACTAATTTTTTTCTAAGTGTAATTGCGTTGGTAAAATTACCGTTATGAGAGACACCTATGCCACCAGCATTAGTATCTGCAAAAAAAGGTTGAACGTTTCTTAATATTTTACCACCCGTTGTGCTGTATCTATTGTGACCAATTGCAAAAGAGCCCGGTAATTTCTTAATTGTATCCTCATTATTAAAATTATCTCCAACTAACCCAAATCTTTTTTCGGAATAATAATTTTTACCATCATAAGAAACTATTCCACAACCTTCTTGCCCTCTATGCTGTAGGGCATGTAAACCTAAAGCTGCCAAAGCTGATGCTTCATTTATATTTGAAATACCAAAAACACCACATTCTTCTCTAATTTTAGTAGAGTTCATCTTTGTCATTCTTTTTTTCTTGTATAGATGAGTTTTTTTTATTTGTTTTTTCAACTTCAGAATCTTTATACATAAGGTTTTCATATATTGATATATTTAATTTCATGATTCTATTCTTATCATCAATATAGTTTTTAAAAAAAGCAATATAAGAAAAATAAAAAAGAACTGAAAATAAAATAATTCCATAAATCGCACCAATTATTATATCTAAGATTTTAAATTCAAGTTGAGATGGTGATTTTAAATTTAGTGCTTTTTCTAATATAGAAAAAATAATGTAAGTTGTTAAAAAGAGCACAATAAAAGAAATTATTTCTAAAAAAATTGCATTTTTATTTTGTAATGAAAATAAGTATTCAACATTTAATTTTTCTAAAGAAAAATTAAGAACCCTCTTATAAAATATGAAAGGTAAAGATATAGATAAAATAATCTTAAGACTGTAACTGATTGATTTAGTGGCTCCTTTAATGCCAAAAAAAACAGCAAATAAAACTAATAGAGTTAGATAAATAAAATCAAAATAATTTAAACCTGATAGGTTCATTTTATTAGTATTTTGCTCCTGTAATGAAGGATTTAAAAAATTTATTTTTTGTCTTTAGAATATTTTTGCAATCACCTTTATCTTGAATTATTCCATCACAGATAAAATAATATTTATCTCCTGTCTTAATAGCACTTTTGATGTCATGAGTTATACTTACAGCTGTAATCCTCCTTTTAGTAATAACTTCTAAGATTAAGTCATTAATTTTATCGCTATTAATTGGGTCAAGCCCTGTAGTTGGCTCATCTAGAAAAATTACTTTAGGGTTTTTATATAGAGCTCTGGCCAATGCAGCTCTTTTCTTCATACCTCCTGATAGCTCTGAGGGATATCTATCAAATATTGATTTATTAAGACCTACATCATTCATCAGAGACAGAACTTTCCTTTCAAAGTTTGTTTTGTTATTAATAAAATCAGTAAAAGCAATATTTTCAGATATTTTTAAACTATCAAAGAGTGCTCCATATTGAAACAACATGCTAAATTTATCAATATCCACCTCAGTCTTGCCATCATATAAAATAGAACCACTATCAAACCCAAACAGTTTATAAATAGTTTTTATTAATACAGATTTTCCACATCCTGACTCACCAAGTATTATAGTAGATTTATTTTTTTCTATAGTAAGACTAATGTCTTTTAAAACAAAATTTTCATTAAATTTTTTTTTTAGATTTTTAATTTCTATTTTCATTAAAAGAATAATTCTGTAAGAAAGTAATTTGATGACAATATTAGAACTGAGGAGATTACAACTGCATTCGTAGTAGCTGATCCAACACCAAATGCACCTTTATCGGAAAATAGACCACAATAACAACTAACAATTGATATGATAAAACCAAATACAAATGCTTTAAATATTCCTGATAAATAATCGCCCAAACTTAAAAAATCAATTGTATTTAATAGGTACAAATTATCATTAAATCCTAACCTATGCACTGACACTATGTACCCACCCATTACTCCTATAAAATCTACTAATGTTACAAATATTGGTAAAGCCAAAGTTAAAGATAGAACACGCGGTGTTACAAGGTAATTATAATAATTTGTATTAAGTGTCTTAAGAGCATCAATTTGTTCTGTCACTCTCATTGTCGCTATTTCTGCAGCAATAGAAGAACCAACTCTTGCTGAAATCATAAGGCCTGTTAAAACCGGTCCTAATTCTCTAGTTAAAGTTAAAACGACGATATTAGGAATAGCTGACTCAGCAGAAAACCTTGAAAAACCTGTATAAGATTGCAATGCAAGGACCATTCCAGAAAAAATTCCTGTCAAAGCTATAATTGGTATTGATGAAATAAATATATTAACAAAGTAGGATAAATTATTTTTTAAATAGAATTTTGGTTTGAATAAATATTTAAAAAAAAATAGGGTGAATAGAAAAAACTTTCCTAAATTAGAGAATAACTTTATTACGAATTTTCCAATATTTTCAATAATTTTCATTTGAGATCTTAATTTGAAGCATTTTTTTCAATTCCCAAGAATTTGGTATATTTATCATCAAAGTATAACTCAATCTTACCAGTAGGACCATTTCTTTGTTTTGCAACGATTAATTCAGCTTTGTTAAAGACTTCCTCATTTCTATCTTTCCATGAGTCGTGTTTCTTTTGATATGACTCTTGAGTTTCGTCCACTCCCCTAGTTGGCTCATTTCTTTGCAAGTAGTAACTTTCTCTAAATATAAACATTACAACATCTGCATCTTGTTCGATACTTCCTGATTCTCTTAGATCAGAGAGTAGGGGTCTTTTATCATCTCTATTTTCAACTTGACGGGAAAGCTGAGAAAGTGAAATAACAGGTAAGTCAAATTCTTTTGCTAGCTGTTTTAAATTCCTGGTTATCTCAGATAGCTCATTGACTCTATTATCTTTATTACTTTCAGGTTTTATCAATTGAAGATAATCAATTAAAACTAGTTTAATATTGTAATTATTTTTATACCTACGAAGCTTAGATCTTAATTCTGAAACAGTTAAATTAGGACTATCATCAAAAAAAAAATTTAAGTTATTTATTTCCTGATATGTATTTTGAAGGTCGAGAGAGTCTTTTTCATTAAGTTCACCTTTACGAAGCTTATCACTAGGTATTTTAGATTGTTCAGCTAATATTCTCAAACCAATTTGTTCAGCAGACATTTCTAATGAAAACATTACAACAGAACCTTTATCCTCTTCTTGAGAAAAATATTTAGCAGCATTAAAAGCTATGTTTGTTGCAAGTGCCGTTTTACCCATTGAAGGTCTACCTGCAAGAATAATTAGGTCAGAATTTTGTAATCCTCCAAGCATATTATCCAAATCCACAAAACCAGAGACGATTCCAGAATATTTACCTTTTTTTTTAAATGCTTTTTCTACAAGCTGAAGAGATGCTTTTGTGACGGATGCAAAGTTTCTAAATTCATAATTATCTTTTTTTAAATTAGACAAATCAAATATTTTTTTTTCAAGATCTAAAAAAATATCTTTGATACTGTTTGATGTCTCAAACGTAGTAGCCTCATTATTTTTATTTTGTGTAACTTTGAAAAGCTCTCTCCTTAAATATAGTTCTTGAAGAGTTTCTAAATAATTAGAAAAAACTTCTTTTGAAAATACAATTTGATCTATTTGAAATGATAAGTCTTTATGAGTTTTGGACTGAATATCTGGGATATAGTTCTTAATTGTATCAATAGAAACATTTTTTTGTGATTTATGAAAATCCTCTAATATATTAAAAATTTTTAAATTTTCTGCATTAGCAAATAAAGAATTATCCAAATATTCGAAATGAGTATCGATTAACTCAGGGTGCTTAAGCAAATAAGCGATAACAATAATTTCTATATCATTATCCTTTAAGCTCTCAAAAGTCTTTTGCATATAAGAATAAGTTATTTATAAATTTAAAAAAAGATAGTCTTAGGCAGAAGTTTTAGGGGATAAGATCTCAATATCAAGTGAACAATTTACCTCAGGATGTAGATCTATTATAACTGAGAATTCCCCAGTTGATTTAATTTTATTTCCAAGTTTAACTTGCTTCTTTTGAATAATTACCTCATTTTCAATTAAAAAAGTAACAATATCAGATACACTTAAAGAGCCGTATAGTTCACCATTTTCTTTAGCTGCAATTTCTTTGGTAAATTTTAATTCGTTGATTTTTAAAGCAGTCTCATTAGCCAAAGATTTATTTTCGTCATCTTTTTTTAAAAGACTACTCTCTAATAATTTAATTTCCTCTATATTTTTATTTGTTGCAAATTTAGCTTTTCCATTTGGTATTAGATAGTTTCTTGCATAACCATCTTTAACAGATACTACAGAACCGATTTCCCAATTTTTTTTAAATTTTTCTAATACAACTACTTTTGTCATTGAACTATAATAAGGATAGAAACCTTGCTTGCTTAATTGCTTTAGTAATTTTTGTATGTATTGATCTTGACATGTTAGTGACCCTTTGTGGAATTATCTTTCCATTTTCATTGGTAAACTTTTTTAGAATATGAGTGTGTTTATAGTCAAGCTTCATTAATTCCTCATTAGATATATTAAGGTTTTTTTTCATTAGTTATCTTTATTGATTTGAGGAGTAGTTTCTTCTAAATCATTAGAGGATTTTGTAGTTAAAAATCTTAAACAGTCAGAATTAAATTTTAAAAATCCATCTAATTTTTTTGGAAAATCAGATGATGAATTAAACCTCATGAATTTAAAAGATCCTTTGGAGTATTTATTAATTGAGGATTTGAGATTTTTTATACCCCAATCCTCTTTGTATCCAATTGAAACGTTATTTTCAGAAAAAAACTGATCAACAGATGAGTTAAAGTTCTTTAATTGTTCATTAGCAAGATCAGGTTTTACTATAATTGTTGTTTCATATATGTTAGTCATGTAAAAAGAGTGTCTACAGATATAATCTAAATATGTCAAATAAAAATCTTTCTTTGCTTTTTACAGGTCAAGGTTCACAATTTGCTGAAATGGGAGTTGATTTTATTAAGAAATATGAATGGGTAAAAGATAGATATTCTATAAGTTCGAAAATACTTGGATACGATCTATTGAAGGCCCAAAGTGATCCTAGTTTATTAAATTTAACACAATATAGCCAACCTATGATTTTCGTATTTAGCTCTATAGTGATCGATCTCTGTAAAGACTATTTACATAAAAACTTCTCCAAAATTACATTAGCAGGTCATTCTTTGGGTGAATATTGTGCTTTGTACTTTGCTGAGTCATTGGAATTTGAGGATATGCTCGAAGTGGTTAAATGTCGTGCTGACTCAATGTCAATAGTCTCTGATCCAAATAAATATGCAATGTATGCGATTTTAAAAAAAGAAAGTTTAGAAATTGATGAAAGCTTATTTGGAGAGGGGGTTTATTTAGCCAATTTAAATTCTGATAGACAAGTTGTTATATGCGGTTTTAAAGATGTTATTAATAAATTTAAAGAACAAAACCCAATTGGTAAATTTATACCATTAAATGTTTCTGCCCCATTTCATTCTGATTTAATGAAAGATAGTGCAGAAATATTTAATAAAAAAATTAAAAAAAATTTATTTAAAAAAATTAATATTGACTTAATTTCTAATCATAAATTAATCAACTATAAAAATTTATCGGAAGAAGAGTATAGTAAACAGTTAACATATCAGATACACTCGCCGGTGATGTGGTCAGAGACTATTAAAACTATTTTTAACGACGAAATTGATACATGTATTGAAATTGGCCCAAAAAAAACATTACTAAATTTCTTACCAAAAGATTTTCAAGGTGAGAAATATACTTTATGTAATCATGAGGATATTAACAATGTTTAAAGATAGAAAATTATTAGTGACTGGTGGTACTGGTTCTATAGGAAACTCTGTATGCAATTATTTTAATAATAATGGTTGTAAAGAAATTTATTCGACAACTACAGATATGAATAAGATAAATTCTAATCAAGATTTTATTAAATTTAAAGAATTGAACTTTAATAATATTGAGAACTCAAATTTAGAGGAACTTTTTGACTTTGATATTGACTATCTTGTTTTAAATGCAGGTTTAAACAGAGATAACATATTTCTAAGAATGTCGTCAGATGATTGGAATAGTGTCATAAATGTTAATTTAAATTCATCTTTTCATATACTTAAGCATTTTACTAAAAAAATGGTAAAGAAAAAGTTTGGAAGGGTTATATTTATTTCATCAGTAGTAGCTTATACTGGAAATCGAGGTCAGGTAAATTATACGGCATCTAAAGCAGCTATTTCAGGTATGGTAAAATCTCTTGCATTGGAATTATCAACAAGAAATATTACGGTTAATAGTGTTGCACCAGGCTTTATAAGGTCTAATATGACAGATAAACTCAATGATGACCAAAAAAATGCTATTTTAGAGAAGATTCCAATGAAAAAACTCGGTGATTCTAGCGATATAGCAAAAGCAGTGGGTTTTTTATGCTCTGAAAATGCTAATTACATTACTGGACAGACTCTTCACGTGAACGGTGGCTTGGCGTTAATTTAATTATTTGAATATTATCTATAATGTGGTACGAACTTTTAAATTTATTACTAAGAGGTTTTTAAAATGAGCGATATCGAAGAAAGAGTTAAAAAGATTGTAGTTGAGCACTTAGGAGTTGAAGAAGCAAAGATTCAAAGTGACTCAAAATTTATTGATGACTTAGGTGCTGATAGTTTAGACACAGTTGAACTTGTAATGGCTTTTGAGGAAGAGTTTGGCTGCGAAATACCGGATGATGCTGCAGAAAAAATTGTAACACTCAAAGATGCTGTTACATATTTAACAGCTAATGCAAACTAGTTTAAGATAAGACAACAATTGAGGCGAGTAGTAGTTACCGGTCTAGGAACTATAAACCCATTAGGAAATAATGTCGACTCTTCATGGAATTCCCTAATTAACTCTCATAGTGGAATTTCAAAAATAAATAAATTTGTAGTCGACAACTACCCATGTAAGATAGCTGGCTCAATAGATGACTCAAATATAAATGATCAAATCGTAACTCCGAGAGACCAAAGAAAAATTGATAGGTTTATTACGTTAGGGTTGATTGCTGCTGATGAAGCGGTAAACGACTCGGGTTTTGTCTCTGAAAATGAAAGCTCTTTTAGATATGGTGTTATGGTAGGATCCGGTATTGGAGGTCTTGATACTATTTATAAAAATTCTTCTGTTTTAGATAATCAAGGTATAAGAAAAATTTCTCCTTTTTTTATACCATCCTCTCTTATAAATCTATTGTCTGGTCATATTTCTATTAAATACAATCTTAAAGGACCCAACAGCTCGCCAGTAACAGCATGTGCAACTGGTACTCATGCAATAGGGGACTCTTTTACAATAATAAAAAATAACAAAGCTGATCTTATGGTATGTGGTGGCGCTGAGGCAGCAATATGTCCTTTAGGAATATCTGGCTTTTCTGCTGCAAGAGCTTTATGCGATACGTTTAATGAATCTCCAGAAAAAGGATCAAGGCCTTGGGATGTGGACAGATCTGGATTTGTAATGGGAGAGGGTGCTGGAGTTTTAGTGCTTGAAGAGTATGAACATGCAAAAAAAAGAAATGCTAAAATTTATGGTGAAGTAAAAGGGTATGGAATGTCTGGTGATGCATATCATATAACTAAACCATCAGAGGATGGCAACGGAGGTTTCAGAGCAATGGATATGGCTTTGCAGGAGTCTATGCTCAATACTGATGACATAGGATATGTAAACGCGCATGGAACATCAACCCCAGTTGGAGATATGATTGAACTTTCTGCTGTTGAAAAATTATTTGGGTCTAATAAAAATTTATTTATGAGCTCCAATAAATCTGCAATTGGTCATTTATTGGGAGCCGCAGGGGCTGTGGAAGCAGTATTTTCATTTAAATCTCTTGAAACTAATACACTTCCTCCAACTTTAAATTTAGATAATCCAAGCACTAACACCTCAATAAATCTAATACCTCATGAATCAATATCTGAGAATGTTACGAATATAATATCTAACTCATTTGGTTTTGGAGGCACTAACGCAAGCTTAATTTTTGGTATTTAAAAGTAATAATTTCTGTATTGTTTTATCATCACCGTCTGGTGCAGGAAAAACATCAATTTCAAAAATGTTATTAAAAATTGACAAGACAATAGCTTTGTCAATATCTTGTACAACTAGACCAAAAAGAAAAAAAGAAATACATAAGAAGGATTATATATTTTTAACCGATAATCAATTTTCTGAATTAATAAAAAAAAATAAATTTCTTGAAAGTGCAGTCGTCTTTGGCTTTAAGTACGGGACATTAAAACAATCAGTACTTAGTTTTTTTAAAAAGAAGAAAGATGTATTATTTGATATAGATTGGCAAGGATTTCAGCAATTAAAACAAAGTAACATGGAAGTAGTAGGTATATTTATACTACCACCAAGTAAAAAAGAATTAATAAAAAGACTTAAAAATAGAGGCAGAGACACTAAAAATGAGATGAAAAAAAGAATGAATTTAGTTCAAAATGAAATTTCTCATTTTCCTGAATATGATTATGTTGTGATTAATGAGGATATAAATATTTGTGTAAATCAAATTAAAAATATTATAGACTCAGAAAGACTCAACTCTTAAATTTAGATTAAAATTATCACTAAAAGTATATTTTTTTAAAATATTTTTAAGAGATTTTCTTTTTTGAGTAAATAATTTTCTTTTAAATATAATAAAGTTATCTATTTCATTTCTCTTTATTAATTTTTTTTCTAGTTTTTTAAAAGTCAGAATGCTTGAGTCAACTCTAGGAATTGGACGGAAACAATTTTTGCTAATATTAAAATTTAACTTAACACTGTAAAAACATTTAACAATAGAATTTAAAGAATTCAACTTTTTATCTAAAACTCTTTGAGCAAATTCCTTTTGAAACATAAGTATTAAAATTTCAGGATTTTTTTCCAGAAGTATCAATTTTAATAGAATTTGTGAAGATATATGATACGGAAGGTTAGATATAATGAGATGATACTTTTTTTCTAATTTAAGTTTTAAAATATCAGACTTTATAAGATTAATAGCTTCATATTTAAAATATTTTTTATTAAGTTCTTTAACTAACTCTTCGTCTATCTCGACTAATGTCAAATTTTTTGGTTTTTTTAAAATTATTTTATCAGTCAATTTGCCATCACCTGGTCCAATTTCTAATATGTTTAAATTTTGTGCAGGTATCAAGTTGCCTATTTTATTTAGAATATTTCCATCTATCAAAAAATTTTGACTAAATTTTTTCTTTAGAAAAGTTGGCATGTTAAATATGATCTGTTCTCAGCTATATATTTTTCCTTAATGTCTTTAGCAGTACCATGAGCAGGACTTAATCTTTTATATTGTAAACCAAGAGTTAAATTGAAGCTTTTCTTATTTATCAACTTAAAAGGAATCAAAACTTGATCATGGTAAGTAGAGATAAACAGGGTTCTTTTTTTTATTTTAATAAAAGCACTATCGGCTGGTAGTGGTCCTTTTACATTTTTATACAATTTAATTAAATGACTTAATAGTATGTCTTCTTTCCCCATTGACCCATTTTCTCCACAATGAGGGTTATAACATAAAAATTTTATCTCATTGAAATTTATGATTTTTTTTATTTTGTCTAAATTTTCAAAAACATTTTTTAGATAAGAATTTAGGTATGTTGAATTTATATACTTATATATATTTTTAACATTTATATGTGTTGTGATTGGAATAACTGAAAATTTATCACCATGCATTAACATTGCTGTTGGTTTTTTATTTAAATATCCAAGATATTCAGTCATACCAATAAACTTAATTTTTTTTTTAAAAATATCTTTATTAATTGGCATAGTTATAAGGTCGTATTTAGTTAAATTAGCAATAGTATTACTTATTTTAATTTGATTTAGTAAATTTAAATATTTCTTATTTGAAATATTATTGACATTGAAAATATTTAAATAATTTTTTTCGTAATTTTCAAAACTAAATGGATCTAAAATTTCATTTATATTTAATTTTGATTTCTTAAATAATGGATTTTTTATTATATCTTTTTTATTACATATTAATATGTAATGGACTTTATTTTTTAATAAATAAAAAGATTTAATAATTAATTCTATATTTATAGAATTTGTATCACCCAAAAATACAAGCTTTTTTTTAATTTTTTGTTTTATCATAAACAAAATTCCTGAAATCAATATCTGTTTGAGTACGAATATAATTAATGATTAAGTTCTCTATAATTCTAAAATTATTTTCATCAATACAAACTTTATACTTATTTTTATCAATAGTTACTTCAAATTTTCTAGAATTGTTTTTTAAATTAAATAAAAAATTGTCGATGAACTCAATATTATTTTTTAGATCTACAATTTTTTCTATTATTAGACAATCATTAGCACTAAGAGGAAGATTTAAGCTTTCTAGTTTTTTAAAAATAATTTCAACCTCTTTATTAACTAAATTATTTTTGAAATAATTAATAATAAATTCATCTCTTATTTTTATAAATCTATAAAAATTTATATCATTCATGTCATCAAGAGAGTTTAAGTTATTTTGTGCAAATATCACTTCGTCTATTTTATTTAAAAATTCTTTATTATTTTTATCTAAATGATTTATGACATTATTAATAAGCACTAAATCTTTTAATGCATTATTATCATCTATTTCTATTCCATAATTTTTTTGATATAAGTAAATGTATTTGTTTAAATCTATGGTTGTAATAACAAGGTTTTGTTTTTCATATACAACTTCACTAAAAGAATTTACTGATAGAAATGTTATTATTACAATAAATAAATATTTCCTATGGCCCATAATCGAAATTACCTGGTTCATCAAAAAATAAATTATTGCTTTGTTCGTATCCAAAAAATCCCAAATAGTCCATATGAAAACTAATACTAACTGTTTCATTTGGCTTAGTATTGTAATTGTCGTCATACCTTTCATCCAAATAAGAAATATTTAGTTTTGAGCATTCGTCAAATATAACTAAATTTACCGTTTGTTTTAATGGACTATAGTTATCTTTCAAATTAAGATTTGAATTAAATGAAAAACTCATATTTTCATTTATTTTCTTTCCAAACTCAATACCTAGTGATTGAGTATCTGAAGAAAGATCTTTAAAGGCTTTACTGTCTGTCTCATTATAAGTTAAAGATATGTCAAATATATCAGAATAATCTAAAGAGTAATTCATTTCTTTTTTATCAAGTTGACTATTGTCAACTCTAGTATCCATATTAAAATTTAAATTATCAAAATTTATTTTAGCCTCTAATGCTATATCAGAAAAATTAGATTTCTGGTTTATTTGATTAGTATAATTTGTTTCTTTTTTAAAATCATAAGATTGATTTATATTAAAATTTAATTGTTGATCTAATAATAAAGTTTTATTTTCTAGTCCATATATTATTCTACTCGTGTTATCTTCTATATCGTTTCCATAAAGCCTACTTTCAGTAAACTGATTTTGATAATTAAAAGTTAAGGCCTTACTATCCTCATTTATAACATTATCAGATAATATATTTAGATTTGTAACAAATTTTACTCTTGGTTTTATAAATTCATTAAAATTAATAAAATTATCTGAAGATAGAATAATATGACTTTTGATAATATCGTCATTTAAGGCAGAATTATGTTGGTAACTATAATTACCAACGTTATTCACAAGTGTTAATTTGTTGTAGGTATTAAAATTTTTATACTTACTAGCCAAAGTTAAAGAATTATCAAATTTTATAGAATTGTTTTCAGATGGCTTATCTAAACTCGACTCATTTCTTTTGAGATTTAAAACATAAATTTTATTAGTAAAAGTTAGATTATTTTTTGTTAATTTTTGATTAGTATATTTAATTGAGGGGCTAAGGGGAATAAATCCTGAATTAGTATTATCTAAAGCTTCAATTGTTGAAATTTCAGCCCTTAAATTGTCAGTTTTGTAAAAAATATCATAGCTGTCAAGTCTTACAAATATATCTTCAAATGTTTCTGAGTCATCATTAATTGATCTTGTTGTAGATACACTATTCGTTATTAACGCCTCATAACTCAAAATATTTTTTTTATTCAATGTTTGATTTGCTTTTAATTTAACTGAGCTATAAGTATTTGAATTATTTTCAAGTTTTTTATTAGTGATATCTAATAAAATTTCTCCTTCACTATTTTTCGAATTAATAACTGTATTTAATTCATATTGATTAAAGAAACTTAGGTTACCATCTAGTATTAATTTTGGCATAAAAACAATATCATTGCTTTGATTAATTGGAAGATAGTAAGGAGTGATTAAACCAATATCACCATTGATATTGTATTCAAAAGATGGTGTTAAAAAACCCTTTTTTCTTGGCGCTTTAACTCCATAATGAGAAAAATAAGGTAAATAAAATACTTTGTAGTCTGCTATTTGTAAAAAAGTATCATAATGATTAAATTTATCTTTATCTATATCGTATCTAGTTTCATCTATCCTTAATGACCAAGTTGGGCAATTAAAATATCCCTCTAATTCACATGGAGTTAAAAAATTGTTATAAAAATAAACAATGTTTTTAGATCTTTGAGCTTTATCTGAGTCAATTTTTAAATCACTATTATATATATAACTAACCTCATTAGCTGTGAAATTATCTAATTTAGTATTTCCAACCAAATTTTTCCCACTTAAAATATTTAATTCTTGATAAAGATAAAAATTTCCAAATATTTGTATTAAATCATTATCATAATCAATAATTCCTCTATCTACTAATATATTGGCTTCATTTATATTAATTTTTGAATTTTCCGCTAATTCTAATACATTATTTTCCTCATCATATGTAATATTAGTTGTATTAATATAAGTGTCATTAGCGTTAAGAAATATAATTTGCATAAAAAAAAATATAATTAAAAGAGCAGCTATTAAAAATTTACTCATTTATAATTACTTTAAATAAAAAAATACCTAAAATCATACTTGCTAATATTTCTAATTCTTGTCTGTAAAAATTCAGAGAATTATTAAATATAATAAAGTAATAAAAAAGAATAATTATACTAGAAAATATTGGGGCTATTAAACTTTGTTTTGTATTAACAAATTTTTTATTAAAAAAATTTAAGAAAATAAAATTTAAAAATAACATAAAAAAAATTAACAAATTTATTAATTGAATATCAAATTTTATATTTTCTGTTTTTGATATGTACTTAACAATTGAGCTATTAAGAAATAAATCAATAATATTTATATTTATTACTTTTTCTTTGTTATAATTTTTAATTAAATCATTTTTGTATTCAGTGTAATTATTAATTATAAGATTGTTTTTTGAAAAAATTATATTATCACTGTATTCAGCTAATTCTATTTTATTATTTGCAATAGAGAACAACCTATATTCAGCATTGCTAATATCTTTCAAATCAATATTTTTTAAAAATGTGATAATTTTGGTCTTATTATTCTCCTCAATAATAATCTTTGCCATAGGCTTATCATTATTTTGCATTATATGACCTTTGCTGTCTTCAATAGATAATGCTATCTCCTTTTTATTTACCTCAAACAATGTAAATATGAAAGCAATTGGTAAAAAAAATATCATCATTTTTTTAATGCTAAGATAACTTTTAATGATAATTATTTCATTTTTTGATCTTAAAAATATAGTTAACAAAATTATTGAACTTAAAAAGATAAATGCGGGAACATAAGTAAGTATTTGTAAAGAATTTAAGAAACTTAAATTTAATATGATTGAAAATAAATAGCCTTCATTCAAGTTTCCTAATAATGAGAAAATAAAGAAAATTACAAAACTTACTATTAAACATATAGAAAAAGATAATATAAATTTTAAGTAAAGAAGCTTAACGATTTTCATTAAATTTCAATATAAAGTAACTAAAAATTGAGAGTATAAAAAAATTTATCAAATAATAATGATTTATGTGAATATTTACGTTTTTATTTAAAAGAAAGATTAAATATGAATTTATCACCTGTATTACTAACAAGCTTAAAAATAAAAATAAGTAATATATAAAATTATTTTTTTTAGATACGTGCAAAAATATTATTTTAAAAGATACTATTATAATTACTAGGGTAAGTAGGTATTGATATAATCTATTATGACCTTGATAATAAAATTCTTTATCTGGATGTTTTAATAAATCTATTGTATTAAAATGCTCTTTATCTAGCATTAATATATCAATTTCATCGTTTTCAATACTATAGATAAATTTATCAAAACTAGTTTTACTTTTTTCTTCTTTATTTAAAATTACTCTTTCACCGTTATAAAATATTAGATTGTAATTTTTTTTTTCTATTTCAATTTCTACAGTAGCTGATTTAATAAACTGCCCATCACCATAAATGATTGACTCAACATTATAAAATTGATTATTTTTTTGCTTATCAAAAAATATACTTACTTCATTTTCAATATGAAACTCATTTAAAGAAGGAACTCCTAATTTTAAATTATTTCTTATTTCAAGTTCTTTAATTTTATATTTGTGATAAAGATTAACTGAAAAATATTCATTATTTAAAAAATAAAATAAATAAATTATTAAAGTTAAAATTAATGATAGTAAGAAATTATTTTTATTAGAAAAATATTGTTTTAATATCAATATTTCATTACTGCTATTGAATTTGTAATTCAGAAAAAAACTGGCAATAATCAATAAAAACGGCATTAAAGGACTTATAAAACTAGGTAAGACATACAAAGTTGTATTAATAACATCTGTTAATTGGGTAGTAATGGAATGCTGTAACTCTAATATTCTTAAAACTTGTGAAATCCATATTAAGCCTATGAAAATAATAATATTTATTAAAATATATTTTAAATAATTTAAAATTATGTATGATCTAATCCCTCCTAGCATGAAAGTTCAATTTAACTCAATAAATAAGGCTAATCAAAGAATTAAATTGCTAGTCAATTTGACTAAAAACTCCTCAAAGTTAAAAGATTTAAAAGAATATAATTATAATAAAATTCTTATATTTAAATATTTACTAAAAATAAAAAATTCACAATTTGAATTAAATATTTATCTCGATAGTTCTAAAAATAGTCATTTTTATAAAAGTGTCCTAGGATCTTTTGTTTATGACACATCTATAAAAAATTCAGTATCTGAAATTACTATAAATTCTAATAATAGTTTAGATTTAGAGCTATTAGCTTTAGGTTTTTTAAAGAAAGATTACATTTATTCCATTTATAAAAATGATTCTAAGAAATCAAATTATAAAACTAATTTTAAGCTTTCTAATAAAAATATAAGTTTATTGAACTCTATAAAATTTCTTAAAGAATTAGTATCTGAGCCAAGCAATATAATATACCCAGTTTCTTTTGTAAAAAGAACACTTAAACAAATTAATAAAAAAAATGTAAATATTAAAACATTGAATAAAGATAATATTAAAAAAATAGGTTTAAATTGTCTATTGGCTGTAAGTCAAGGTAGCAAGAGAGAACCAATGGTAATGGAATTTGCTAAGAAAAATATTAAAAAAAGTGTTGACATATTATTTGTTGGAAAGGGTGTTTGTTTTGACAGTGGGGGCATTTCAATTAAACCAAGTGGTGGCATGGAGGATATGAAATGGGATATGGCAGGTTCAGCTGTAACTGTATCTATAATTAAATATTTGAGTGAAATAGATACAAACTTCTCTTATGCAGGTATAGTAGGTTTAGTTGAAAATATGCCAAGTGGAAGTGCATATAAACCTGGTGATATTATAAAATCCTACAAAGGCATCAATGTTGAAGTACTTAATACAGATGCTGAGGGTAGACTTGTATTAGCAGATATAATTACATATGGATGTGAAAAATATAGACCAAAGATAGTAATTGATTTTGCAACTTTGACTGGTGCAATCATGGTTGCATTAGGACAGCATTATGCTGGTTTATTCTGTAATGATGACACTTTAGCTGAAACTCTTTACCAATCTGGATTAGACACAAATGAAAAAGTATGGAGAATGCCATTACATGATGATTTTGACAAAGAGCTTAATTCACCATTTGTAGATCTAAAAAACATTGGTGCAGGTAGATATGGTGGATCAGTAACAGCTGCTCAATTTTTACAGAGATTTTTACCTAAAGATACAATATGGGCACATCTCGACATAGCAGGTACATCATGGAAGAATAGTGGAGATATTATGAACAATAAAGGTTCTACTGGTTTCGGCTTGACATTAATTGCAGATTTTATAAATAAATATTTCAAAAATTAGGAGCTAATATGCAAAAAACATTCTCAATAATCAAACCTGATGCAGTAAAAAGAAATCTAATCGGACACATAAATCAAATGATTGAAAGCTCAGATCTTAAAATATTAGCATCAAAAAAAATGTATTTAACTAAAAATCAAGCAGAGATATTTTATGAAGTGCATAAAGAAAGACCTTTTTTTAATAGCTTGGTTGAGTATATGACTTCAGGCCCTGTTCAAGTTCAAGTTTTAGAGGGAGAAGATGCTGTAGCTAAATATCGTAAAATAATGGGAGCTACTAATCCGGCAGAAGCTGAAGAAGGCACTATTAGAAGGCTATATGCTGAGTCCATTGAGGCAAATTCTGTGCATGGTAGTGACTCTGAGGAGAACGCAAAAATTGAAATTAGCTTCTTTTTTTCTGGATCAGAATTAGCCTAGTAAATAATCTACAAACTGTTTATACACAAATTCATGCTCTAAGCTTTTGTGCTTATTTAAAAGTTCTGATTCATCCTTAGTGATAATTTTTTTAATTTTATTAGAGATGGTCTCACCTTCGTCTAATTCATAAGAAACTTTATGAATGGTGAAACCATAGTTTTTTTCATTATTTATCAACATTCTTTTTTGTGTCATTAGACCCTTATAAGAGGGTAGGATGGATGGGTGAAGATTGATAACATCAAAATTTTTAATAATGCTTTTGTCTATAACTTTCATGTATCCTACTGAAAAAATAATATCTGTATTAAAGAAATTTTTTTTTTGTAATTTTGTTTGATATTCCATTACCAAAACATTTTTATAAAATTTATTTACACATGATTTAATTTTTGTAGATATCTTGTTATTGCTAATTATAGTAACTACCTCGAAAGCACTGTTTATAGAATTATTTTTTAGTATTTTCAGAAGATTAGACCCATCTCCAGAAATTAAAAAAGAAACTTTTTTAATATTATATAATTTCGCCAATTAATTTAAATAAGTTCCTTTTAATAAATTTACTGTGATGTTTTTTGTTTATTACAAATATCATTCCTATTCCACAATTAAATATTTCCATTAATTCAATATCAGTAATATTAATATTATCTTTTATAAAATCATATTCTCTAGGAAGAGTAGGAATATTCAAATCAAATTTTATTCTTTTAGGAATACTCCTTTTAAAATTTGTATGAACACCACCCCCTGTTATATGAGAAAGTGTTTTAATATATCTTAAATCATTATTACTTATTAATTGGTGATATAGGCGTGTTGGTTTCATTATGAGCTTAGATAGTTTTTGTTTATTAAATACTGCTTTTTTTATATTAATTTTATTTTTTTTTATAATATCTCTAATGAGTGAATATCCATTAGAATGAAAACCATTTGATTTAATTCCAAATATTAGATCTCCTTTTGAAATTTTTAAAATCTTCTGTTTTTCTTTAATACCTACTAAGAAACCCGCAATATCAAAATGATTCCCTCTATATAATGATGGCATTTCGGCTGTTTCACCTCCAATAAGCGAACAATTAATTTTTTTACATGCGCTAGTAATACTTTTGAGAATTTCAGTGTATTGTTTTGATTTTACTGAGCTGCATGCAAAATAGTCTAAAAAAAAGATTGGTTTTGCTTTGTTACATAACAAGTCATTTGAACACATCGCAACTAAATCTTGGCCTATTCCCTTATATTCGTTAAGTTCAGCTGCTAATATAGCCTTAGTGCCAACTCCATCTGTTGCGGCACACAATGTAACATCTTTATTAACTCTATATTCCGCACTAAAACCTAGTTTATTTCCTAAAACCTTATCATTGTGAGAGCTTTTAATAAATTTCAAAGCTTGTTCAATAAGTTTGTCAGTTTTTATTACATCAACACCTGATTTTTTGTATAGTTTGCTCAATGAAATATTTATGTCTAGTTTGTATTTTTTTTATTTTTTATTTAAAAAATTTATCAGCTTATCAAGAAATTACTATTCAAAAAGGTAGCGATCTTCAAAATTACCAAGAACTACTTGAGAGAATAAATAATTCAATTTCAGAAGAGGATGTTATTTCTTCAATAGAAAAAAATATTTATAATATTAATTTTAGTAGTGCTCAAATATCTCTAAATATTGATGTGGATAATTTATCTAGTGATTTATACTCTAGAAAAATTGACCATAATTTATTATTACTAAATTGCTCCATAAAAAAGACTTTTTTTAAGTTTAATAATAAATTTGAAAATTGCCCAAATTTTATAATTAAAAAATACGGTAATGACTCATATATTTATTTAAATTATAAAAAAAATTATTTTCGACTATTAAAGTTTAATGAAAATATTAGCTTAAAAGCAATATGGATTAATCTTTTGGAAAAAAATAAAACTTCTTATCAATTATCTGTTAATCCAACGAAATATAATAAATTGGAATACTTTACTGGTTTAAAACCAAAAATATTATCTTATGAGCAAAACAATGTAATATTGGAATTTGAGAATTTTTTTAATAACAAACAAATTAATTTCTTAATAAACTTTTTTTAGTGCAAACATTTTTAAATTTAAATAGTTTTGATACTGAAATCTTATATTCATTAGAAAACGATACAGTAATTCAATCACTTGAGAAAAAAGTAAAATACCTAATAATTTATGGACCAAATAAATCTGGAAAAACAACTATAGCTAAAAAATTTTCTATTAATAATAATATTGACTTAACAAATTGCGTTCCTGATGAGTTAAATTTTAATAAAGAAACATATTTAGATTTAAATACCTTACCTGGACAAGATGAGAATTTTTTTCATTTCTTACAGTATTTTGTCACAAATAATATTCCGTTGACTATATTTACCTCTGAAAATTCTATTGATAAATTAAATGATGAAGTTTATTTACCAGATGTAGTATCAAGGCTAAAGCAATTTACTTTATGTAATATTGATAACCCCAGCAAAGATCTTCTTTTTAAATTAATTAATAAACATTTATCTTTTAAATCTATTACTGTCCCTGAAGAGATCATTATCGAAGTAATGAACTATATTGAAAGAACATACTTGTCAGCTTTTGAAGCAGCAAATACTATTAATCATTTGCTTTATGAGAATAACCATAATATTAATTTGTCACTAATTAGAAAGCATTATGAACGTTTATAGAGATTATTATTTAAAAGACATTAATAGAGAATTAGTAGATAAAAAAATCACTGTATCTGGTTGGGTTAATAGATCAAGAGATCATGGCAACTTATTATTTATAGATTTAAGGGATTCTACATCGCTCCTACAATGCGTTGTAGATAATTCATCAGAAATTTTTAATGAATTATCAAAGATAAAAAATGAAGATGTTATTAAAGTAAATGGCCAAATCACAAAAAGAAGTGAAGAAACAATAAACTCAAATTTAGAGTCAGGAGAAGTTGAGCTAAAAATTGAAAACTTCGAAATATTAAGTCAGTGCTCCAAAACACTCCCGCTTGAGGTGAATTCAGATAATGATTATGGAGAAGAAGTAAGATTAAAATATCGTTATTTAGATCTAAGAAGATCTAAGATGCAACACAATATTAAACTTAGAAATAATATTATAAATTTTGTAAGAGCATTTATGAATAACGAGGGATTTATGGAATTAGCTACACCAATTCTAACAGCTCCTTCTCCAGAGGGTGCAAGAGATTATCTTGTACCATCAAGAATACACAAAGGGTCTTTTTATGCTTTGCCTCAAGCTCCCCAACAATTTAAACAGCTTTACATAGCATCAGGTGTAGATAAATATTTTCAAATAGCTCCTTGTTTTAGAGACGAGGATAGTAGGGCTGATAGATCACCTGGCGAATTTTATCAAATTGATATGGAGATGAGCTTTGCTACACAAGAAGATATTTTAGATGTTATTAGTCGCTTACTATTTGACACTTTTGATAAATTTAAATCTAAAGAAAAATCTATAAATAAACTTCCATTTCCAACCTTTACTTACAGAGATAGTATTGAGAATTTTGGATGTGACAAACCAGATTTAAGGAATCCATTAAGACTTACAAATGTTACAAGATATTTTGAGGGATCTGGTCTTCAAATTTTTGAAAACTTAATAAAAAAAGGAGCTATAGTTAATTGTATTCAAGCTGTAAATTCTGAGGGTAAACCAAGAAGTTTTTATGATAATTTAAATAAATGGGCACAAGAACAAGGAAAAAAAGGTCTAGGATATATAAACTTTGAAAATTTATCACCTAAAGGTCCTTTAGCTAAGAATTTTAACCAAGAAAAATTAAATCAAATGATTAAAGACAATAATTTTAATCAAAATGATGGCTTATTATTTGTATGTGATTTACCTGAAGAGTCATATGATTTCTCATCGATGGTTATTGCTAAAGTAGGAGAGGATTTAAACTTATTAGATAAAAATAAATATGAGTTTTGTTGGATTATTGATTACCCCATGTATGAAAAGGACTCTCTAACAGGCAAGATTGATTTTAGTCATAATCCCTTTTCAATGCCCCAAGGAGGAATGGATAAGTTAATAAAAGAAGATCCCTTAAATGTTTTAGCTTATCAATATGATATTGTTTGCAACGGTATAGAACTATCTTCAGGGGCTATAAGAAACCATAGACCAGATATCATGAAAAAAGCATTTGAAATCGCCGGATATGGTGAAAGTGAGATTAAAACAAAATTTAGTGCTTTATTTGAGGCTTTTCATTATGGAGTCCCTCCACATGGAGGCTGTGCACCAGGATTAGATAGAATAATAATGTTGCTTAGTAATAATGAAAATATAAGAGAGGTTATAGCTTTTCCATTTAATCAAAGAGCCCAGGATTTAATGATGAATGCACCAGTTAATATCGATAGCAAACAATTAAAAGAATTAAATTTAAAAAAAATTAGCGACTAGCTTTAAGTATCTTTTCAACATCTTCAATTGTTAAATTTTCACCATCATACTCAGGTGGAATTTTGTAGTTCATTATTCCTATCTTAAAATAATATTTTCCAGATTTACCTTTATAAAGGTTAGCTCTTTGCTTTCTCCTCTTTAGTATGCCTATTTCTCTTACTTTATTTGTAGGTTTATTTTTTTTAATTGTAATTAATTCGACGGCTTGATCTAAACCAATTTCTAAAACATCATATTTTCTGCCCAAAGATGCATAAATATCTTGGTATTTAACATAAGGACCATATGCGCCTATGTTTGCTATTACTGGATCTTCGCTATCTGGAAAATTTCCAAGAGTGATGGGTAATTTTATTAACTGACTGGCAATATTCATACCTATTGTATTTTGATCATAACTCTTTGGAAGAGTTACCCTTTTAGGCTTATCTTCATCTATTTCTTTTCCTAACTGGAGATAGTAACCATATGGACCTAAATGAACTGCTATCTCTTTTTTGGAGTCAGCATCCACTCCTAAAGTTCTTGGAAAAGTTATAATTTCATCACCTTCGCGATTTTTAGGATTTACTTCTTTTACAAAGGCACCAATAGAAATTGTAAATTTACATTCTGGATAGTTAGAACATCCAATAAATCCACCCATTTTTCCTACTTTAACACCTAGGTTGCCTTCACAATTTTCAGTATTAGCCCAAGATGAACATTTGATATCAATGTCTCCACCAATTTTTCTAAAAATTACAGGAGATAGTTCATCATTTATTACGTCTATGACTTCTCTATTAGGCTTGCCCATTACTTCATTGATGAAAAATTCAAAATCTTTCCAAAAATTTAAAACTATATTTTTCCACTCTGCTTTATTTGCAGCAACATCATCAAGTTGATTTTCTAAATCAGCAGTAAATTTATATTCAAGAAATTTTTTGAAGTAGTTACATAAAAATACATTAACTACCCTACCACGATCATTAAGGATAAATGATTTCCCACTTTTTAATACATAACCTCTATTAACAATGGTTTGGATTATAGATGCATATGTTGAAGGTCTTCCAATTTCTAGCTCTTCTAATTTTTTAACAAGACTAGCATCAGTGTATCTTGAAGGAGGAGAAGTAAATGATTCAAGAGCTTCAACCTCACTTACGATATATTTATCATTTTCTTTTATATTTTCTAATAATGAAATAATCTGCTCTTCATCATCTTCTTGAAGATTATAAACTTTTTTATATCCATCAAAAATTAATTTACCAAGTGTAGCTTTTAAAGTTATATTTTTCTCTTCACAATCTATTTGGAGTGTATTTTGATTAGTTTCAGCGCTTGTCATTTGAGAAGCTATAGTCCTTTTCCAAATTAAATCATAGAGTTTAAATTGTTCTTCATTTAAAAAGTCTTTAATATTTTCTGGTTTTATAGAAATATCAGTTGGTCTTATTGCTTCGTGAGCTTCTTGAGCATTTTTTTTCCTAGACTTATACTCAATGGGCTTATCAGGTAAATATTTATCTCCATAATCCTTTGATATATTTTTTCTTAATGTATTAATAGAGTCTTTTGAAAGTGTGATGCTATCAGTTCTCATGTATGTAATAAGAGCTATAGTTTCTTTGTTTATATCTATTCCCATGTATAGACCTTGAGCAACAGTCATAGTTTGACTGGCACTAAAGTTTAATTGACTATTTGCAGTTTGTTGTAAAGTTGAAGTATTAAATGGTGCCTTAGGTTTACGAGATATTGTTCTTTCATCAATTTTTCTGATGAAAAAACTATTTGATTTCAAATAATTTTTAGCTTTATCGGCTAAAGCTTCATCTCTAAAGAAAAGTTTATCAACTTTTTCTCCTTCTAAACTAGTGATTGATGTATCAAGTTTTGCACCATTAATTTCCCCGTGGACATTTATTTTATAGAATTTCTCTGGTTCAAACTGTTCTATTTCAATCTCTTTTTCATAAATAAGTCTAACTGCTACTGATTGTACTCTCCCTGCAGATCGACTCCCTGGCATTTTCCTCCAGAGCACAGGAGATAAACTGTATCCCGCTAAATAATCTAAACTTCTTCGAGCTAAATAAGCCGATACAAGATTATCATCTACTTTTCTGGCTTCATCAAAGCTTTTAATTACTGCGTTTTTAGTAATTTCGTTAAATGTTATTCTTTCAAATTTATTTTTATCTACTTTTTTTTCTAGTGACTTTACTAAGTGCCATGTTATTGCCTCACCTTCTCTGTCTGGGTCAGTGGCCAAATAAATTTTTTCATATCCTTCAGCTTTTTTTTCAATTACATCAAGCATTTTAAGTCCTGATGCTGTTGTTTCCCAATTAAGTTCCACGTCACTATAGTCTTCGGTAACTTTGACTCCATCTTTTTTAGCTAAATCTCTGAAATGACCCACAGTTGCTATGACTTCAAAATCATTACCAAGATATTTATTAATTGTTTTGGCTTTAGCTGGAGATTCTACTACTAACAAGTTCATAACTATAAATTTATTTTATTTTCTTGGCCTTTGATTAACCTTTTAATATTTGAACTATGTTTAATAAATATTAAAAGAAAAATTACAAATACTAATCCTTTTTCTAAGTTGCCATAAATAAAAACTAATTGATAAATTGTCAAAAGAAATATTGATAAAAGAGCACCTAGAGATGAGAGTTTACTCAGTTTTACTGTTAAAAACCATAAGATCATTGCTAAAATAGTTGGAATAGGTAACAAAAATAGACTTCCTCCAAAATAACAAGCAACTCCTTTTCCTCCCTTAAAATTAAGCCAAATTGGAAATATATGTCCTATAATAGAAAAAAGAAAAATCAAATATTTATATTCAAAATAGTATTCAGGGCTAATGTATAAAATAGCTAATAAAACAATTATAGGTTTAATACCATCCAACAAAAGAACAGTAACTCCAGCCTTTTTTGATACACTTCTATATACATTCGTAGCGCCAATATTACCTGATCCTGTTTTAGTGATATCTTTGTTGGTTAAAAATTTTGTTAATAATTTACCAAAGGGAATAGAGCCGACTAAATAAGCAAAAGATAATTCTAAAAACATTACTTAAGGATATACTGTAAACAAGCCATTCTAAGATAAACTCCCATTTCAACTTGTTTTAAAATTAAGGATTTAGGGTAATTGTCTAAAACATCATCACTAATTTCTATATTTCTATTTACGGGGCCTGGATGCATCAAGTAAGGCTTATTTAATAGGTGTTTATTTTGTAAACAAAATTCTTTTTTAAATAAACTCATCATATTCTTTGCACCCTTAGGAATTCTCTCCTTTTGAACTCTTAGCATCATTAAGATATCTAGTTCTTTGAGAGAGTTAAGATTTTTGTGAAAAATAATTTTATTATTAATTTTTTTTAAATCCTTCCTACTTAAAAAATATGTAGGAGCAATTATATGTATTTCATATCCTAATTTAGTAAGAAGCTTAATATTTGAGTGAGCCACTCTACTATGCTTTATATCTCCACATATACCAATTTTAATTTTTTTCTTCTTAAAAATTTCTCTTATTACACAATAATCTAGAAGTGCTTGTGTAGGATGTTCATTAGTTCCATCTCCAGCATTTATTACAGGTATCTTGCTTCTCTTTCCTATTTCCATAGGGGAAAAATTATTTTTATCTCTTATAATTAAGGCATCTGGTTTCATGCTCATTAAAGTATCCATTGTGTCCTTAAAAGACTCACCTTTAGACAAGGAACTTTTTTCAAAGTTTATATTAATTGAATTATAACCTAGATTTTTAGAAGCTAACTCAAAACTAATTGTTGTTCTTGTAGAGGGCTCTAAAAATAAGTTAAAAATATTTTTTGGTTTATTTTCTGAAATTCTTTTTTTTGAATTTTTAAAATTTATGGCTTTATCAGCAATTGATCGAATATCTTTAGCTGATAGATCGTCTATTGAAGTGATTTTTCTATTTACCACTAGTGGAGTTTCTATACAAAGTTAGAAAATCATCAAGTATTAAACATGCGCTCTTTTCATGAATATTTGTTTTTTCTAATTTTTTTATTGATTTATAGGGTTTACTGCTCAATCTCTCATCAATAAACAAAATTGGGCAAGATACGATATTTTCTAAATCCTGTGAGAATTTTTCAACATTTTTAACCATTTCAGAAATAGAACCATCAAGATGATATGGCTTACCAATTACAATACCGTGAATATTTTCATTGGTAATAATCTCACCAATATTTTCAAATAATAATTTCTCGCTAAAAGTTCCATATGGAATAGAAATAATATTAGATGGATCGCTTATTGCTATTCCAATATGTTTTAATCCAAAATCTATAGAAATAAATTTTTTGGTATAATTATTGCTTAGAAGAAAATCTGATATAGTATCGACGACCATTATGAGTAATATAGATATTAAAAGAATTTCTTATTTAGCAAAGCTAAAATTACCACATGAAAAAGAGGAATTTTATGCCAATTCCTTAAAAGATATAATTAAATGGGTAGATAATCTTAAAAAGATCGACACTAGTGAGACAGAACCTTTACACAATGTTACAGAAAAGACAGTATCGATTAGAAAAGATGAAATAAACAAAAGTAATTCTGTTGACGATGTATTAAGTAATGCTCCAGAAAGAGCTCAGAATTTTTTTAAAGTCCCTAAAGTAGTTGAGTAAGTGAAAAGTTCAATTAGTCATATTAAAGATTCTCTAAGAGATAAAAAAATAAGTGTTGAAGAACTTTATGATGAATTTTTAATAAAAGCTAAATCAAGTAAAACTAATAGCTTTAACTTATTGTTGGATAAAGAGAATAATATTCTATCAATTAAAGAGTCTCAAAAAAGATATGAAAATGGAAATCCACTGCCTTTGGATGGTATTCCTCTAGGTATTAAAGATTTGTTTTGTACAAAAGGTATCAGAACCACGGCCTCATCTAAAATTCTTAGCAATTTTACTCCTAATTACGAATCTTTTGTAACGCAAAAACTATTAGATGATGGTTCAATTTTTATTGGAAAAAATAATTGTGATGAATTTGCAATGGGTTCCTCAAATGAGACTAGTTTTTTTGGCCCAGTCAAAAATCCATGGAAAAATAAAAATGCCCCAACTGAAGATCTTGTACCTGGTGGCTCTTCAGGTGGATCTGCTGCTGCTGTAGCTGAGGGCACTTGCGTCGCATCAATGGGAACAGATACTGGAGGATCAATTAGACAACCAGCTAGCTTGTGCGGAATAGTTGGCCTAAAACCTACATTTGGATCTTGTTCTAGATGGGGAATTGTTGCTTTTGCATCCAGTTTAGATCAGGCTGGCCCTCTTACTAACTCTGTTGAGGATGCTGCTCTAATTTTGAATTCAATAAACAAACATGATTTTAATGACACTACAAGCTCAAACCATGTTAGAGAAGACTATTCTAATGGAATTAACGATAAATTAGATCAAAAAATTAAAATTGGTATTCCATCTGATTACCTTAAGGATGTTAGTGGAGATATATTAAGTCAAATTGAAAATACAAAAAAAGCACTTATTAAACATAATGTAGAATTTGTAGATGTAGAGTTTAAGACTACTGAATATGCTCTTTCAACTTATTACATACTAGCACCTGCTGAAGCATCATCAAACTTAGCTAGATATGATGGAATACGCTATGGAGTAAGAGAAGATGGTAAAAGTCTTGACGATATTTATTTAAATTCAAGAACAAAAGGATTTGGAGACGAAGTTACCAGAAGAATACTCATAGGAGCTTATGTATTGTCAGCCGGTTATTATGATGCTTACTATAGACAGGCTCAAAAAGTGAGACGTTTGATCAAAGATGATTTTCAAAGAATTTTTAAAGATGTAGACTTTATATTAACACCTACGACACCAAATGAGGCATTTAAAATAGGGGATAAACTTGATCCAATATCTATGTATAAGAATGACATTTATACAGTTCCCACAAGTCTCGCTGGCCTTCCTGGAATATCTATACCTTCAGGTTTAAGTACAAATGGCCTCCCATTAGGTATTCAGTTTATAGGAAATTATTTTGAAGAAAAAAAACTATTACAGATAGCAGCACTTGCAGAAAAGGAATTAAATTTCAATGAGCGATAATTGGGAAATGGTTATTGGACTTGAAGTTCATGCTCAACTTAACACTTCATCTAAGTTATTTTCATCCTCACCAAATCAATTTGGATCTGAGCCTAATGAGAATGTAAATTTCATAGACTCTGGTATGCCCGGAATGCTTCCAGTTATGAATTTTGCTTGTATTGAAATGGCAATAAAAACTGGCTTTGCATTAAATTTTAACATCAATAAATATTCTGTATTTGAAAGAAAAAATTACTTTTATCCAGATTTACCTCAAGGATATCAAATTAGTCAATTTGAGTTCCCTATATTAACTGAGGGATTTATAAATATTGATAATGAAGGTAATCAAAAAAAAATTAGAATTGAAAGAGCTCATTTAGAGCAAGATGCAGGTAAAAGTATTCATGATATCGACCCAAAATTTAGTTTTATAGACCTTAATAGAGTAGGCACACCACTTTTAGAGATAGTTTCATATCCCGATTTATCATCAGCAGAGGAGGTGGTGAGCTACATGTCCTCATTGAGACAAGTGCTTATGTATATTGATGTATGTGATGGAAATATGCAAGAGGGCTCCTTGAGAGCTGATGTTAATTTGTCTGTTCGTAAAAAGGGTGGAGAGCTTGGCACTAGATGCGAAATTAAAAATTTAAACTCATTCAAATTCATAAGGCAAGCTATTGAATATGAATTTAACAGACAGATAGATGTTATTGAAAGCGGCGGCAGAATTGAGCAAAATACAATGTTATTTGATACAAGCACAGGTGAGACTAGAGCAATGAGAAGTAAAGAATTTTCACACGATTATCGTTACTTTCCTGACCCTGATTTGTTGCCTGTAAATTTAACTCAAGATCAAATCGATAAAGTAAAGACATCAGTTGGAGAATTACCTCAAGCTAAGTTAGATAAATTTATCAAAGATTATAATGTTGATAAAGATATTGCTAAAATTATCACTGTTGAAAAGCAAAATGCTATTTTGTTTGAAAAAATGATTTCTGAAACAGATATAAAACCAAAATTTATTGCAGCTTGGTTGGTCGGAGATATTTTTGCTTTTATCAAAGAAAATAATTTAGAAGTATCTAGTTTAAATGAAAAAACTAAAGAGATTACAGATCTTCTTAAACTTGTTTCAGATGATGTAATTTCAAATAAAGCTGGCAAAGAAATTTTACCTAAAGTTTTAAATGGTCAAGGCAAACCATCTGATATTGTAAAAGAATTAGGTCTTGAGCAAGTCTCAGACTCGGGTGAATTAGAAAAAATTATTGATGAAGCTCTAATAGGAGAAGAGGAAAATATATCAAAATTTCAAGGTGGCTCTGATAGGGTTTTAGGATATTTTGTTGGTAAATGCTTAAAAGCAACAAAAGGAAAAGGCAATCCAAAATTAATTAATAAAATTTTGCTTGAAAGACTCAAGAATTAACTATCATTCAATACTTATATAAATTTTAAGAATGACAATTCTTTTTATTTGACTATATTTCGGCTACTATTTTGGCTATAAATATGCCTAAGGAGAGGTGGGTGAGTGGCTGAAACCAGCGGTTTGCTAAACCGCCGTACGACGCAAGTTGTACCGAGGGTTCGAATCCCTCTCTCTCCGCCATAAAAAAAACCTATATATTTGTTAGAAAAATAGTAAAAAATAAGAATGCTTAAAGGATCTATACCAGCAATAATTACTCCTTTTTCAAATGGAGAAGTTGATTATGATTGTTTCGAAAAGCTTTTAAATTGGCAAATTAAAAGTGGAATTTCTGGAGTTACAGTTTGCGGAACTACTGGTGAGTCTCCAACACTCTCTCACGATGAACATATGCAATTGGTTGAATTTGCAATTAAAGTAGCTTCAAAAAAAATACCTGTAATTGCTGGGACTGGATCTAACTCCACTAAAGAGGCAATTGAATTTACCAAACACGCATATAAGGCTGGGGCAAACTACGGATTAGTAGTTACACCATATTACAATAAGCCAAATCAGACAGGCCTCATAAATCATTTTAAAAAAATAGCAAAAGTATCTCCTTTAAAACAACTTATTTACAATATCCCTGGAAGATCAATAGTAGATCTATCTTTTGATAGTTTCAAACAACTTAATAAAATTTCAAACATCGTTGGTATAAAGGATGCTTCTAATGATATGTCCAGACCTTTGATAATGAGAACTTTTATGAAAAAAGATTTTAATTATTTATCAGGTGAAGATGGAACAATAGCTGGATTTCTTGCTCAAGGCGGTCATGGTTGTATATCAGTGACAGCTAATGTAGCGCCAAAATTAACATCGATGCTGCACTATTATTGGCAAAAAAAGAATTATAAAGAATTTGATAAAGTAAACTTAAGGTTGGCATCTTTATCAAAAATATTATTTGCTGAACCTAACCCTACACCAGCAAAGTATGCACTTTCTTTAATGGGTAAATGTAAAGCTGACATTAGAGAACCTTTATATGAGCTTAGTCCTGAAACAAAAAAGCAAGTAAGAAAAACAATTAAAGATTTAAATTTTATCTAATTGTCTATTCAAAATCGTAGAGCAAAATTTGATTATGAAATAAAAGAGACCTACGTAGCTGGTATTGTTCTTGAAAGCAATGAGGTCAAACCTTTAAGAAACGGGAAAGCTTCTATTCAATCAAGTTTTATAAATGAACAAAAAGGTGAAATTTATATAAATAACTTTGAAATTATCTCCAGAGACAAGAATTTCGACCTTAAAAAGAAAACTAGATCAATAAAAAAACTCCTTTTAAATAAAAGAGAAATAAAAAAAATTCTTGGTATGTTGACCACTAAAGGTTTTACAGCAGTTCCTATGGAGATATTTTTTAATGACAAAGGTCTAGCAAAGGTGAGATTTGGAGTAGGAGTAGGTAAAAAGAAATATGATAAAAGAGAGACTATCAAGCAAAGGGAGTGGGACAGGAAAAAACAAAGAATTATAAAGAAATAATAATTCTCTTGTATTTTCATCTACTTTTTCATATAAACCTCACATGGCAAGAGTTACAGTAGAAGATTGTACTAAAAACGTTGATAGTCTTTTCGATTTAGTATTATTGGCTTCACATAGGGCCAAGGTCCTAAACGCCGGCAATGAAGCACAAGTTCCATTAGATAATGACAAAAGCACAGTAATAGCTTTAAGAGAAATAGCTGATGAGAAAATCAGTGTAGGCGATGTCAAAGAAGATATTATTAAAAGCTACCAACTGGTTCAGGAAAAAGAAGAAGAAAACGAAGATCATCTTCTTGAAGATTAAAAGTTCAATTTAGTTTATTATTTTAGCTGATGTTCCAAACCAGCTATTTCAATGATAGTTACAGCGATTTTAAGTCAGCATTACAATCCTATGATAAAAATTTTAATGAGAATTTATTTGTTAAAGCAATAGAGGTAGCAGAAACATCCCATAAAGATCAATTCCGTGCCTCTGGAGATCCATATATAATACATCCATACGAGGTTTGTAAGTCGCTTATTGAACTAAAATTAGATACAGAAACAGTTATTACAGGCTTACTCCACGATGTAATTGAAGATACAAAATTTTCAAAATTAGAATTAAAAGAAAACTTTGGCCCTAGTATAACAAATTTAGTGGATGGTTTAACTAAAATTGATTTTTTAGAGGAAAAAAAAACAACAAGATCAGAAAAAGAAGCAGAAAATTTTAGAAAACTTCTTATTTCAACTGCAAAAGATATAAGAGTTTTAATTATTAAATTAGCAGATAGGTTGCACAACATAAAAACAATTCATTATTTTAAAGATGTTGAAAAAAGAAAAAGAGTTAGTAATGAGACCTTACTAATTTACGCCCCCTTAGCTCAGCGACTAGGATTTGAAAATTGGAAGTCCATTTTAGAAAATATATCTTTTAAAAACCTTCACCCTGATATTTTTAGTAGAATTAACGATAAAATTGATAACACTTTTAAAAATCTAGAGGGCTCTTTTATTGAGCTTGAAAATTTAATGAAAGAATATCTAAAAAAGTCAGATATCGATGCAGAAATTCATTATAGAAAAAAAAATCCATATTCAATTTGGAAAAAAATAAATAAGAAAAATACTGACTTAAATTCTATTTCAGACATAGCTGCTGTCAGGATCATCACTAAATCAACAAGAGATTGCTATAAAGTATTAGGTATAATTCATCGTAATTTCTCCGCAAAGGTAGGAAGAACTAAGGATTATATATCAAGCCCTAAACCTAATGGATACCGATCAATACACTCAGACCTTATTTTCCAAAAAAAAATATTTGAAGTACAAATAAGATCAAGAGCAATGCATATGATTGCAGAGAATGGTATTGCTGCACACTGGAGATATAAATATTTAAATAAAGATAGTAGCAGTGAGGGGGTATATGCATGGTTAAGGGATGCTGTTAATTATGTTGAAGAAAATGAACAACATTTAATTTTAAATAAAACTTCCCAACAATTTTTTGATGAGCAAATATATGTTTTTTCTCCAAAAGGTGAATTATTTACACTACCTTTAGACTCTACTCCTGTTGATTTTGCTTATACAATTCATACAGATATAGGAGATAGGTGTGCTGGTGCAATTGTAAATGGACAAGAGTTACCTTTAAGCACAAAACTTGATAATGGAGATCAGGTTGAAATTATCTTAGATGAAAACACTACAATTTCCCCGTTATGGATTAGATTTGTAAAAAAAGAAAAAGTTAAAGAAAAAATTAGGTACTTTTTTAGGTCAAAAAGAAGAAGAGAATTTGAAATTCTTGGAAAAGATATTTTAAACTATATAGCAAAATCTAAAAATATAATTTCTGATGATGGTATTTATGAAAAGATTTTAAGAAAGACTGACTTTAAATACAAAAATAAACTTTTTGAAAATGTTGGTAGAGGTTTTTTATCTAGAGCAGAACTTGATAAACTTTTTAAAGAAATGGAAAATAATATTGTCAAAAAAATTTTTCAATCTAAAGAAGATGAAGAGAGAATAGATGTATTAAAATATGAAAATGGCATAGCTGTGAACTATGCAACTTGCTGCTCACCTATAAAAGGTGATAGCATCATATCTATAATGTCTTACGGTCGTGGCTTAGTTGTTCATAATACAATTTGCGATAGTTTGGGGTATTATCATAAAGATAATTTCTACAAATCAGAATGGGGAGAGGATGAAAACCAATCTGAATTTAACTCAAGAATAGAGATAATTATTAAAAATCAACCAGGTGCACTGTTTAGTATCACTTCAATTTTTGATAAACATGAGATTAATATTGAAAATATCCGTATCGCTAATAGAACTAAAAAAGTTTACACGTTCATAATCGATATAAGTATCGAAAGCTCAGATAAATTAAAATTTGTTCTTGCCGAAATGAAAACTTTAAGCCAAGTTGATAAAGTTAAAAGACAATCAATTAATTATTAATGAAACTTGGAGTTAACATAGATCATATTGCTACCCTTCGTAACGCTAGAGGACAAAACAATCCAAATTTATTAAGAGCATTAAAAGTTTGTCATGATGCAAAAGTTGACACTTTAACTGTTCACTTGAGAGAAGACAGAAGACATATAAAAGATCAAGATTTATTAGAATTAAAAAAAAATTCTAAAATTCCAATTAATCTTGAAATGGCTCTTACAGATGAAATGATACAAATAGCTAATAAGATTAATCCTGATTTTATTTGCTTGGTTCCTGAAAAAAGAAATGAAATCACTACAGAGGGTGGTTTAAATTTAAATAAAATATCTTATCCAAGATTAAAGAAGCTATTAAAAGTTTCTCAAAAAAAAAATATACAAGTTAGTGCTTTTATAAATCCTTCAAAAAAAATGATTACTTTAGCTAAAATTTTAGGTTTTGATACTGTTGAAATACATACAGGGCCTTTAGATAAAAAAATCATTAAAAAAAATATTATTAATAAAATAAACGAAATGATCGAGTATGCTCACTCTAAGAAACTTATAGTTAATGTAGGGCATGGTTTAAATTTTAATAACATAAAATATATAAAAAAAAGAAGATATGTAGATACTGTCCACGTTGGTCATTTTATAATATCTGAAGCTATATTTATTTCACTGGTTAAAACTATTAAGACTTTTAGGAGTTTAATAAAAAAATGATAATTGGCCACGGAATAGATTTAGTTGAGATAGACAGAGTAAGTAACATTTATGCAAAATACAAAGAAAACTTCATATCTAAATACTTTATTAATGACCATTTAAAAAAAATTGATTCTAATTTACTAGCAAATAATTTTGCTATTAAAGAGGCCTTTTCCAAAAGTATTGGTCTAGGATTTAGATCTCCTTGTTATCCAAATGATATCGTTGTTAGCAGGGATACCTTAGGTAAACCAGTTATTTCTTTGAAAAATAAACTTGAAAGTTATTTGAATGAAACTTTTGGAAAGTGTGTCATTCATGTTAGCCTCACAGATACAAAGTTATATTCGATTGCGTCGGTAATTATTGAGCAAAATTAAATCATCTTTGATTAATAATTTTAAAGCACTTTTTTGGGCTTTAATTATTGCTGGTGTAATTAGAACTTTTGCTATTGAGCCATTTAAAATTCCCTCTGGTTCAATGAAACCAAATTTATTAGTAGGAGATTTTTTATTTGTTTCTAAATGGGACTACGGCTACTCAAGATATTCATTTCCCTTTGGAATACCCCCCTTCAAAGGAAAAATATTTGAGAGTATTCCTGAAAGAGGTGACGTAATCGTCTTCAAACTCCCTGGTCAAGAAAATATAAACTATGTAAAAAGATTAATCGGTTTACCAGGGGAAACAATTAAGGTTATAAATGGTGAAGTTTATATTAAGTCAAATAATTCAAAAGAATTTGAAATGTTAAATCAATTCGATGATGGGTTTTTTTTTGATGATCAGTATAAAAAAGATATTCAGCAGTTAATAGAAAATGAATATAAAATATTAAATATTACTGATAATGGACCACTCGACTACACACCAGAATACCAAATTCCTAAAGACAAATTTTTTTTTATGGGTGACAACAGAGATAATTCATCTGACAGCAGAGTTCTCAGTGGGGTAGGTTTTGTTCCCAAGGTAAATATAATAGGAAAAGTTTGGTTTATCTGGTTTTCAGTTGATACAGATTTTTCAATTTCAAAATTTTGGAATTTACCTCTACATATTAGGTATGATAGGCTATTTAATATTATCAAATAAATATTTTGAATAAGGCACAAATTTTCAAAACTCTTAAAAGCCTTAAGGGCTTCGATAAAAGTTTGCAACATGATAGTTTTGAAAAGTCAAAAAAAAATTCTAATAAACCATTTCAAAAATATGAGTTCTTAGGAGATAGGGTTTTAGGTTTAGTAATATCAGAATATTTGATTGCTACTTTCTCTCATAATACACTGGATGAAATTTCAAGAAGATTTATTCATCTTGTAAATACAAATACTTTAGCCAAAATATTTAAAAAATATAACTTAGGTGATTTTTTTAAACATCAGCTTGACCCTAACTCAAATAAAAATTCTGTATACGCTGATGCTCTAGAGTCTTTAATTGGATTTGCATACACAAGAAAAGGATTAGATTTTTCAAAAAAATTAATAATGGAATTATGGCAAGATGAATTAGATACTCTTCCTCAAAAAGATCCTAAAACATTTATCCAAGAATATTGTCAAAAAAAATATAAAACTATCCCTGACTATAATCTAATTGAAGAAGCTGGCACAAAACATAAACCTAAATTTATAGTGTCTTTAAAAATCAATGACAACCAAGTAGAGGCAGAGGGAATTTCTAAACAAAAAGCAGAAATTTTAGCAGCAAAAAAAATGATAAAGATAATAAATAACTTGAATAAATAATTAATTGTATAAAACCGAAGCTATAGTAACAAAAGTAGAAAATTTTAAAGAAAATCATTTAAGTGTTTCATTTTACTCTACTGAGCACGGCCAAAAATCTCTTGTTGTCTTTGGAGGAAAGTCCAAAAAAAAAAGCACTAATTATGTTAAGGGGGGATTTAATAATATTGAATTTGATAACAATAATGTTTGTCTTTCCTCCACATCTATTAATTCTTTTAAATGGTTTTTATTTTCAAAATATGAGCTAAAGGCGATCGATTATTTTTGCTTTTTAATAAACAAGTTACTTTTTTTAGCTGATCAAAATTCTAATGTTATAAATTATTATTTGCTATTAATGTCTAAAATGAATGATAGGTCTAATTATCTGTCAGAGCTATTATTACTTGAGCTTGAAATCTTAAAAACCTCAGGCTATCAACCTGATTTCAATCAAAGTGTTTTAGAAAAAATATTTAATTCTAATAATATGAGTAATTTGAGAACTAATGAGGATATTTACGAATATTTAAAAAACAACAAAGATGAACAATCAGTTTTTTTTGATTTTATGAGCAGAATAGTCAACAGAGTATTGATTAATTTGAATATTAATTTACCTTTTTCTAGAAATGAAGTTGCCAAGAAAAATTGAAACAATCTATATAGCCTCAGATCATGCAGGTTTCAGGTTAAAATCGTTTATTATCAAAGAATACCTTGGTAAAAAAAAATGTAATTTTGTAGATTTAGGGACAAATTCAGATAAATCCGTTGATTATCCAAAATTTGCAAAAACATTATGTAAAAATATCAATAAATCCAGCATGGGTATCTTGATCTGTGGTTCTGGAATAGGAGTAAGTATAAGTGCAAATAGGCATAAGCACATTAGAGCTTCTCTTTGTCATAATGCACAAACAGCAAAAATGACGAGAAAACACAATAATAGTAACGTTATTTGTTTAAAAGGAAGACCTTTTGTAAAAAAAAATATTTTTGCTATGCTCAACGCCTATTTTAAAACAGAATTTGACAAAGGCAGACATTTAAGGAGAATATCGCAAATATGACACTCAGTGAGAATTTTTTTTCTAGTAACCTAGAACACGCAGATAAAGATTTATATCAAAGCATTTCACAGGAACTATCAAGACAACAAAATCAAATTGAATTAATAGCTTCTGAAAACATTGTTTCTAAAGCTGTTCTTGAAGCTCAAGGTTCAATCATGACTAATAAATATGCTGAGGGTTATAGTGCTAAAAGATATTACGGCGGATGTGAGTTTGTAGATATAGCTGAAAATCTTGCTATCGATCGTTTAAAAGAATTATATGGTTGTAATTATGCCAATGTCCAACCTCACTCAGGTGCTCAAGCTAACCAAGCTGTATTTTTAGCATTAATTAAACCTGGAGACACAATCTTAGGGATGTCTTTAGACGCTGGTGGACACTTAACTCACGGCTCACGACCTAATCAATCTGGAAAATATTTTAATGCTATTCAGTATGGCATTAGACCAGAAACCTCTTTAATAGATTATGATGAGGTTGAACGTTTAGCAGTCGAACATAAACCTAGTATGATAATTGCTGGTGGCTCAGCTTACCCAAGAAATATTGATTTTAAAAAATTCAGAGAGATCGCAGATAAAGTTGGATCATACTTATTAGTTGATATGGCTCACTATTCTGGTCTTGTCGCTGCAAAAGAATACCCAGATCCATTGCCACACGCACATGTGGTTACATCAACTACCCATAAGACTATAAGAGGACCAAGAGGGGGAATGATACTTTCTAATGACCTAGATCTCGGAAAGAAGTTCAATAGTTCAGTTTTTCCTGGTTTACAAGGCGGTCCTTTAATGCATGTAATTGCAGCCAAAGCAGTTGCTTTTGGAGAAGCTCTTCAACCTGAGTTTAAAAGCTATATTCAACAAGTCAAAAAGAACGCATCAATTCTAGGCGAGGTACTTATGTCAAATGGAATAGATATCGTTACTGGTGGCACAGATTCTCATATGGTCTTAGTAGATTTAAGATCAAAAAATGTAACTGGTAAAGATGCTGAAGAAAGCTTGGAGAGAGCTGGAATGACTTGCAACAAAAACGGTGTTGCAAACGATCCAAATCCTCCAACTATTACCTCTGGTATTAGATTAGGATCTCCAGCTGCAACAACAAGAGGTTTCAAAGAAGAAGAGTTTAAATTTATTGGAGAAAAAATTTCAACAATAATTAATAATCTCTCTGTATCTAATTCTGACATTTCTATGCTTGAAAGTTCTATTAATAAAGAAGTTCAGGACCTTTGCTCTAAGTATCCTATTTATTAAACCTGATGAAATGTCCTTTTTGTATTGACAAAAACAAAGAGACATCTGTTTTAGACTCAAGACCCTCAGAAAACGGTTCTGTTATAAGGAGAAGAAGAATCTGCATAGATTGTAAAGGTAGGTTTACTACTCACGAAAGAATTCAATTTAGAGAGATAGTAGTTGTCAAAAAAGATGGTGATAAAGTAAATTTCGATAGAGACAAAATAGCAAAGTCTGTTGAATTAGCACTACGCAAAAGACCTGTGGATACAGACACCAAAGAAAAATTAATTTCCAGAATTGTAAATGATGTTGAGGGCATGGGTGAAAACGAAATTAGTTCTAATGTAATTGGTGAGTCTGTTATGAAAGCTCTTTTTTCAATTGATAAGGTTGCGTATGTAAGATTTGCTTCTGTCTATAGAGACTTCCGTGAGACTAAAGATTTTGAACAGTTTTTAGACACAATAGACAAAAAGTAAAATTTGGTTAGTCAAAATCACCTTAATTATCTTCAAAGTGTAAATAATTTATCAATTAGAAATATTGGACTGACAGGAAAAAACCCTTCAGTTGCATGTCTGATTGTAGATTACTCTAAATCATCAAAAGGTATTATCCTTAGTTATGGTTTAACTTCAAAAAATGGGAGACCTCATGCAGAAATTAATGCTTTAAAAAAAATATCACAAAATAAAATAAATAATAAAACTGTCATGTACATTAGCTTAGAACCTTGTTTTAAAAAAAGTAGCTGCTGTGCTAAAGCAATTGTAAAGGCTGGTATAAAAAAAGTTTTTATCAGTTCATTAGATCCAAATCCAAATATAAAAGGTAAGGGAATTGATTTTTTAAAAAAACAAAAGATAAAAGTTTTTCATTCATTAAAATCGACAGATAGATTTAAGGTAATTAATAAATTTTTTTACACACGTCAAACTTTAAATAGACCCTTCATTACTCTTAAAATCGCAATCTCAAAAAACGGGTTTAGTAAAAGCCCAACTCATAAAAATATAACTTCTGATCAAACTCAATATTTTATGCATCAACTGAGATTATCTCATGACGCTATTGCTGTTGGTATGAATACGTTATTAGATGATAAGCCAAAATTAACATGTAGATTACAAGGTGTTTCAAAAAATATTGCAAAATTAATATTCTCAAATAAAGAAATTAAATTTAAGAATTATAAGCTGATTATAGTTGACTATAAAAAAACAGTTACTAAAAATTTCTCCTTATTTAAAAAATTGAAAACCCAATCTATTCTTATCGAAGGCGGACTTAATACCTTTAAATACTTTCTTAATTGTAATTTATTTGATGAGGTTATAGTCTGCCAGTCAAACATGACTATAAAAAATGCAAGTGCAAAATATTTTTTATCAATGAAATCAATAACAAATAATCTCATATTAAAATCTTCTTTAAAGTATGGAGAGGATATGATTTATAAATTTACAAACTAATGTTTAGTGGAATAATTCAATCTCAAGGTAAAATCAAAAAATTGACAAGAGAAGAAAAGTCCTTGGTGGTTGAAATCCAATCTTCATTAAAAGGATATAAGTTAGGTTCTTCAATATGTTGTTCTGGAATTTGTTTAACAGTTACATCAATAAAAAAAAATGCTTTTAAGGCAGATATTTCTTATGAAACAATGAATAAAACCAATGCTAAATATTGGAAAGTTGGAAAAAAAATTAATTTAGAAAAATCTTTAAAAGTTGGTGATGAGATTTCTGGTCATTTTGTTTTTGGTCATATTGATACAACTTGCTCTGTTGAAGAATTATATAAAGTTGGAAGTAGTTGGTTTTTATCTTTTATTTTTCCAAAAAACCTTAAAAAATTTTTAGTTCAAAAAGGTTCAATTTCTTTAAATGGTATTTCTCTTACAATAAATAATGTTAAAACAAATAAATGTCATTGTATGATCATCCCTCATACCTATAAACATACTGACATTCATACATATAAGAAAAATGAAACTTTAAATCTTGAAGTCGATATGCTAGCAAGATACGCTCGCTCCTCAAAAACATAGGTTGTTAAATTAATGTCAGATTTTACAAATATCGAAAATATTATAGATGATGCCCGTAATGGTAAAATGTATATTCTGGTTGATAGCGAAGATAGAGAAAATGAAGGTGATTTAATTATACCTGCCTCTCTTTGCAAACCAGGACATATCAATTTCATGGCAACTCATGGAAGAGGCTTAATTTGTCTATCTATATCAGAGACCAGAGCTGATGAATTAAAATTACCTTTAATGAATCCAGATAATTGGAAGAAGAAGACCACAGCATTCACCATTTCAATTGAGTCTAGTACCAACATTACAACAGGCATTTCTGCATTTGATAGAGCAGAAACAGTAAGTGCTGCAATAAATCCAAATTTTAAACAGGGAGATATTGTTAGTCCCGGACACGTATTTCCTCTAATTGCATGGGATGGAGGTGTGCTAACAAGGGCAGGTCACACGGAAGCTGCTGTAGACATATCTAGACTAGCTGGATTAAATGACTCTGCTGTAATTTGTGAGATCATGAACGATGATGGTAGTATGGCAAGAGTTCCGGACCTGATACCTTATGCAAAAAAACACTCTTTAAACATAGGTACTATCCAAGACTTGATCGCGTATAGAATTAAAAATGACTTACTCATAAAAAAAATTCCTGAAAAGCAACACCAAATTAAAAATATCTACTCAGATATTTTTGAATTCAATGTATTTGAAAATACCATTGATGGATTGCACCACGCAACTTTACACTTAGGAGATTTATCCAACCAAGACAGCGTAATGACAAGAGTTCATCCTGTCCAAGGCTTTGATGATATAATAATGAATTTTAATAATCCAAAAACAAAAGACTTACATGCCTCAATTGAGAAAATAAAATCTCATGGATCTGGAATAATAGTACTCATTAATAATCCAATACTGGGAGATCTTGGAAAGTTATCGAATGATGAAAAAGTAAAATACTATGGTCTGGGAGCTCAAATTCTTAAAAATTTCTCAATTAATAATATTTCTGTTTTGTCTAATTCACTTGGAGAAGATTTAGATTTAGGAATTTATGGATTAAACGTCAATAAAATAGAGAGCCTTTAGTCATTATGAAATCGAAATTAAAAATAAAAATAATTGTAGCTGATTATTATAAAGAGATAACAGATCCACTAACAAAATCTTGCATAAAAGTTTTAGAAAAAAATGACCTTAAATATGAAATTTTAACTGTTCCTGGTGTTTATGAAATCCCACAAATGATAAAATGGAAAATAAAATCAAATAACTATAATTTATTTATTGCCTTAGGATGTGTTATTAAGGGTCAAACTTATCATTTTGAAGTTATATCTGACTCTGTAGGAAAGGCCCTTTTAGATATAGTAAATCAAAATAAAACCACTCTTATTTCTAATGGTATAATCAATGCATACAATAATTCCCAAGCTTCAAAAAGATCAAAAAATGATAACAAAAATAAAGGGCATGAAGCTGCAAGTGCGATGGTTAAAATGATTAAATGCTTAATTTAAATAAAAATACTAGACTATTTTTTTTTCAATTTATATTTCAAAGAAATTATTCCACTGACTTTGAGTTAGATGAATTCATCAAACAAAATATTAAAAAAAGACCTTTTAATAAAAAAAAATTATTTTCTTTAAACGAGAGCTTCAACTCTAATATAGAGAAAATTAAAGGGTTGATAGATTCTAAAATTATTGAAAAAACTAACAAAATAACTGTTTTTTTACTTTATGCCTTTTGCTCTGAATACCTCTTAAATAAGGAGAAAAAAAAGATATTAATGAGCGAATATATTAAGCTTTCTAAGGATTTTCTTACCCAAGAAGAGGTTAAATATTTCAACTTTCTACTTGATGATGCCTCTAAAAAAGCACCTTGAAAATAAAATAGAAATAGATTAACAACTTACCATGTCTCAAATACAGTACTTGCAAATAGTATTATTTGCTGCAATCGCAGCGATTGCTTTCGGTTTATTTACAACAAATAAAATATTAAGTTTATCTAAAGGCACCAAGAAAATGATTCAAATATCTGGTGCTATTCAAGAGGGTGCAAAAGCTTACTTAAATAGACAGTACACTACCATAGCCATAGTTGGCATAGTGATCTTTCTTGCATTTTTTTTAATACCTTTTGAACACACATATGATGTACCAGTTGGTTTTTTGATTGGTGCTGTTTTATCAGGCTTAGCTGGATACATAGGAATGAACGTATCAGTTCGTGCAAATGTTATAACTGCTCAAGCTTCTAGTGAGTCTTTGAAAAAGGGTTTGTATGTGGCATTTAACGCTGGTGCTGTTACTGGACTTTTAGTTGTAGGTTTAGCATTAGCAGGTATTGCTGGATATTTTTTACTTTTATATTTTGGTTTTGGTAGAAGCGGGAGAGAACTTATTGAGCCTTTAGTAGCTCTAGGTTTTGGTTCATCTTTAATTTCAATTTTTGCAAGACTAGGTGGGGGTATATTTACAAAAGGTGCTGACGTTGGTGCAGACTTAGTTGGTAAAGTTGAAAAAGATATTCCGGAAGACGACCCTAGAAATCCTGCTGTTATTGCAGACAATGTAGGAGATAACGTAGGAGACTGTGCTGGTATGGCTGCAGATTTATTTGAGACTTATGTCGTTTCTATTGTTGCAACTATGGTATTGGCAATAATCTTTCAAGGAGCAGTAACTGATTTAACGATTTACCCATTGCTTTTAGCTGGATCAAGCATCATTGCTTCTATTATAGGTTCACAGTTTGTCTCAATATCCTCACCGAAATCCTCTATTATGGGAGCTCTTTATAAAGGTTTCTTTATGACACTGATAATCTCAGTTGTTCTATTTGCTATAATCACTCATTATTCAATTGGCTTTGATCAATATTTCCAAATAGGATCTAAGTGGTATAACGGTATGGATTTATTTCTCTGTGCTGTCTATGGTTTATTAATTACTTTAGCTCTTGTTTTCATAACTGAATACTACACAAGTACAGAGTATCGACCCGTGAAGAGCGTTGCTGAAGCTTCCCAAACTGGTCATGCAACAAATATTATTCAAGGATTAGCCATGGGTATGGAGTCTACTGCTATTCCTGTGCTTATTATAGTAGCGGGTATTGGATTAACATTTGCAACAGCAGGTCTATTCGGCATTGCTATTGCAGTAACTTCAATGTTAGCTCTAGCAGGAATGGTAGTTGCGCTAGACGCCTACGGTCCTGTAACAGATAATGCAGGCGGTATTGCTGAGATGTCTGGATTGAGAAAAAGTGTAAGACAAAGAACTGATGCTCTTGATGCCGTTGGAAACACCACTAAAGCTGTCACTAAAGGATATGCAATCGGATCTGCCGGTCTTGGAGCCTTAGTTTTATTTGCAGCCTACACAGAGGATTTAAAATATTTTAACAAGGAAACAGGTAATAATGTTTTTGACGTATCTTTTGATCTGTCAGAGCCATATGTAATTATTGGTCTTTTATTAGGAGGATTACTTCCATATTTATTTAGTGCATTAAGCATGACGGCTGTTGGAAGAGCAGCTGGATCAGTTGTTTTAGAAGTTAGACAACAGTTTAAAGAAAAAAAAGGAATTATGTCAGGTAAAGAGAAACCAGATTATGGGAAATGTGTAGACATTTTAACAAAATCTGCAATTAAAGAAATGATCATACCATCTTTACTCCCAGTTTTATCGCCAGTGGTTGTCTTCTTCGGTGTTTATTCCCTTACAGGTAGTGTTAATACTGCATTTCAAGCACTTGGTGCTCTTTTAATTGGAGTTATAATTACTGGTTTTTTTGTGGCTATTTCAATGACTGCTGGTGGTGGTGCATGGGATAATGCAAAAAAATATATTGAAGATGGTAATTTAGGTGGAAAAGGTAGTGAAACGCATAAAGCTTCTATCACCGGTGATACTGTTGGTGATCCTTACAAGGATACTGCAGGCCCAGCTGTTAACCCAATGATTAAAATAACAAATATTGTATCAATTCTATTACTATCAATAGTCGTTCATTTAAATATTATTTAATTTAAGTCAATTTCTTCAACAGACCTTAAAATATTATCTTCAAATTTTAGTTTTAAGGTCTTGTTGTAAACAGTTTGCTTGAAAGCAGCTATTCCTTTTTTTTTATCGGTTCTATATATCCACAAATTTTCAAGGTTTTCTTTTATTAAAGGGGGACCAATAATAGTTATTATGTCTTCTTTTGAGTAATCGATTTTTTGATAATTTTCTTTGATTTCATTAAAACTATTTTCCGAAATACCAGAAAAATAAACATCTTTTGAGCAAGAAAATAAAATTATTGAGCATATAAGGGCTAAAAGAATTTTATGAATTTTTAAAATATTCACAATAAAAACAAATAAGGTATAAGTTTCTTTAAAGCAATAATAAACATACATGAATAAGTATTTAATAAATCTTGATCTTCACGGTGGTGACTTTGCACCAAACTCAGTTTTAGAAGGGGCAAATATAGCTAAAACCAATAATCCATCTATTAACTTTAATTTACACTCAGAAAAATCTATTTATGAAAAATTTAAACCAATATTTTCAGACTTATTTGATAACTCTCAATGGACCCAATCTCAAAACTTTATTTCCCCAGATATGAAACCTAGTGATGCATTAAAAAAAGATAATCGAAACAGTTCGATGTCTAATGCTATTTTGAATTTAAAAGAGGATAAAAATCAAATAAGTATTTCAGCAGGGAATACTGGTGCCATGATGGCCTATTCAACTGTTTATTTAAGGACAATTGAAAATATAACTAGACCAGCGATTGCTTCTCTTTTTCCATCAGAAAAACATCCAGTATGTTTTTTAGATTTAGGAGCAAATGCTGAATGCAGTTCAGAAAATTTATTAGATTTTGCTGTTATGGGAAGTACTTACTATAAAGTTCTATATCCGCAAATTGACACCAAAGTAGCACTTTTAAATATTGGATCGGAGGAACTCAAAGGAAATAATTTAATTCAAGAGACACATGAATTAATGAAAAGTGATAAAAGAATAAATTATAAGGGTTTTGTAGAGGCGGATGAGATAACCTCAACAAACAACCATGTCATTGTTACAGATGGATTTTCTGGAAATATTGCACTTAAAACAGCTGAAGGTGTATCTAAATTTATAACTGACTCTTTAAAAAAAAGTTTGACTTCCTCTCCATATTCAAAATTTTTGTCTTTATTGCTTAAAAAAAATTTTAATAATTTTAAAAATTCAATCGATCCAAGAAACTATAATGGAGGAATGTTCATTGGAGTAAACGGTATAGTTATAAAAAGTCACGGTAATGCAGACTCACATGCGTTTGCAAACGCAATAGAATTTGGTGTCAAATGCATTGATGCTAATTTACTTAATGAGATTAAGAAAAATGTCTCAAGATAAATTAACTAGAGAAACAATAGCTAAACAAATATCAATTGAATTCGGTATTGCTTATTCTACAGTTTATAAAAAAATTGATAAAATTTTAGAAATTTGGAGCAATATGATGATCAACTCAGATCTATCAATAAATTATATTGGCTCTTTTAAAATAAATCAAAAAAATGAAAGAATTGGAAGAAATCCAAAAACAAAAGAAGAGCACTTAATAAAATCAAGAAAAGTTATAAGCTTTAAAAAATCCAATAAACTACTCTTATGAACAAAAACTTTTATAATATAGATGATGTATCCCAGATAGTGGGGGAGCAAAAACACACTATAAGATTTTGGGAAAGTAGAATTTCAAAATTGAAAGTTATTAGAACTCAATCAGGCCACAGATTGTACGATTATGAAAACTTACTCCTTCTGAAAAAAATAAAAAATTTACTTGATGTCCAAAAATTAACTTTAGATGGAGTAAATGATTATTTATCAAAATCAAAATCAAAAAATAAATCTCTAAATGATAATATCCTCTCAGATTTAAAAGATTTATTGGGACTTCTTAAAAACTCTAGATAATCTCAGATTAACAAAGGTTCACAGAGTATTCGTTTTGCTGGCTTGAAGGTCGCTGGTTCAAGTCCAGTGATCATAAACACATTAAAATTAGGAAAATAATGATTAAAACTCTATGGTATCCCTATTTATATCAAAAATTTTATCTATAATCCTTGATTTTTTAATGATTTTACTTATATTCCCCCTATCGTGAAAACAACTACTCTAAAAAAATCTGAGTTTCAGAAAGAATGGCATCTATTAGATGCTACTAATATTTCTGTTGGCAGACTTGCTTCTAGAGTTAGCTTAATACTCAAAGGTAAAAATAAACCCCAATACTCTCCTAACTTACCAGTTGGAGATGGTGTGATTATTATTAATACTGATAAAGTAAGATTTTCAGGTAATAAAACTACTGATAAAAAATATTATAAACATACAGGCCATCCTGGTGGTATAAAAGAAATTACCCCAGAGAAGCTAAAAGAAAAAAATAAATCTGATGATATTATAAAAAAAGCAATAAAAGGAATGCTTCCTAATTCACCTTTATTTAGGGATCTTATGAAAAATAATTTAAAAATATACAAGGATGCTAATCACCCTCATGACTCGCAAAATCCAAAATTATTAGATTTTAAATCAATGAACAGGAAGAATGAAGTTAATGTCTAATCAAGTTTATAGTACAGGCAGACGTAAAGAATCTATTGCGAGAGTATGGATATCCAACGGGACAGGAAATATTACAATTAACAAAAAAAAAATTGATGATTATTTTCCAGACAAAGCTCTAAGAATGATAATCAACCAACCTTTGGAAGTAGCGAAAAAATTAGACTCTGTAGATTTAAGAATAACGGTGCTTGGAGGCGGTCTTTCTGGTCAAGCTGGTGCAATCAAACACGGTATTAGTAGATCTTTAACAAAAATTGACCCTAATACTAAAGATATATTAAAAAAAAATGGTTTCTTAACAAGAGACTCGAGAACAGTAGAACGTAAAAAGTATGGTAGGCAAAAAGCTAGGCGAAGTTTTCAGTTCTCTAAAAGATAATCTTTTATTTATTTTTTCTGTCATTTTATTATCAATAACTACCACTTCTTGTGAAAGATCTTTTCAGAACTTTGATAAAAATTTACTTGAAAAGAAAAAAGAATTAGAGGAATTCAACGAAAAGAGTAGTATTAGAAAAGAACAAATTTTAAAATCTCAAAATGAACAAAATTAGAATAGCAATTTTAGGATTAGGTGTCGTTGGCTCTCATGTAGTCAAGTTAATAGAAAAAAATTCATATATTTTAGATAATACTAAATGTGAAATAGTTGCTATTGGTGCAAAAAACAAAAAAAAGAAAAGAATTTTCAAAGTTAGCAAATACAAATGGATTAATGATTTTAAAAGCTTAAATCAAATTAAACCTGACCTAATCATTGAAACTATTGGAGGTACTGGGAAATATATTAATGATCTTTATAAATTTTGCTTAAAAAATAAAATATCTCTCATTACTGCAAATAAAGCACAACTAGCTGAAAAGTCAGATTTATTTTTTGAGGGATTTGATAAGAAAAATTTATTTTTGGGATTTGAAGCTGCAGTGTTAGGCGCAGTACCAGTGGTGCAAACAACACAACAAAGTATTTATCCCTCAAAAATTAATGCTATTTATGGAATTTTTAACGGCACAACCAATTATATAATTTCAAAGATGTATGAAAATAAGATTAGTTTTAAAGAAACATTAGAACAGGCAATTAAAAATGGATTTGCAGAACAGGACTCAAGTGCAGATTTGTCTGGTAGAGACGCTATGCATAAGCTTGTATTGCTCTCAAATATATCTTTTGGAAAAAAATTTAAATTTTCTGATATGCACTATGATGGAATAGAAAATATTAAGCTCATTGATTTAGAACAGGGTCTTAATCTTGGTTATAAATTAAAACTTGTTTCTATAACAGAGAGGAATAAAGATAAATTTTTCTCATCTGTAGCACCTTGTTTCGTTCCAGACTCTAGCTTAATAGCAAAAACTAATTTTGAAGAGAATGTAATTACTTTTGAAGGAGAAAACTTTTTAAAGACTAGCTTAGTTGGAAAAGGTGCAGGTGGATATCCTACAGCTACTTCTATTATTTCTGATATTAAAAGATTTATTAATTATTCTCCAGACAAAGGTGTGTTTATAAAAAAATATTCACGAATGTTGAAAGCTAAGTTTGTTAGTCAATCTCAAAGAATTAGACCATACTATTTAAGAATGTCTGTACTTAATAAAGTAGGTGTTCTTAAATCGATAGCACAATTATTTTCACAAAAATTAATTTCTATAAAATCTATAATTCAATTAAATACTTCAAATGAGAAAGTCGTACCTATTATTATAATATCTGATCCAGTTGGTTTAAAAAATATCACTCAAGTAGTTGATAATTTAAAGAAAACTAATTTCCTTAAAAACGAAATTTCTGTAATCAGAATAGAGGAAAATATTGGATAGAAATCTTGCTATTGAGTTGGTCAGAGTTTCTGAATTTGCAGCATTAGCTGCATCCAAACATATAGGAAGAGGAAATGAAAAAGCAGCTGATCAAGCAGCTGTTGACGCAATGCGAAAGTGCCTAAACTCTCTTACAATATCAGGTACAGTTGTAATAGGTGAAGGTGAAAGAGATGAAGCTCCCATGCTATATATTGGTGAAAAAGTTGGTCAAGGTGGACCAAACGTTGATATTGCACTTGACCCTTTAGAGGGGACGACAATAACAGCAAAAGGTGGGGAAAATGCTATGGCAGTCATTGCGCTAGCACAAGAGGGGGGCTTTTTAAATGCTCCTGATGTATATATGAGAAAAATTTCAGCCAAGGTCGACAATGATAGTATTATATCTTTAAGCCAAGATCTAAAATCAAATATTAAAGAACTAGCAAAATATAAAAATATTAATACTGAAGATCTAGTAATATGCATTCTCGACCGTGAAAGACATCAAGAGGATATTGAAACTATAAGATCTGCAGGTGCGAGAATTAAAATAATTGGAGATGGAGATGTTAGTGCAGTAATTTCCTCAGCTATAGATAATAGTAACATTGATATGTATTACGGTATAGGTGGCGCACCAGAGGGAGTACTTGCTGCTGCCGCTTTGCAATGTGTAGGTGGTTATTTAGAGGGCCAGCTAATTTTTTACAATGATCAAGAAATAGAGAGAGCAAGAAAAACAGGTATAGAAAATTTAGATAAGATTTATAAACTTAATGATCTAGCTACTGGAGATGTAATGTTTTCAGCCACAGGCGTAACTGATGGAACTATGCTTCGAGGAATAAACATCAATAAAAAATTTGCAGAAACACACTCTATTGTAATGCGTTCTAAAACAGGAACTATCAGACAAATTGATGGAAAACATAACTTCGACATCAAGCAACTTGACTACTGAAAAGACCTTTAACGGTACGGTTTGGAGACCATCAAATTTAGATTTAAATGAAGATACTGCTTTTGAAGTAGCTCAAAAAAATAATATATCAATAAACTTATCAAAATTATTAATTAACCGTAATATAAAAAAAATATCTCATTTTTTAAATTCAAAGTTAAAAGAGAATATTTCTGTAAATGAAATCTTAAAACTATCTAATTTAAAAAAGACAATTCCTTTTTTTGAAAATATTAATAATGATAAGAAAATTTCTATTTTTTCAGATTATGATGTAGATGGAGCTTGTGCTGCTGCTATTTTTAAAAAATATCTTACTCAATTTGGCATTGAGGTGTTTGTTTATATTCCAAATAGATTGAATGAGGGATATGGATTAAGTACCCCAGCCTGCAATAAATTACTAGAATTCAGCTCTAATATTTTAGTTTTAGATTGTGGGAGTAACAATATTGATGAACAAAAATATATTCATAAACAAGGAGCTAATCTTCTCATAATAGACCATCATGAATGCGAAAGTTACTTTAATGAAACTATTGTTATAAATCCTAAAACTCCAGAAGATAAGTCTAATCTTGATGAATTATGTGCCACAGCATTATCATTCCTAGTTCTGGTTTTTCTAAATAATGAAGTTATTTTTCAAAAAAAAGATATATTACAATATCTTGATCTTGTTTCACTAGCTACAATTTGTGATTTAGTTCCTCTAAATAATATAAATCGATCATTTGTTAAGCAAGGATTAAGGATAATTAATTCTGAAAATAAAAATAAAGGTATTCAAACTCTAATAAATCTGACAAAGATTAAACAGAAAATATCTGAGTATCATCTTGGATATATTATTGGGCCTAGGATTAATGCAGGGGGAAGAATGGGGGAGTCTTTACTGGCCTATAAACTCTTATCATCTGAAAACATACACCAAGCTATTCAAGTTGCACAAATTATTGAGTCTCATAATCAAAATAGGCAAAAAATTCAAACTAAAATCGTAAAAGAGATAGATTTAGATCATAACAATAATATTAATATAAATTTTTTTTATGATGAAAAATGGCATATCGGTGTAGTAGGAATTATTGCCGGAAGGCTTATGCGTATAAATAACCGACCGTCATTTGTAATGACGCAGTCTAATGATTTAGTAGTTGGTTCTGGAAGATCTCAGGGTGAAAAAAATATAGGACTATTAATGATGCAAGCAACACAAAAAGGTATTCTAGTAAAAGGAGGCGGACATCACAAAGCCTGTGGTTTTACATTAAAAAAAGAAAATGTTGATACTTTTAAAAGTTTTTTAATTGATCAGACAAAGGATATAGAAATTTTAAACGAAAAGTCTTATGACTCATTAATTGATGTGAATGTGATCAATGAAAATCTTTTAAAAGATCTAGAATATTTAAGCCCCTTTGGTCAACAAAATGCAGAACCAATTTTTAAAATTGAAAAAGCTAAAATTGATATTTTAAAAATCTTTAAAGATAAGCATGCAAAATTAAAGGTATCTGATAACCTTGGCTTTTCATGTGAAGGAATGTTTTTTGATGTTTCATCAATAGATCTTAAAAATTATTTAGCAAATCGATCTGAGTTTAATTGTTATTTTAAGGTTAAAAAAGATCCGTATAGCGATAAAACTATAATTCACCTTGAAGATATTCATTGATTGATTTTTTATTAAATCTAGCTATTTTGTTTGTTTTAAAGATCGATGTCTCCTTCGTCTAGCGGTTAGGACATCACCCTTTCACGGTGAAGACACGGGTTCGATTCCCGTAGGAGATGCCAAAATATTGACTTTTATTTCACTTAGTGAAATTGCTAAAATAATATTTGTAAAGCAATCCATAAAGTCATTATTTGAATAGAAAGGATATAGACTAAATTATGCCAGGTAAAATTTCACTTTTCGTCCCAGGGCCAACCAATATGCCTGATAGAGTTAGACAGGCAATGGATATTTCAAATGAGGACCACCGTGCACCAGGAATGGATAAATTTTGGCATCCACTAATAAACGATTTAAAAAAAGTTTTTGAAACAACCTCAGGTCAACCAATTATATTTCCAGGTACAGGCTCCAGTGGATGGGAAGCAGCACTTACTAATTTATTAAGCAAGGGAGATAAAGTTTTATCTGGAAGATTTGGACATTTTTCTCACCTCTGGATTGAAATGTGTAAAAAACTTCACATTGATGTTGAAGAAGTAGATTGCGAATGGGGCTCAGGAACACCTCATGAAGAATTTGAAAAGATTTTATCAGCTGATAAAGAACATAAAATTAAAGCTGTACTTGTTACCCAAAACGAAACATCTACTGGAGTAACAAATGATGTTAAAGCCACAAGAGAGCTTTTAAACAATCTTAACCATCCAGCTTTATTATTCGTTGATGGTGTAAGCTCTATAGGTTCAATAAAATTTGAAATGGATGCATGGGGAGTTGATGTAGCAGTCTCTGGATCTCAAAAAGGTTTTATGTTACCTGCCGGTCTTGCTATTTCCTGCGTTAGTCAGAAGGCACTTGAAATTTCTAAAACTTCAAATTTACCCAGAGCCTATTACGATTATCAAGATATGTTAAAAATTAATGAAACAGGTTACTGGCCTTATACTAACCCAATGCCACTATTAAGAGGTCTTCGAGAGGCTCTTGATATGATGATGGAAGAGGGACTTGATAACATCTATTCACGTCATAAGTTTTTAGCTGAAGCAGTTCAAAAAGCGTCAAGTGCTTGGGGACTTAAACTTTGTGCAAAAGATCCATCTTTATATTCCAATACTGTTACAGCTATCATGGTTCCAGAGGGTATTGACTCTACAGACGTTGTTAAAACAGCTTACAATAAATATAACACTTCCTTTGGCGGTGGATTGAATAAAGTTGCTGGAAAGTTATTTAGAATAGGTCACCTTGGTGATTTAAATAGCACTATGATACTTGGAGCAATTTCAACAGCCGAATTAGCAATGTATGATGTAGGAATAAAGTTTGAACTTGGAAGTGGCGTTGCCGCAGCAATCAAACATTTAAAAGTCTAAATGAAAATTTGTATTTACGGTGCTGGTGCAATAGGTGGTTACCTTGGAGCAAAATTAACTGAAATTGGTGCTGATGTTACTTTGATTGCAAGGGGCCCTCACTATGAAGCTATTAGACAAGATGGATTAAGATTAAGAAAAGATGGTAAAGAACTTGTGGTTTATCCTAAGTGCGTTGACACAGCAGAGAAAGCAGGAAAGCAAGATTATATTTTTGTGACTCTAAAAGCACATTCTGTGCCAGGTTGTCTTGATGCTTTTGAAGTACTTATGAAAGAAGATACGTCATTTGTCTGGGGAGTAAATGGTATTCCGTGGTGGTACTTTTATAATCACAGTAATCCTGACTTCAAAGATAAAAAAGTTACCTCAGTTGATCCAGATGGAAGTCAATGGTCTCGAATAGGTCCTGAAAAAATTATTGGTTGTATAGTCAATCCAGCCTCAGAGGTTATTAAACCAGGTGTAATTCAACACCTAGAGGGTGACAAGTTTCAATTAGGAGAAATTAACGGCGAGGAAACAGATAGAATTAAAAATCTTTCTGAGACATTAGAAAAAGCTGGCTTTCAAGCACCAGTTAGACCAAATATTAAGGGAGATATATGGCTAAAGCTTTTTGGTAACTTGTCTCTTAACCCTATCAGTGCACTTACTACATCTACTCTTGTAAAAATTTGTAGCAACCATGAAGTTAGGGATGTTGTAAAAAATATGATGAATGAAGCACATGCCATTTCTCAAAGTTTAGGAATTGACAAACCTTTTGACGTGGAAAGAAGAATAGATGCTGCTAAAGCAGTGGGTGAGCATAAAACATCAATGCTTCAAGATTTAGAACGTGATAGACCAATGGAAATTGATGCTCTAATTTCTTCAGTTCAAGAACTTGGAAGAATTACAAATATTCCAACACCAACAATTGATACAGTGCTCGCTTTGACAAAACTTAGAGCAAAAGAAGCTAAATTATATTAACTCAGTACCTCTTTAATTGTTTCGCCTAATTTTGCTGGTGATTTTGAGATATGAACTCCTGCCTCCTCTAAAGCATTAAACTTTGACTCAGCAGTACCTTTTCCACCTGATATAATGGCGCCAGCATGACCCATTCTTTTTCCAGCAGGAGCGCTTGCACCAGCTATAAAAGATGCAACTGGTTTTTTAATTTCAGATTTTTTTATAAACTCTGCGGCCTCTTCTTCAGCAGTACCACCAATTTCTCCTATCATAATAATACCCTCAGTTTCAGGGTCTTTTAAAAATAGATCAAGACAGTCTATAAAGTTTGTACCGTTAATTGGATCTCCACCAATACCAATACAAGTTGATTGTCCTAGACCTACTGCAGATGTTTGAGCGACTGCTTCATAAGTAAGAGTCCCAGATCTACTAACAATGCCTATTTTTCCTTTTTGATGAATATGGCCAGGCATGATACCTATTTTACATTCATCTGGTGTAATTATTCCTGGACAGTTTGGACCAATTAAACGCGATTTCGATTTTTCTAATTTTCTTTTTACCTGCATCATATCGAGTACTGGGACACCCTCAGTTATACAAACAATTAACTCCATATCAGCATCAATAGCTTCAATAATAGCACCTGCAGCAAAGGGAGGTGGAACATATATTACAGTTGCATTTGCTTCAGTACTGTCTTTAGCCTCCATGACACTGTTGAATACTGGAAGACCTAAGTGTTCTTGACCGCCTTTCTTTGGGGTCACTCCACCGACCATCAGGGTTCCGTATTTAATTGCTTGTTCTGAGTGGAAAGTTCCTTGCGAGCCTGTAAATCCTTGGCAAATAACTTTGGTATTTTTATCTATTAGTACTGACATGACCTCTCCTTTAATTCAAAGCCTTAACTGCTTTTTGAGCTGCATCATCTAAATTATCAGCAGATATGATTGAGAGCCCAGATTTATTTAAAATTTCTTTTCCTAGGTCAACATTGGTTCCTTCTAATCTTACTACCAATGGAACCTCTATAGACAGCTCTTTAGCTGCAGCTACAACACCTTCAGCAATGATGTCACATTTCATGATACCACCAAAAATATTTACTAAAATTGCTTTCACATTTGGATCCTGCAGAATAATAGAAAATGCTTTTGCTACTCTTTCTTTTGTAGCTCCACCTCCAACATCTAAGAAATTTGCAGGACTACCACCATGTAATTTAATAATGTCCATTGTGCCCATTGCTAATCCTGCTCCATTAACCATGCAACCAATTTGACCATCTAATTTTACATAGTTAAGTTCGTGTTTTGATGCTTCGATTTCAGCTGGATCTTCTTCAGTTTCATCTCTCATAGATGCAACATCTTTGTGTTTATAAAGTGCATTATCGTCTATGGATACTTTTGCATCTAAAGCTAAAAAATTACCTTCGCCAGTTAAAACAAATGGATTAACCTCGACTAGAGAAGCATCTGTTGATAAAAAGCTATTATATATTTTTTGAATTTGATCACAGAAGTCTGTTGAAAGATTTTGATCTATTTTTAAGCCCTTAATTAATTTATCTAAACTATTTTGATCAATCATACTATCTCCGGGTATATTAACTGTAATGATTTTTTCAGGCTCCTTCTCAGCTACCTCTTCAATTTCCATACCACCTTCGGTAGAAGCTATTATTGATATTGAGGATGTAGCTCGATCTACAAGCATACTTAAATAATACTCTTTTTTAATATCACAACCCTCTTCGATATAAAGACGATTTACTTGCTTTCCGCTTGGACCGGTTTGTTTTGTTACGAGAGTTTTGCCAAACATTTTTTTAGCATTATCTTTAGCCTCATCCTTAGAAAAACAAACTCTAACTCCACCTTTTGCATCACCACTATCTTTAAACTTACCCGCACCTCTTCCTCCGGCATGAATTTGAGATTTCACCACCATTACAGGTGTTTGGATAGAGTCTACAGCAGTATCTATATCGCTATCATCCAATACTGGATATCCATTTAAAACTCTTACATTATTATTTTTCAATAAAATTTTCGCTTGGTATTCGTGCAGATTCATGCCTGTTCTCCTTTTATATCTAATACTATTTTTCCAATGTGATCGGACTTTTCCATAACTTCGTGTGCTTTATTTACTTCATGCATTTTAAAAGTTTCAAAAATTGTAGGCTTATATTTACCATCCTCTATCAAGGGCCATATTTCTTTTTGCACTTGATCGACAATAATTCCTTTTTCTAAAGGAGTTCTAGATCTCAATGTTGAACCAGAAATTTTTAGTTGTTTGTTCATTATATGCAGGAGATTAGCTTCACCTTTAATTCCACCTAAGGCAGCTATGTAAGTGAGTCTTCCTTTAAAGTTTAAAATTTTTAAATTTTTTTTTAGATACTCTCCTCCAACCATGTCTAATATAACATCAACTTTTAATTTTTTCTCATTAAAATATTCCTCAAAATCTAAATCTTTATAATTAATAGCTTCTGTTGCCCCTAATTCTATACAGCTCTTACACTTTTGATTTGTCCCTGCAGTAACGTAAAGATTTTTTGTATAGTTTTTAAGAATAGAAATAGCTGTAGTGCCTATGCCACTACTTCCCCCATGTATTAGAATACTTTCATCTTTTTGGAAGTTCGATACATTAAAAATATTTTCATAAACTGTGAGTGTCGTTTCAGGCAAACCTCCCGCCTCAAGGGAATTTAAATTGCTTGGTAAGGGCATAACTTGTTTTTCATCAACATTCACAAATTCTGCATAACCACCACCTGCTAGAATTGCACATACGTGGTCTCCTAAACTAAATTTTTTTACTAACTTACCTAATTTTGAAACTTTACCTGAGCACTCGAGACCGATTATTTCACTTTCACCTTTTGGTGGAGGGTAGTGACCTTTTCTTTGAAGAATATCGGCTCTGTTGATACCAGCGTAATCAATTTCAATTTGTATTTGGCTATCAAGAGGATTATTCAATACTTTTTCATCTATAAAGAGATTACCCTCATTATTATTAATAAATTTCAAAATTATTTTCCTCTGGCATTTTGTATACATTATACAATTCTTAAAAACAATCTCTGTTATAAGGGTTAATAAAAGATTATGTATACCAACAATATTTGATAAAAATTTCAAATTATGAAACAACGAAAATTATTATTTTTCAATCTACTATAAATAGTCTATTCTACGTCCTAACCTATAGGAGGAAACAATATGTCAATAATTAAGAAATTAGCATTAGTAGTTGTTTCACTTTCACTTGTCGCTGTTAGCTCAGTGTCTTCTGCGAAGCCTTTTAGTCCAAAGAAGCCTGTTGAGCTTATTATACCAGCTGGTCAAGGTGGTGGAGCTGACGAAATCGCTAGATTAGTTCAAGGTGTTATCGAGAAGAACGATTACGCATCTAAGCCTGTGATTCCGATTAACAAATCTGGTGGATCAGGTGGTGAAGCTATGACTTATGTTAAGAAAAAAGCTGGTGATGAGCACACACTTATCATTACTCTTAACAACGTTCTTACTACACCCGTAAACCAGCCAGAATTAGGCATTGATTTCTTTAATGACTTTACACCTTTAGCAAGACTTATCACTGATACTTTCCTAGTATGGATTGCAACAGAAGGTAAGAACACTGCTGGTGTAGAAACATTTGATGATTTCATTGACCTAGCAAGAGGTAATGGTCTTGTAATGGGTGGTACAGGAAGTATGTCTGAGGACGAATTACTTCTTGGTATGATGAGAGGTCAATTTGGATTTGACGCTAAGTATGTTCCATACAGCGGCGGTGGTGCTGTTGCTAAGGGACTAGTTGGTGGTGAGTCTGATTTCACATTAAACAACCCTTCAGAGCAAATGGGTTTCTACCAATCAGGTGATTCAAAAGCATTAGTCATGATGACTCCTGAAAGAAATCCTGCATTCCCTGAAGTACCATCTTCATATGAATTAGGTTATCCTGATCTTGAATACTACATGATGAGAGCATTTATGGCTCCAGCTGGTATTGATGCAGAAGTAGAGAAGTACTACACAGGTCTTCTTCACACTGTTTATCATGATGACGAGTTCCAAACTTTCAACATTGACGACGGAAAGTTAATGAGCTGGTTAGAAGGTTTTGGTCTTAAAGACTTCTTAGCAATTGAATATGAGAAGCACGGCGAGATCATTAAAAACTTTAACTAATACTTAAGTTACGAGTGATATGAGCATAACAAACAAAATAACTGTCAAAAGAGCAGAAATTGCTGTTGCTGTTATTTTGGCTTTATGCTCAATCGCTCTAATGATTAAAAGTGCAGAGAATAGGATTACATGGAATGCAGAAGAAAATATGGGTGCTGGATTTCTCCCTTTTTACCTATCCCTTGGTATGCTCATATGCACTACTCTTACCATAATAAAATTTGTTTTAAAAAGATCACCACAATCTAAAGATGACACTCCTTTTATTGATGCTGTGGCTTTTAAATTTATAGCTGTAACTATTATCTCATTAGTAGTCTTAGTTTTAGCTATTGGTTATCTTGGAATTTATTTTTCACTTATTTTCTTTTTGGCATTTTACCTAAGATACTTCAGTGAAAAAAGTTTTGCATTTATAACTATATTCGCAATAACAACACCTATATTAACTTTTTTATTTTTTGAGTGGATGTTGAAAATACCTTTACCTCAAGGAATATCTGAGCCCTTATTTTATCCAGTCTACGACTTTATGTATGGTGGATTTTCATTTGCTGTGAAAATGATTTTTATTATTTTAACAGTTGTTTTACCAACAGCTTTAGTTTTTTTAACAACTAGATTTATTAAATAATTTTTGAAAGAGAATAATTAGATTATATGGAAACTGTCGGATTTCTTCTAGATGGAATTTTTACATCACTTCAGTGGTTTAATCTAGCACTACTCATATTTGGATGTTTAATAGGTCTATTTGTTGGAGCTATGCCAGGTCTTGGTTCAGTAAATGGTGTGGCAATCCTAATTCCTATTACATTTATTATACCACCCACTGCAGCAATAATTTTTCTTGCTGCTGTATACTACGGTGCAATGTATGGTGGTGCCATTAGTTCAGTTATGCTTGGTATACCGGGAGCCTCTACTGCTGTTGCAACAGTTTTTGATGGAAGACCTCTGGCGGTCAAAGGGGAGGCCATGACTGCATTAACTGCTGCTGCAGTTGGTTCGTTTGTTGGTGGTACTGTCTCTGTTATTCTGTTTACTTTATTTGCCCCACCTCTTGCTGAAGTTGCCCTCAGGTTTAATGCTCCAGAAACATTTGCATTAATGGTTATGGCCTTTGCAACTTTTGTGGGTTTAGGTGGAGATGATGTTCCGAAAACTATTTTTTCAATTTTAATCGGACTAGCATTGTCAACTATTGGTTTGGATTTAATCACTGGAAAACCAAGATTGATTTTCTTTAACATACCTGGTTTCCTTCATGGAATTAATTTCCTAGTTCTAGCCATAGGTATATACGGGATAGGTGAAATGCTTTGGACTCTTGAGGAAACAAAAGGCAAAGTCCAAATGTCAAAATTATCTGTCAACATGAATGAAGTCGGAAGAGCGTTTGGTGCACTTAAGAAAACTATTATGGCAATGAACATAGGCTCTTTTTTAGGCTTCTTTGTTGGAATTCTTCCTGCAGCAGGTGCAACGCCTGCTTCACTCATGTCGTACGGTATCACAAAACAATTATCAAAAAACTCCAAAGAATTTGGTTCAGGTGTACCTGCAGGTGTTGTTGCACCAGAGTGTGCAAACAACTCAGCAAGTACTGGAAGTATGCTTCCTATGTTAACACTTGGAATACCTGGATCGCCCACTACAGCTATTTTACTCGGTGGTATGATCCTATGGGGACTTACACCTGGTCCTCTTTTGTTTACACAAGAACCCGAGTTTGTATGGGGGTTGATCGGAAGTCTTTACATAGCAAATTTCTTTACCCTTGTTCTAAATATTGCATTAATACCTGCTTTTTTAATGGTCTTAAGAATACCTTTTGCCATCTTAGCTCCAGTTATTTTTGTGCTTTGCGTAACAGGAGGTTATGCTCCCACTCAAAGTTTGCACGATGTATGGCTGATGTTACTATTTGGATTTGCAGGATATATCTTAAGAAAATTAGATTATCCAGTTGCACCTGCAGTTTTGTCAATTGTTCTTGGTCCTTTGGCTGAAAAAGCTTTAAGACAATCTTTGATTTTATCTGACGGTAGTATGGGGATATTTTTTGATGTTTCGGAAAAACCTATAGCGGCTGTGATTATGTATATAGCAATTGTCCTTTTAATAATGCCTGCATTCGGCCCTCTTTATAGAAGATTCTTTAAAAAAAAACAAACAGCTTAAATGATTCAAAAGATAGGAGCTGTAAATCTTAAAGGTAAAGTATATGAGTCTTTAAAAAAATATATTTTATCTTTGAATATATATTTAAAAGAAAGTGATTTTCATTTAGATGAAAGACAATTGTCTGAAAAGCTAGGAGTGAGTCGAACTCCTATAAGAGAGGCCGTTGCCAAATTAGAGCAAGAGGGTATTGTAAAAACTGTTCCAAGAAGAGGTGTCTTTGTCCATAGAAAATCAAAAAAAGATTTGGTTGATATTGTAACTGTTTGGGCAGGACTAGAGGGTTATGCTGCACACTTAATTATTAAAAATTCAAAGAAAGATGAAATAGAAAGTTTAAACAAATTCTGTCATTACTCTAAGGAGAACGTTTTATCCGAACTAGATAACTACTCAAATGATAACATCAAATTCCATAATCAAATTATGAAATTAACTAAAGTTAAATTAATGGGGGAAATTTTAGAGTCTCAATTAATCCATCTACAATACCTTAGGAAAAAGTTTATAATCGAGTCAAATAGGGCCGTCAAATCTATTGACGAACACAATGATATTGTTAGATCTCTTGTCGCAGGACAAGCATCAAAAGCAGAAAAACTTCTTAAAAATCACGCACTTACATTAGTAGATAAGATTCAAGAAAGCATTAATTCATAAGGCAAAATTCTTTGCAACACCTAATAATCTGGTATACATTATACCACCAGAGAGAGGTTAAATATGTCGACAGGATCAAACGAACAAATGATAACTGGTGGAGAGCTAGTTGCAAAGGCCCTAAAAGCCGAAGGAGTTGAAGTAATTTATACTTTATGTGGAGGGCACATTATTGACATTTATAATGGATGTTTAAACGAAGGAATTAAAATCATTGACGTTCGTCACGAAGAAGTTGCCTCTCATGCTGCTGACGGATATGCACGAATGACTGGTAAACCAGGTTGCGCTGTTGTAACTGCTGGTCCAGGAACTACTCATGCATTAACTGGCGTTGCAAACGCATTTAGAGCTGAAATTCCGATGCTTTTAATTGGTGGTCAGAGCTCTCTTACACAACATAAAATGGGATCTTTACAAGATTTGCCTCACGTAGACATGATGCAACCCATTACAAAATTTGCAGCTACAGTAATGTCGACTGAGAGATGTGCAGACATGGTCTCAATGGCTTTCAGGGAAACTAGAAATGGATCGTTTGGTCCATCTTTCTTAGAAATTCCAAGAGACATTCTTGACTCATCTATTCCTATGAGTAAAGCTGTTTTACCACAGGCAGGCAAATATAGTGCTTCATCAAAAACATTAGCAGACCCAACAGATGTTCAAAAGGCTGCTGATATAATTTCAAAAGCTGAGAGACCTTGCGTTCTTTTGGGTCAACAAGTTTGGACTTGCCAGTCAACAGCAGAAGCAATTGAATTTGTCAAAAATATGAACATACCTGCTTATTTAAATGGTGCTGCAAGGGGTTCAATGGCACCAGGAGACCCACATCACTTTCACAGAACTAGAAGAAATGCATTTACTAAGTCAGATTGTATTATAATCGTTGGAACACCATTTGATTTCAGAATGGGTTATGGAAAAAGATTAAACCCAAATGCAACAGTGATTCAAATTGATATGGATTATAGAACTGTAGGAAAAAATAGAGATATCTCTCTTGGCTTAGTTGGTCATATTGGAACAACTTTAAAAGCTATTTCAGAGGCAGGAACAAAGAAAGATAGATCAGATTGGTTTGGTGAACTTCGATCAGGTGAAGAGGCAGCATTAGAAAAGCTGATGCCTACTTTTACAACTGATAAATCTCCAATCAGCCCTTATAGAGTGGCATGGGAACTTAATCAGTTTTTAAATGATGACACTATTTATATTGGCGATGGAGGAGACGTTGTTACTATTAGTGCTCAGGCTGTTCAACCAAGAATGCCAGGTGCTTGGATGGACCCGGGACCACTTGGAACATTAGGAGTTGGAGTACCTTACGCGCTTGCTGCAAAATTAGCTGCTCCAGAAAAAGAAATTCTTTTATACTGTGGAGATGGAGCATTTTCTATGACAGGTATGGATTTTGAGGCATTCGTTCGTCATAAAGCTCCTGTTTTAACTGTTATAGGAAATAACTCTGCTCAAAATCAGATTAGATTTGGACAAATTATGAAGTACGGAGAAGATAAAGGTAATGTTGGAAACATCCTAGGAGATGTTAACTTTGATGAATTTGCAAAAATCTTTGGTGGTCATGGCGAGGCTGTTAGAGAAGCAAAAGAAATTCAACCAGCCCTTCAACGAGCAAGAGAAGCTGTAAAGTCAGGTATCCCTGCAATAGTTAATATTTGGGTTGATAAAGAAGAATTTGCACCTGGTACTAAAAACCAGACTATGTACAAATAAATCTTAGGAGGAAATCATGGAAGCTTTAAAAGGGGTTAAAATATTAGACATGACTCATGTTCAATCTGGTCCGACTTGTACACAGTTATTAGCTTGGTTTGGTGCAGATGTAGTCAAAGTAGAAAGACCCGGAGTAGGAGACGCTACTAGAGGTCAATTAAGAGATGTTCCTGATGCAGACAGCTTGTATTTTACAATGCTGAATTCTAATAAAAGAAGTATTACACTAAATCCAAAGAAACCAGAAGGTTCAAAAATATTCACTAAACTTATTAAAGAATGTGATGTGATGGTCGAAAACTTTGCTCCTGGAGCTTTAGATAGAATGGGTTTTTCTTGGGAAAAAATTCAGGAGATAAATCCAAGAATGATCTATGCATCTGTTAAGGGCTTTGGTCCAGGTAAGTACGAAGATTGTAAAGTTTATGAGAATGTTGCTCAATGTGCAGGTGGATCAGCTTCAACAACAGGTATGCTTGGTGAAGTCCCGCTCGTTACTGGCGCTCAAATAGGAGATAGTGGAACAGGATTACATCTAGCATTAGGAATTGTTACCGCATTGTTTCACAGAGAAAAGTCGGGAAAAGGTCAAAGAGTGTCTGCTGCTATGCAAGACGGTGTTTTAAATCTTTGTAGAGTAAAACTTCGTGATCAACAAAGGCTCTCTAGAGGCCCTCTAAAAGAATACTCTCAATTTGGAGAAAATATTCCTTTTGATGACGCTACGCCTCGTGCAGGTAATGACTCTGGTGGAGGTCAACCAGGAAGAATTCTAAAATGTAAAGGTTGGGAGACTGATCCTAATGCCTATACTTATTTTATTACTCAAGCTGCAGTTTGGGAAAAAGTATGTGATGTTATTGGAAAACCTGAATGGAAAGAAGACGAGAGTTACTCAACACCTGCGCTTAGACTACCAAAACTTAATGAAATCTTTAATACCATTGAAGCTTGGACTATGACTAAGACAAAATTTGAGGTTATGGATATATGCAACCCTCTTGATATACCAGTTGGCCCAATCCTTTCTCTAAAAGAGTTGGCTGAAGATCAAGGGCTAAGAGATACCAATACAATAGTTGAGGTTGATCATCCTGAAAGAGGTAAATATTTAACAGTTGGCAATCCTATTAAATTATCAGACTCTCCAGCAAAAGTTGAAAGATCTCCACTTCTTGGAGAGCATACAGATGAGATACTGAAGGAATTTTGTCAAATGAGCGAAGATGAAATTAAAGCTGTAAGAGAAGCCGGAGCAGTATAAGATACACTCAATTTTAAGGAGACATAATGAAGATAATTTTAATGGGACAACAAGCATTTGGTAAAAGTGCTTTAGAAAAATTTCATACAGAAACAGAGCACGAAGTTGTAGCAGTATATTGTGCGCCCGATAAAGAAGGTAAGCCAGTTGACCCTGTAAAGGAATACGCCCAAAGTGTAAGTCTCCCAGTATTCCAACCATCAAACTTTAAAGATCAAGAGGTATTAGACCAAATAAGGTCTCATGGAGCAGATTTATGTGTAATGGCATATGTTATTATTTTCGTTCCTGAAGGAGCAAGAGATATTCCTACTCATGGTTCAATATGTTTTCACCCTTCATTACTTCCATTACATAGAGGTCCAAGTTCTATTAACTGGCCGATTATTGGCGGATCAACTAAAACAGGTCTTTCAATCTTTTATCCTAACGATGGATTAGATGAAGGTGAGATATTACTTCAAAAAGAAGTCGACATAGCACCTGATGACACTTTGGGTGATGTTTATTTTAAAAAAATATTTCCATTGGGTCTTGATGCTTGCGTAGAAGCAGCAAATCTAATTGAGTCAGGAAATGCACCAAAAATACCCCAAGACGACTCTAAAGCTACATATGAATCTTGGTGTAAAAAAAGTGATGCACGAATTGATTGGAAAAAGCCTGGAAATGAAATTTATAACCTAATAAGAGGCTGCAACCCTCAACCAGGTGCATGGGCTGAATTTATGGGAGACGAGTATACATTCTTTGATAGTAGGTTTATTGATGAACAAAGCGCCGAGCATTTCCCAGGTCAAATAATATCAATTAATGTTGAGAATGTTAGAATAGCTGTAAAAGGTGGATTTATTGAAGTATCAAGGTTTAAATCTGATCAAGGTAAATTATTTGTAAAAGACATGAACACTGCAGTATTTACAGAGGGTGATTTATTCTCATAATAGCTTTTAGTGGCTAAACCTAATAAAGATTCACTTAAGACCTTATCGTTTATAACTTATTTCATAATACTTTTTGTATTTTGGTTTATTTTATCAGGTTACTTAAAAACTCTTTTACTTTTCTTTGGTGTAATTAGCGTTCTTTTTGTTTTTTGGATGTCTTACAGAGCTAAAGCACTTGAGGAAGACTCTCTTCCTTTAAAAATCATACTTAGATTACCATTTTATTGGATTTGGCTATTTAAAGAAATTTTTAAATCTGGAATAACAACAACAGCTTTAATTTGGAATGGTAAATACTCTCCTCAACTCATAACAGTTAAAGCATCTCAGAAGAATAGAACAGGTATTGCAAACTATGCAAATGCTATAACACTTACACCGGGTACAGTAACAATAGAAGTAGATAAAAAAACATTTCTTGTTCATGCATTAAGTAAGAAATTATCTGAAGACTTGCAGACAGATGATATGAACAAAGTAATTACGGATTTAGATAGATGATCTTTTTTGCAACTTTAACTGTTTTGGGGGTCTCTGTAGCATTATGCTTAGTTCGAGCAATCAAAGGACCAACTCCTTTTGACAGAATATTATCAATATCAAGCATCGGGACTATTATAGCAATAGGCATTAGTGTTCATGGTTTTGCATTTGAAAGGCCTGATTTTGTAGATATTTCTTTGATGTACATACTTTTGAATTTTTTAGGCACCATAGCAATACTTAGGTATTACAAAATAAAAAGGAAAAAAAGTAATGTCTTATAATTATATTGAATTGATCACTCTTATCTTATTAGCAATAGGTTGCTTCTTTATTTTATCTGGTAGTTTAGGCTTAATAAAGTTACCCGATGTATTTAGTCGAATTCATGCCGCTGGCCTAATCGATACACTAGGATCAGGTTTTATAGTCTTAGCTTTAATAATTTATTCAGGTTTTAGTTTATTAAGCCTTAAATTATTATTGATTCCTATATTTTTAATATTCACCAGCCCTGTAACAGGCCATTCCATAGCTTTATTTGCTCATGAGTCAGGGTATAAGCCAAAAGGAAAAAATAAAAATTGAACTTTTTATTAATTAATTTTTTCTTAATTTCCCTGTTACTGGTAACAACTTTTTTTATTTTTAAAACTACATCATTAATAAGCGTGGTAGCTCTTACTGGAGCATTTACTTTGCTTTGTTCTGCTATTTACGTAAACTTAGATGCAGTTGATGTCGCATTTACAGAAGCTGCTGTGGGTTCTGGTATATCAACTATTTTAATGGTAATGGCTGCTGCAAAATTACCTGAGGGAAAAAAAAATAAATTAATAAATTTATTTCCTAGTATTATCCTAGCAGTATCGATATCACTAATATTGATTATCATAATTGCTAATCTTCCATTACTAGGAGATCCAAATGCTCCAATCCATCTTCATGTAGTTCCAGAGTACCTTAAGGAAAGCAAAGACTTTTTTCACATACCAAATGTCGTAACTAATATTTTAGCTAGCTATAGGGGTTTTGATACTCTTGGAGAAACAATTGTTATATTTACTGCAGGCCTAGGTGTTATAGCCTTGTTAACTAGCAACACTCTTAATCGTAAAACAAACTTTAAGAAAAATAATAAAAAAAATGAGAGATAAAATTTCATCTAGTCCAGTATTAAGTGTCGTTAGTAAAATTCTTTTTGCTCCGATTATTATATTTGGGCTTTACGTGCAATTCCATGGCGACTATGGACCAGGAGGAGGATTTCAGGCAGGAGTAATAGTGGCTGCTGCTTTTATTTTATATTCAATGATATTTGGGCTTTCAAAAGGTGAAACTTTAGTTCCGATAATGATTAATCGATATTTAATGTGTGTTGGTGTCTTGTTATACGCAGGCGTTGGAATAGTTTCAATTCTTCTTGATGGTATGTACTTAGATTATAATGTCCTGTCATCAGACCCTTCAACTGGTCAACATATAGGCATTATATTAGTTGAACTGGGAGTAGGTATCACTGTTGCAACAGTAATGATTGCCTTATATCACTCCTTCGCTTCTTTTGGGGAGATTAATGAGTAACTTTATTTATTTTTGGAACCATTTTGCCTTTATATTACTGATGGTTGGTGGTTTATTTATAATTATCACGAGTCAAAACTATTTAAAAAAGGTAGTTGGCTTAGCAATTTTTCAAACTGCAGTTTTTGTATTTTTTGTATCACTCGCAAAAGTCTTAGACGGAACAGCTCCTATTTTAACAAAAATGGAAAATGCTTATTCAAATCCATTACCACATGTCCTAATACTGACTGCTATTGTGGTTGGTGTTGCAACTTCAGCACTAGGATTAGCGTTAGTGCTACAGATCTACAGGAACTATGAAACAATCGAAGAAAAAGAAATACAGTCTTTGGAGTTAAAGTCAGATAAATTAAATGTTTAATATATTTTTAGATGATGCTGCTGCATTGGTAGTGGTTTTACCTCTATTAATTTCAGCAATAATTGCTTTCATGCCATCAAAAATATGGCCCTGGATCATCTCACTTGTCACTTTAGTTTTACATTTGGTTTTATCTTTACACCTTCTTAAAGAAATTTCTATTTCAGGTTTAATAATTTATGAGTTTGGAAACTGGGAACCACCATGGGGGATCTCTTTCAAAATAGATGGAGTCAACATTGGGCTTCAATTGTTGTTCTCAATTTTCGTTTTGGTATCTACATTTTATTCTAGGAAAATATTTTTAAGTGAAATTGACTCTAGAGACTCTGGAAAAGCTTACTCTTTGTGGTTGTTGGCAATTGGAAGTTTAAACGGGATTATCTTAACCAACGATATTTTTAATTTATTTGTCTTTTTAGAAATATCTGCCTTAGCTTCTATTTCCTTAATCGCATTGGGTGCAGGTCAAAATAGAAAAGCGTTATTAGCGGCATTTAATTATCTAATTATCGGAGCTATCGGTGCCACATTTTATGTAATTGGAGTTGGTTTTGCTTATGCAATGACAGGAACGTTGAATATGAATGATCTCGTCATTCAGCTGGCTCAATATTCTGATGGCCAGTTAGCTATCTTTGCCGGAATGTCGTTTATGCTTATTGGACTTATGGTAAAAGCTGCAATTTTTCCTGTCCATATTTGGTTACCACCTGCATATAGCTACGCTCCCTCAGCTGTTTCAACTCTTTTGGCTGCTTTAGCTACAAAAACAATTCTTTATTTTTTTGTGAGACTTTTGTACGAGGTATTCATAATATATCCAAGTTACTTAAGCTTATTTTTAGATTTTGTTTTATATCCTTTATCTTTACTCGCTATATTTATCGGAACTTTGATAGCTATATATCAAGATGATATAAAAAAACTTTTGGCATTTTCCTCAATTGCTCAAATAGGTTACATAACTCTGGCTTTTAGTCTTAAAGACCACAGTGGTATTACTTCAGGTTTTATCCATATATTTAATCATGCTTTAATTAAAGGAGGATTGTTTATGGCTGTTGGTTACTTTGCTATTCTTTATAAGGACAGGGTAACCCTGAATAGTTTAAGAGGTTTTGGCTACAAATACCCAATAACTTCTTTTGCTTTACTAATTTGCGGACTATCTTTAATTGGATTGCCTTTAACTAATGGCTTTATTTCAAAGTTGTATTTATTTCAAGCTCTTTACACAAACCAGATGTATTTTTCTATCGCTTTGGTAGCGGTAAGTTCAGCATTAGCTGTTGCATACTTCTGGAAAATAGTGGAACAGATGTGGTTTTCTGAAATTAAATTTAAATCAGAAAAAGAGGATGCTTATATTTATTTACCAATATGGATAATTACAGTCTCTATTATTTTTTTTGGAATATATTCATCACCAATAATAGAATTTTCTAACTTGTCCGCAGACTATCTAATATCAGGTTATCAAAATTGAGTAATTCTTTTTTAATCATACTGGGTATTATTACCCCATTATTTGCAGCATTATTTTCTTATATCTGTAGATATAATAATAATTTAAGAGACTCTTTTGGTATAATAGGTGGTCTAGTAACTTTTTTAATAAGTTTAAAAATTTTTCATGGCATACAAAATAACGAAATATTTCAAATAACTTTTTTTACACTTTTTGATGGAGTAGATTTTACTTTTAAAGTATCCCCTCTTGGATCTATTTTTAGTTTAGTAGCCTCATCTCTTTGGATACTGGCTTCTATTTATACTATAGGCTATATGAGGGGAGCTGGTGAAAAAAATCAAACAAGATTTGTAATTTTTTATTCAATTGCAATCCATGCTGCTCTGGCAATAGCTTGGTCTGGAAATCTGCTAGTCTTATTTATTTTTTATGAAATATTAACATTTTCAACTTTCCCTTTAGTTGGACATAAACAAAATGCTGAGTCACAATCTGCAGGAAGACTTTATTTATCTATTTTAGTCGGCACTTCTTTAATATTTTTCTTACCGGCTATATTTTGGATTTGGCTAGAGACAGGGACTCTGGATTTTCAAGATGGAGGAATATTAATAAATCAGTTTCCAGCAGAGTACCTTTCTCTTCTAATAGCCATGCTTGTATTTGGAATTGGTAAAGCAGCAATTATGCCAATTCATCGATGGTTACCGGCAGCAATGGTAGCTCCAACTCCAGTTTCTGCTCTACTTCATGCAGTAGCTGTTGTAAAAGCTGGTGTTTTTAGCTTTCTTGTAGTTATTGTTTATATAGTAGGTCCTGAATTCTTACTTCAAACAAAAAGCTCAGATTGGTTAGTTTGGTTAGCATGTTTTACAATTATGGCATCCAGTATCATTGCAATTACAAAAGATGATTTAAAAACTAGATTAGCTTACTCTACTATTAGTCAACTTTCTTATATAATTCTAGGAGCTGCTTTGGCTTCATCACTAGCGTTAAAAGGAGCTTCCTTTCATATAATTACTCATGCTCTGGCTAAGATAACCTTGTTTTTTTGTGCTGGTGCTATTTATGTAACAGCCCACATTAAAAAGGTAAGTGAACTAAAAGGTATGGGTTTTAAATTACCATTAATATTTTTTGCTTACACTTTAGGAGCTCTGTCAATTATCGGGGTTCCTCCATTTATAGGGTCATGGAGCAAATTTTATTTAATAATGGGTTCTATTGAGAGAGAATTTATTATTGTTGCTATAATTTTAGGCATATCCTCACTTTTGAATATTTATTATTTATTACAACCAGTTGTAATAGGATTTACTAAAAATTCTATAAGAGAAGTAAAATTAACGAAAGCTCCTTTAACTGTTTGGCCACCAGTAATTACCGGATTGAGTTGTTTAATATTCTTTTTTTATGCAAACTATTTCTTAAATAATGTAAGTGGAGTAATAGTGAGTTAAATGAAGAAGAATGATTTAAAAAGTATGGGTAAAAGTTTTACAAAGTACATACTGATTATTGGGGCTCTCTTAATTTTTTTAGATTTTACATTCCATAGACATGAGTATTTTTCATTTGCTGAGATTTATGGTTTTCCAGCTTTTTTTGGATTTATAAGTTTTGTTTTTATTGTTTTGTTAGGAAAGTGGTTAAGAAAATTCTTAATGAGAAAGGAGGATTATTATGATCAGTAACATTATTCCAGGTTTAATAATGATACTCACTTCATTCTTATTACCAACAATACCACAATATTTTAGACACCCTGCAATGTTACTTTCGGTTGGTTTGTCAGCCTTATCATTATTCAATGGTTATGGAACTTTTTTAGAGTGGGACGTACTTGGATTAAATTTAATATTATATCAATCAGATAGCTTAACTTTTCCTTTTTCTATCATTTTTCATATTGCAGCTGTTCTAGTCATTATTTTTAGTTGGCATAGTAAAAACTTAATGGAGCATATGGCGACACTTGCTTATGCCGGTTCAGCGATAGGTGCACTTCATGCTGGTGACTTCTTTAGTTTATTTATATGGTGGGAAGCCACGGCTCTAACTTCAGTTTTCATAGTATTTGCAGGAAATACTAAAGCAGCAAGAGACGCAGCCATGAGATATTTGATCATTCAAGTCTCCTCAGGCGTATTGCTTTTAATTGGAGCATGTTTGTTGTTGTATCAAACTGGAAATCACAACTTAACTGTTTTAGACCTGACTACAGATTTTGGAATTTTTATATTTATTGCTTTTGGAATTAAAGCCGCCTTTCCCTTTTTAAATGGTTGGTTACAAGACTCATACCCTGAATCTTCTGTTACGGGTACAGTGGCGTTATCGGCATTTACAACAAAACTAGCTATTTATGCATTAGCCAGAACGTTTCCAGGCACAGACTCATTGATTTGGATTGGAGCTATTATGACAGCGTTCCCTGTCTTTTTTGCTGTAATTGAAAATGATTTAAGAAGGGTTTTATCTTTTAGTCTAAATAACCAATTAGGTTTTATGGTTGTTGGTATTGGTATCGGAACGGAGCTTTCACTTAATGGAACAGTGGCTCATGCATTTGTTCATATCATATATAAAGCCTTACTTTTTATGAGCATGGGAGCTGTTTTATACAGAGCAGGAACCACAAAAGCTTCAGAATTAGGGGGCCTATATAAATACATGCCCTTTACTACAATCTTTTGCATCATAGGTGCCATGTCTATTTCCGCCTTTCCATTGTTTAGTGGTTTTGTAGCGAAGTCTTTAATCATGTCCTCATTAGGCGGTATGGGTATGGTTTTAATTTATTTTGTATTATTTTTTGCATCTGCAGGTGTGTTAGAGCACTCAGGAATAAAGATACCTTATTTTGCATTTTTTGCGCATGAGAGAAAATCAAAAGTGAAAGAAGCACCCATTAATATGCTTATAGCGATGGGTATTGCTGCTGTTTTATGTATTGGAATTGGTGTTTTCCCTAAATACTTATACCAGATACTTCCATACACTGTTGAGTACCAACCATATACGATAGACCATGTTATAAGTCAGCTTCAACTTTTAGTTTTTGCTATTATTGCATTTCTATTTCTCGTTAAATTTAAACTTTATCCCTCAGAGATTAGATCTACAGTATTAAATTCCGATTGGTTTTATAGAAAAATGCTCCCAGGTATAGGAAAACCGCTATTTAAAAAAATAGGTTTGTTAACAGAATTAATTTATGAAAATTTAAGGTTTTTTTTCAGATTGATATTAAATAAATCTCAAAAATTTAGTAATTCATCGTATATAAAAGTTACAACACCTAGTTTTGCAGCAACAATTCTCATATCAATATTATTTATAATGCTGCTTATTGTATTAATATAATTATTTTTTTATTTTTGAAGACTCTAGCTTGATAGCCTCTTGGATAAAGATTTGCCATATCCTCACTATAATTTCAGGATCAATTTTATTTCTTTTGGCCTTTGATTGAACAGATTTCAAAATATGAGTAATTCGTTCGTGGTCAATTATTTCATCTTTACTCTCTTTTAATTTAGTAACTTTATGAATTTCTTTAAACCTATCTCCAATTAATTCAATAATTTTATTATCAATATTATCGATATCTTTCCTTACTTTTTTAAGATCATCTATATTATTTTTTTTAGTCATTTTTGATTATTAATGTAAATTAAATTTATATGAATTTAAAAAATACTAAACATAAAGTTGCCGTATTCTGTGGTTCAATGTATGGATCAAATAAAAAATTTAAAGAATTAGCTGTTACAGTAACTAAATACCTGGCCCAAAATAATTATGATATTGTTTATGGAGGCGGGGATAATGGATTGATGGGCGTTGTAGCTAATACAGCTTTAAAATATAATTCTCATGTAACTGGTATTATCCCTTCTTTCCTTGATAAACGTGAAAAAATCCACTCTAAAATTAATAAAATTTATGTGACTAAAACAATGGAACAAAGAAAAAAAAAGTTTCTACAAATTTCAGATAGCTTTGTAGCCTTACCTGGAGGAGGTGGTACAATTGAGGAAATAAGCCTAGTTGTAAGTGCTCTTCAATTAGGAGTAATCAAGAACAAAAAATGTTTAATATTTAATTATGAAAATTATTGGAATGACATAATTAATCAATATAAAAAAGTTGTGAATGCTAAGTTTGCTTATAAAAATTTTAAAGATTTATTTTTAGTGTGCAATAACCTTACTGAATTTAAAGAGATCTTTTAAATATGTTTTAAATAATTTAACCAATTTCTCAACTCTCTATTCCGGATATTATCTTTTAATAAAGATTGACTATAGCTATTAACATTTGGTTTTTTGTAATCCTCGATTAGATTAGTAATTTGATTTTTAGTGAATATTTTTTCTTTGAGTAAAATACTCTTTCGTGCATTAAGAATTTTGCCAGTATACTTAAAATTAAATTCAGGATGATATTGGGTACCCCAAAAATTTTTAGTCACAAGAGACTGAATTGAAAAATGATTATCAGAGAGAATTTTTGAATTGTTTGGTTTTTGAGAAATATGGTCTACATGTGAGGCAAAAGCATCAAATACTGATGGTTTATTAGTATACATTGGGTGTATCTTACCAAATTTGTTAATGCTGATATTATAGGCTATTCCAATCTCCCTTCCTTTAGGATTTTTTTTAACGGCTCCACCATTTGTAACTGTATAAAGTTGCATTCCCCAACAACTTCCAAACATATTTATTTTTGATTTTGACATTTTTTTCATTAAAGAAATTTGATTTTTAATTTCTCGAGTATTGTCATAAATATTAAGGCTAGAACCGGTCCAAACAACTCCTTTGAATGACTTTATGAAGTTTTCTTCATATATCTTATTTAAGTCCATTGATGGATAAATAAATGTAGCTTTTATATTTGGATTTATGCTTTTTAACTGATCTCTGTAAAATTCACAGATTGGTTGTAATTTATATTTTGCAAGCTTACTCCATCCGTTTTTATCGTATCCATTAACTATTAGTAAATTCATTCATATTTAATATATTTAGATTATCTAGATGTCAGCATTTATCTACAAATCTATCTCTGTTCTTTTTTTTGTTTTAATGAGTGTGTGTATCAAAGCTACAGGAGATAATTTACCATTGTTTGAAGTAGTTTTTTTTAGAAGTTTTTTTGCTCTTATACCGCTGTTTTTAGTTATTTTTTATTATAATTTAAAAATTACTTCTATAAATAATTATAAACTCCACTTTTTTAGAGGCTTAGTAGGCATTGCTGCTATGTCATTATTCTTTGTATCCTTAAGGTACGTGCCATTAATTGAAATGCAAACTATTAGCTACTCCTCAGTTTTTTTTATATCAATATTATCAATTTTTTTCTTAGGAGAAAAAATTGGTTATAGAAGAGTAATTGCAATTATTGTGGGTTTTATTGGTGTCGTAATTATTTTAAAACCAGGTGTTAATTTATTTAGTAATTATTCTGTTTTACCTCTTTTAGCTAGCATTTTTCTATCAATGGCTGTCATTATTTTAAAAAAAATACTATTAACCAATAATAATATATTGAGTGTTTGGACTTTTACACTTTTTGCCACTTTATTCAGTTTATTCTTTTTTAATGATGATTGGATATGGCCTAATAATTTTGATTTGGTTCTTTTAATTGCATCCGGAATTTTAGGTTTTGTGGCACAGCTTTGTCTCTCCAAATCTTTTCAACTAGCAGATGCTTCCGTATTAGCACCTCTAGATTTTACATCTGTAATATGGGCTTTTTTAATTGGATATATTATCTTTGGAGAATTTCTTTCAAGAGAAGTGTTGTTAGGGGGGCCATTAATATTATTATCTGTAGGATATATTTTTTATCGTGAGACAGTTCTTCGTAAAAAAATTGTTTTAGGCAGTAACAAACAATTCTAATTAAAGTTTAGACAGAGTATTTTTTTTTTGATAATTAAAACATATGGATTATTTACATACAATGGTTCGTGTCAGTGACATTGATAAGTCAATTGATTTTTATTGTAATAAATTGGGCTTGGTAGAATTTTCTAGAAAAGAAAGTGAGAAGGGACGTTTTACTTTAATTTTTCTTTGTGCTCCCGGCGATAAAAATACAGCAGAAATTGAAAAAAAACCCCTTTTGGAATTAACATATAACTGGGATAAGGAAGAGTATCAAGGTGGTAGAAACTTTGGACATCTTGCTTTTAGAGTAGATAATATTTATCAAGTTTGTGAAAATCTTATGAAAAATAATGTAGTGATAAATAGACCTCCAAGGGATGGTTATATGGCGTTTATTAAATCACCAGATGGTATTTCCATTGAGTTACTTCAAAAAGGTGAGAGTCTTGAAATCAAAGAACCTTGGTCAAGTATGGAAAATAATGGTTCTTGGTAAATTATATCTCAGAGAGTTTTTTTTCTATGTCTTCTCTAGTTAAACTACCATTATTTTGAGATATCACCTCTAAAGCCTTTCGAATGATATCCTCATCACCTGGTTCCTCAAGATCAGATAATATTATTTCTCTAAGTAATTCCGAATTATCAGATTGTCCAATATCATTAAGAATGAATTGAGCAAAAACTTTATTTCTAGAATTTCTCTTTTCAAACTCAGTTTGCTCTTTTTGACTTTGTTCTGCTTCAAAAGCTTTTTGTCTATCTTTAAATTTATCCATTATTTATTATTTCATAGTTGGCATGTTGAGTGAAGCCCCTGCGACATCATCTGGCCACCTCGATGTTATAGTCTTTCGTCTAGTATAAAAGTTAATTCCTTCTTCTCCATGCATTCCGTGACCGCCAAATATTGATCCTTTCCACCCACCAAAGCTATAAAAAGACATAGGTACTGGGATAGGGATATTAACGCCAACCATTCCAATCTGAACATTTTTCATAAAATCTCTAGCCAAAGCACCATTTGATGTATAGATAGAGGTGCCATTTCCAAATTCATGATCATTAATTATTTGCATCGCCTGTTCAAAGTTTTCTAAATTTACTACTGATAAAACAGGACCAAATATTTCTTCTTTATAAATTGTCATATTTGTACTGACATTATTGAATATCGTTGGTCCAACAAAATTACCACTGTCAAAGCCTTGTAATGTTAAATCTCTACCATCTATTTCTAGATCTGCACCCTCAGAGATACCTTTTTCAATATAAGATAATACCTTTTGTTTATGCTCTTTTGTAATAAGAGGTCCCATTTCACTATGCGGGTCTAATGACTCTCCAACTTTTATTTTTGAAGTTTTCTCTTTTAATAGTTCCATGAAGGGTTTTTGAATTTCACCAATAGGGATAGCAACAGATGTAGCCATACATCTCTCACCGGCAGACCCAAATGCGGCACCAATTAATCCATTAACTGCATCCTCTAAATTAGCGTCTTCCATAATCAGCATATGATTTTTAGCTCCACCTAAGGCTTGAACTCTTTTATTGTTCTTAGAGCATTCAGTATAAATATATTTAGCTACTGGAGTTGATCCTACAAAACTTACAGATGAAATATATGGAGATTGTATAATTAAGTCTACTACACTTTTATCCCCATTAACGATTGTTAATACATTTTCAGGTAGACCGGCCTCACTAAGAAGTTCAGCTAAACGTAAGGAACATTGAGGAACTTTTTCAGAGGGTTTAAGCATAAAAACATTACCACACGCAATAGAAAGAGGGAACATCCACATCGGAACCATTGCAGGAAAGTTAAATGGTGTAATACCCGCACATATACCAAGAGGTTGTCTTATGTCATAAGAGTCTACATTAGTACCAACATTGATTGAATGATTTCCTTTAAGCAAGTGGGGTATTCCACATGCAAAATCTACAACTTCTAATCCTCTTTGCAGAGAGCCTTTTGCATCTGAAAAAACTTTACCATGTTCCTCTGAGATTATTTTAGCTATCTCATCAAAATTTTTTTCAATTAAAGATTTGTATTTAAAAAGTATGTTACTCCTTTTTGTGATAGGTGTTTCAGCCCATAAAGATTGAGCAACTTTCATCTTCTCAATAATTTTTTGAAATTCATTATTGGTTGTGATGGGAACATGTGCATATTCTTCACCCGTTGTAGGCTTAAAGAGTGAAATATAATTTGATGATTGTGTTTGACTTAATTTACCATCGACAAAATTACCTATATTTTTCATAGTAGGCTAAAATAGCCAAATATTATTAGTTGTAAATATTTAATATAATTGATTTTGAATTTGTAATTGATAAAATTTCAATTGACAGGGGTGCTCTAATACAGCTGAGAAAGGATTTCCTTAACCCTAGAACCTGAACCGGATAATGCCGGCGTAGGAAGTTATACCTACCACAGCAATCTTGGTTCTTTGTTAATAAAATGAAAGGATTAACGATGAACTTTAAAATAATACTAATAATATTACTATTACCCTTTGGAGCAGTAGCAAAAGAAGAACTTAAAATTTTTACTTATGGCTCTTTCAATTCAGACTGGGGGCCTGGACCTAATATCGAAAAAGAATTTGAGACAATTTGTAATTGTGATCTTATTTGGAATACAGCTGACTCATCTGGAGCACTTCTCTCTAGAGTAAAACTAACTAATAACAAAGAGGGTTATGATATTTTATTAGGTTTAGATGACTCTTTAGTAGATGAGGCAAAAAAAAACGATTTATTTTTAAAACATTCAGTTAATACAAATGGCTTAGACATAGACTGGAGTGATGAATATTTTACGCCTTTTGATTATGGTTACTTTAGCTTTATTTATGATAGCGAAAAGCTAAACCAACCACCAAAGTCTTTTAACGAACTAGCTGAAAGAGATGAGATTTCTATAATTATTATGGATCCAAGATACTCAACACCTGGACTTGGTTTAGCAAAGTGGATAAATCAAATTTATAAAGAGGGTGCCTCAAACTTCTGGAGTGAGATCCAAGATCAGATAGTTATCACTTCTAAAAGTTGGTCAGACGGATACGGGCTTTTTTTAGAGGGAGAGTCAGATTTAGTACTAAGTTATACTACTTCGCCGGCATATCATTCTTTGATAGAGGGTAGTCAAAAATATAAGTCTTTAAATTTTGAGGAGGGACATGCTAGTCAAATAGAGGTCATGGGTATTTTAAAAAATGCTTCTAATTTAGATCTTGCAAAATCATTCTTAGAATTTTCTTTAACAAATGGATTTCAGCAACACATCCCCCAAGGAAATTGGATGTATCCAGTTTTAAATTTAAAAGAAACTCAAAAGGATTTTTATGATGCAGCACCTTTACCTGTTTCCTTAGATCAAGTCTTCCCTTCAAGCACAGAAAAAGATAAATGGATAGCCAACTGGGAAAATTCAATTATTGACTAATTTATATTTAGATAAAGGAGCTTATTTTATTAGGCTCCCTTATCTAGTATATTTATTCTTTATAATCACTCTTTTTATCACCACACTATATTTTTTAAGTAATGCTGATAATTTTAGTGATTTTAAATTTTTTTCTTATTTCAATACTATAAAGTTTACTTTTTTTCAGGCTTTTTTGGCTTGTTCCATATCATCTATTGCTGGTTTTATATTTGGTCTCATTCTCTATTTATCAAATAAAAATCCTAAAGTTATTTCCTCTTTATTAAATTTTTGTTTTATTTTACCAGTGATTTTTGTCTCCTTTGGGTCAATTTTTTTTTATAGCTCAAATGGCATACTATCTATCATCTTTCATTGGTTATCTGTTGACTACAATGTGAATGTCTTTTCTTTGAAGGGGATTATTTATGTAACTTCTTATTTTAATATAGCTTTTAACGCTAATTTTTTTTATAGAAAATTAATTAACATCCCTGAAAATTATATAAAGGTTCTTCAATCAAATGGTATCCCTTTTTTAAAGTCAATTAAACTTCAATTAAAAAACTTTATCTTTTCAGGATATTCATCAGTTTTAATTTTATCATTTATATTTTGTATTGGTAATTTTACTATCGTATATATTTTGTCTGGCTCCCCTAATCTCACAACCATAGAGTTAGCTATCTACCAATCTATTATTTTTGATGCTGATTTGATGAGGGCAATTTTGTTAGGAATGACTCAGCTAATAATTATTATGGTAATATCTTTATCACTAATAAGTAAAACTTATACTTTTAGTACGTTTGCTTCATATAAAAAATCATACCAAATTATAGATAAACCTATTTTTATTGATTATTTTTTTTGGATAATCATTGTCTACTTTTCAATTCCTTTCATAGTCTTAATAAAAGGTATTTTTTCATTTAATTTACAATCATTACTTACTGTTAATTTTTTAAATAGTTTTATCAATAGTTTATTAGTTTCAATTATATCTTTGACAATATCAAGTATTCTAACGTTATCATCTTTAAATATTTATAGATCATTTTTAGATAATAATTCTTCTTTCCATAAAATAATTTTTATCTCTATAGCTTTATTGCTTTTTGTTCCATCTCTCTCTTTATCAGCCATGATTTTTTATTTTAACTTTCAGTTGAATTTTATTTTTAAAAGTATTTGGATTGTTTCATTAATAAATAGTTTTTTTATAACACCAATAATGTTTATCTTTTTATCTAGTAAATTTATTGAAAATCATAATTCTGAACACAGAAATACACTTCTTTTTAATATAAAATCTTTAACTAGATTAATTAAAATAGATTTACCTAAGATTAGAAATGAGTTCTTATTAGTAAGTACAACAGTATTTGTATTAAGTTTGGGAGATTTAACTTCAGTCACTATCTTTAATAATAGTTCATTTAAAACTATTCCTTTATACATCTCTCAACTTTATAGCAATTATAGATATAATGATGCTTTCTTTATTTTGTCTTTATTTATAATATTTATTTTTCTAATTATGTATTTGCCAACTTTTCTTCTTCAAAAAAATGCTAAAAATTAATAAGCTTAAATATAAAATTGAAAAGTCTTCATTTGAATTTGATTTTGAATTGAAAAGCAGTCAATTAGTTGGAGTAATAGGCAAGAGTGGTTCTGGAAAATCTACTTTATTTAATTTATTGTCTGGTTTTTTAAAACCTATAGAAGGTTCAATATATTTTTCTAATAAAAATATTACAAATTTAAAACCCTTCGATAGAGATATTTCCATATTATTTCAAGATCATAATAATTTTAATCATCTAACTATTTTTGAAAATATTATATTAGGTATTGACTCAGATATGAAACGAACTTCAAATAATCTTAAATTAGTAAGAAGCATAATGAAGAAAGTTTCACTTAATATAGATTTAGACAAAAAAGTGAGTAATCTCTCTGGAGGAGAACAACAGCGTGTCTCAATAGCTAGAAGTTTATTAAGGAAAAAATCAATACTCCTCCTTGATGAACCTTTTAATTCATTAGACCCAGGTTTAAGGAAAATATTATATGAGGATATTAAAACTATGTCTTTTAGTCATAAACTTATAACTTTAATTAGTAGCCATTTAATTGAAGAACTTAGAAATGTTACAGATAAATTCTTATTTATCCATCAAGGAAAAGTTGCAGAAAATAAAATATTATCCTTTAGACAGCTTAAAAGTCTTAAAGCTTTCAGAGAATATTCCCAATAAAATTATTAACCTCTCTTATCAATTTTTTATCAATAACTTTAATTAACTCTTCCTTTAAAAGAACTTTTTTATAAAGATAATCTAACAAGTGACAAATTGGTAAGTAGTGTATAATTTCATCAATAGAAATCCGAAAAATCTTTGAAAGTTTTTTAATTTGAACTTGATTTAGCTTTTCAAGATAAGCAAACATTGCAATTTCATATCCAATGCATGATATAAGACTATAATCCCAATCTAAAATAAATAGCTTATTTTTATTAATTATCAAATTTTCAAAATGAATATCTCCGTGACAAATACTATTTTGTTCATAAAAATTTATATATTTTTCAATTTTCTTAATTTTCCTCTTAACTTTCAGAGCTAATCTTAATAAATATAGTAACTTTTTTTTCTAATTTTAAAATATTTAAATATTTTTTAATCTCATCTACTAATTTTTTTTTAATTAAACTTTGATCTAATTTTTGAATAGAGGTTATTTTTCTTTTAAATTCGCTTAATATTTTTTTATTACCAAATAGTTTTTTTTTAGATAGAGAAAAATCACTTTTTATCTCATTAATTTCAAGTATGTGCTTAGATATAACATTATGTTTAGGGGTTATGTTAGCTTTGTTAAGATAATTATAAAAGTTACTATATTTATTAAGATTAGCTCTGAAAAAACTAGAAAAAGCAATTTGGTCATAAACTTTTATTATTTTTTTATAATTATTAAATTCAACTTTATAAATCGTTGTAAAACCAGCATTTTTTCTTCTTAGTGCGATCATATATATGCTATTTTCTTAAAATTCAGATTGTTTTTATTACAATATTCTATACTAATCTAGCTGTACTATTTAAGGCTTATTATTATTGAATTAAAAATTTAGTTTCCCATAAAAACACAGTTTGACGTTTAATGATTGATAACCTTATTAATTTAAGAAAGGTAATACGATGACTACAGGAACAGTGAAATGGTTTAACCCAAAAAAAGGATATGGGTTTATTGCCCCTGATGGAGAAGATAAAGATATCTTTGTTCATATCACAGCTGTTCAACAAGCAGGATTAGACCGCCTTGATGAAGGCGATAAAGTCGAATTTGAAATTGTTGAAGACAAAGGCAAATCCAAAGCAGATCAGTTGAAAAAAGTTTAATTGATATTGCGAATACTTTTTATTTTATCGTAGGCTTGATTTATCTCGGATAGTCTGTCTTCAGATTTAATGATTAATTCTTGAGGGACACCCTGGGCACTTAATTGGTCAGGGTGTAACTCTTTACTAAGCTCAATCCATTTCTTTCTAATCTCGCCGTCTGTTGCTTCTTTATTAACTCCTAGTACTTTGTATGGGTTTATTTGTTTGTCCAGCCACAAAGTTTTAATGCTCTCATATTGGGTTTTAGTCAGCCCAAAGTAATTAGCACAATTCTCTATATAATCTATTTCAGGATCACTTATCTCCCCATCTGCCTCAGCTATATAAAATAAAAGATTGATGACTTGTTCAAGTACTTGTGGTTGCGCTCTAAATAACATCCCAAGCTGCTTGGCATATTGATGAAAATCATCTGAAGTTTTTTTTGCTTCATTAAAAATTTTTCCTACATCACTTTGAAAGTCAGGAGGTATTTTAAATTTTTCTCTAAATGCTTTAACCTCATCTGAAGTAACTTGGCCATCTGCCTTAGCTAATTTTGCTGCTAATATTATAATTCCAATTGTAATTACCTCTTGAGGAGATTGCATACCTACGTTTCCATTGGTATTTTGCCTTCTTATTTTATCTACACTATGTCCTGCAATAACACCCAGTAATGCACCAATCGGACCACCTAAAGCAAATCCAAATGTACCAGCAAGTAATTTCCCCCAAATACTCATTTTATGAAATTTAATATATTTTAGTTACCTTCAAATTATTTTAACCACTGGTTAACTTTATTATGGTCTTTGAGTGAAGCTTCATTGCCATGAGCAAAATGTTTGCTCATATCAGGGTAATACTTATAAGAAATCGGTTTTCTTCCCATAGCCACTGCCATTTCTCTTACATGATGAGGGTCAGCTCCACAACAAATGCCAATAAAGTTCACTTTTAAATCCATACAGTTTTTTGTAAATTCGGCCATTTCAAATCTATTACATGTAAGGCCATCTAAAGCTATATGAGAGACGTTTCCATCAATACAGTCACAATTTGGATCTTTGATGTACATATGCGTAGGGTATTCTTCATTAGTTCTGTAAGGAACAGGCAATGCTGCAACATGACAAGATACCTGTTTTCTGATATCAGGAAGTAATTTCAACATCATATCTGGTCCTCTGTAACAATTAAGTCCAACAACATCAGCTCCATGATCCTCTAAAATTTTACAAGCTTCAGCTGCTGTATGACCATCTCTAGTTTTATCTCCTTTGTGTATTGCCAAATTCACAACTGCAATTAAACCAGCATCCTTTATTTCTTTAAGAGCTATTTTAGCCTCCTCAGTCCAACTAATCGTCTCCGCGATAATAAAATCAACATTATCTTCTTTAGCCCAAGCAATTTGTTCAGCAAACATATTTTGACAGTCAACACGGGATTGTTTGTTGTCAGGGTCATAAATATTTGTGTTAGCAACATTTCCTGCAATCATTAAGTCTAATTCGGGAAACTCCTTTGCAGCATCTCTGGCAATTTTCAAAGCATTTTTTTGAAGAGGCTCTAGTAACTCTTCTTTGCCTATTAGTCGAAGTTTTTCACGATGGCCGTAGTATGTAAAAGCTTGGACAACATCACTACCAGAACGAATAAACTCGCGGTGAAGCTGAGTGACTACTTCTGGATGCTCGAGGACAACTTCAGGTACATAAGAGCCTGCTTGAAGATAACCCCTTCTTTCCATAGCAAAAAGATATCCCTCAGCACATAAAATAGGTCCTTTATTTAATCTCTCTATAAGGTCCATTTCAATTCCCCCAATTAAATTTTTATGATAATTATTATTACTTTCATAAGTGATTTCTATTGAAAAATTAAGTTCAAACTATGAATTATGTAGATAAAATTAAGGCACTACCTATCTGGAAAAGTAATATCTCTTTAAATCCCCTAGAAGGAGGAATTACAAATTATAACTATTTAGTCAAAGATGGTACTTCAGAATATGTAGTAAGAATGGGAGAGGATATTCCTGAGCATTTAGTCTATCGATCTAATGAATTAAATGTAAGTAAAGCGGCTCATGCTATTGGGGTGTCCCCCAAATTGATACACTTTGAGCCGGGTGTGATGGTTTTTGATTATATCCAATGTAAAACTCTTGACCCTGAAACTGTTAGGATCAACCTTGATAAGATTATGCCCATTATTAAAAAAATTCATTTTGAAATGCCAAACCAATTAAACGGTCAGTCAATTATTTTTTGGGTTTTTTATGTAATTAAATATTATTCTAATTTTTTAAAAAAAAATAACTCAAGTTATGTTTCAATAATTCAAGAACTAATTAAAAAATCAGAAACACTGGAGAAATTATCTTCTCCTAGGGATATAGTTTTTGGCCACAATGATTTCTTGGCTGCAAATTTTTTAGATGATGGCTCAAAAATTTGGGTAGTCGATTGGGAATATGGTGGATTTAATGATCCATTATTTGATATCGGAGGTCTTGCTTCCAATAATGATTTTGATACTGATTTAGAAAACCATTCTTTAGAATTATATTATGATCAAAAACCATCAAAAGAACTTCTAATAAGATATAATGCAATGAAGGCAGCAAGTCTCCTTAGAGAAACGATGTGGAGCATGGTATCAGAGATTACTTCCAATTTAGAATTTGATTATTCTAAATACACAGAAGAAAACTTAACAAAATTTAATAACACGTTTGAAAGCCTTTAATGATTAAAAGTTCTAAAATTATAATCATCGGTGGAGGAATTGTTGGCTGTTCAACAGCTTATCACTTAGCAAACTTAGGTTTAGAAGTTTGTCTAATTGAAAGTGGCAAACTTACTGCAGGGAGTACTTGGCACGCTGCAGGATTAGTAGGACAATTAAGAACAAATGCAAATATTACTCAATTACTAGGGTACTCTGTAGATCTTTATGACAAATTAGAAAAAGAAACTGGTCTTAGCACAGGTTGGAAAATGAATGGCGGATTGAGGTTGGCATGTAATAAAGAGAGATGGCAGGAGGTATTGAGACAAACAACTACTGCCCATTCTTTTGGTCTTGAGATGGAGCTATTGTCCCCTAAGGAAGCTCAAGATTTATGGCCTATCATGAATATTGATGATGTATTTGGAGCTGCATTTCTCCCAACAGACGGTCAAGCAAATCCTACGGATATTTCTCAAGCTCTAGCTAAAGGAGCGCGTAACAAAGGAGCAAAAATAATTGAAGAGACTAAGGCATTAAAGGTTGTAGTTGAAGATGGCGTAATAATTGCTTTAGAGACTGATAAAGGAACTATTCAATGTGAGAGAATTGTTTGTTGTTGTGGTCAATGGACCAGACAATTTGCTCAAACTGTAGGCGTTAATGTACCTTTAGTCTCATTTCAGCACCAATATTTAGTAACTGAAAAAATAGATGGAGTTGAGTCTAACTTACCTACTTTAAGAGACCCAGACCGCTTAATATATTTTAAAGAGGAAGTTGGAGGCTTAGCAATGGGAGGATACGAGCCTAATCCTTTGTCGTGGGCAGAAAAATCTGTTCCTGATAATTTTCACTTTTCTTTGTTAGACTCTGACTATGATCACTTTGAACAAATCATGAATAATGCTCTTGGTAGAGTTCCAAAATTAGAGACAGCAGGCATTAAAGAACTTATTAACGGTCCAGAAAGCTTTACCCCTGATGGAAATTTTATTTTAGGGGAGAGCCCAGAGCTTAATAACTTCTATGTGGGCGCAGGCTTCAATGCATACGGTATTGCAGCAGGAGGTGGAGCAGGAATGGCTCTTGCAGAGTGGGTTGCTAACGGTCGTCCCCCGTATGACTTATGGCCTGTAGATATTAGAAGATTTGGAAAACCCCATCAAGATTTAGAATGGGTGAGAAAAAGAACATATGAAGCATACGCCAAACACTACACCATGGCTTGGCCTTTTGAGGAACATTCATCAGTTAGACAGTTTAAAACATCTCCTATTTATGAAAATTTAAAAAAAGCTAATGCCTGCTTTGGTGAAAAAATGGGATGGGAAAGACCAAACTGGTTTGCTCCTAAAGGCACAGAACCTAAAGATATTTACAGTTTTAATAAACAAAATTGGTTTGAAGTTGTTGGTAATGAAGTTAAGGCAACTAGAGAGGCCGCTGTATTAATAGATCAAACATCTTTTGCAAAATTTATTGTATCAGGGGAGGACTCTCAAAAAGCGATGGAGTTTTTATGTGCCAATAATGTTAATAAACCAATTGGTTCAACAGTTTACACACAGATGTTAAATCATAACGGAGGAATAGAGTGCGATGTCACATTAACCGTTATTGCTAAAGACACTTACTACATTATTACAGGAACTGGGTTTATGACTCATGACTTTAATTGGATAACCTTAAATATTCCAAAAGATTATAAAGTGAATGTAAAAAATATTACTTTTGATAATTCAGTTTTTTCTTTAATGGGTCCAAATTCTAGAAAAATTCTCCAAGGCCTTACTGACACAGATTTATCAAATAAGAATTTCCCATTTGCTTCATATAAAAAAATTAGAATTGGTTCCATTGAGGTAAATGCAATAAGAATAACATATATGGGCGAACTGGGTTGGGAATTACACTTTCCAATCGATAAGGCATCGGAGGTTTATGAAAAAATAATGGATTATGGAAGTCAATACGGATTAATTAACGCTGGGTATAGATGTATTGAGAGTTGTCGACTTGAAAAAGGCTACCGAGCCTGGGGTTCTGATATAGGTCCTGATCACACACCTTTAGAAGCTGGTTTGATTTGGGCAACAAAAATTAATAGCGATATAGATTTCATAGGAAAACAAGCATTACTAAATCAAAAAAAACTTGGAATAAAAAAAATATTTGCAGGTTTTACATGCGATGATCCTGATCAAATTATTCTGGGAAGAGAGACGATATTTAGAAATGGTAGACAAGTAGGTTGGCTTTCTAGTGGGGGATTTGGATATACAATTGGAAAACCTATCGGCTATGGTTATGTTAGAAGTAATGAAATTATTGATAAAGATTTTTTACTTGAGGGAGACTACGAATTAGAAATAGCTACAAAAAAAGTACCTTGTAAAATTCATCTTCAATCTATCTATGATAAAGAAATGATTAAAATTAAATCTTAAGTTCTTTAATTTTAAAGAGTATATACTTAGTTACAATATTTTGAGGTTTATTGGATTTAAGCAACTTATCAATATCATTTTTTTTTAAAGGAATTATTTTTATAAATTCTCCTTCTTGAGGGTTAGAGATTTTAAAATTTTTAATCTCTGGAACTTTAGCCAAGTAGATATCTGTCATTTCTTCTAAAATATCTGGAGCTATTATTAATGTATCTAACTTTTTTAAAACTAAAGGTTTAACTCCTAGTTCTTCTTGTATCTCTCTTTTTATTGCTTCACGACTTGTTTCATTTTTATTTATTCCCCCTGCTACAATTTCAAGGGGAGATGAGGACAGTTTGCTAAAATAATAGGTAGGTCTGAATTGTTTTATAAAATAAAATAATTTTAATTTTTCATTATAACATATGGCAGATACACTATTCCCGTTAAAAACGTAATTTTCTTTAATTTCAGTAGATTCATTTTTTTTGTCAAATTTGATATTTAGTTCAAAAAAATTTTTATAAATTCTCTTTTTTTTAATATTTTCCATATTTTTTTGTATCTTGTATCTTAATAAAGTTAGTTTATTTTATTGAAATTCAAATGAAAGTTTTAGTTGCTGTAAAAAGAGTTGTCGACTACAAGGTCCAAATCAGGGTCAAAAGTGATAATAGTGGAGTAGAAACTCAAAATGTAAAAATGTCAGTGAACCCTCCTGATGAAAACGCAATCGAAGAAGCTGTTAAACTAAAAGAACAAGGTTTAGCTTCAGAAACTATTGCAGTATCAATTGGTGATGAAAAATCTCAAGATGTTTTAAGAACATCCATGGCGATGGGGGTTGATAGATCAATTTTAGTAAAAACACAAAATACTTTAGAACCTTTAGCTGTTGCTAAAACACTTATGAAATTGATAGAAAAAGAAAAACCAGATTTAGTCCTAATGGGTAAACAAGCTATTGATGATGACTCTAATCAAACTGGCCAAATTCTATCTGCTTTATTAAACTGGCCACAAGGCTGCTTTATTTCAAATTTAAAAATTGAAGGAAATAAAGTTTCTATTTCAAGAGAAATAGATGAAGGAATTGAAAATTTAGAGACAAGCTTACCTGCTGTTCTCACATGTGATTTAAGACTCAATACCCCACGTTTTGCTTCTTTACCAAATATAATGAAAGCTAAAAAAAAACCTTTAGATATAATTGATATTGACTCATTGGGAATAGATACAACACCAAGAATTAAAACGTTAAAAGTCATAGAACCTCCTAAAAGAAAAGCAGGCGTTATGGTCAGTGATGTTAAAGAATTAGTTAAAAAATTAAAGTACGAGGCAAAAGTTATTTAAATGACAGTATTAGTAATAGCAGAGCATGATAATAGTAATTTAAAATCTTCAACTTTAAATACGATCACTGCTGCCAAAAAACTAAGTGATGATATCCACTTAATTATTTTGGGTAGTAATATTGAAGAACTAGCTAATAAATCTAAAGTTGTGCATCTTCTCTCTAAAGTTATTACTTGTGATAATGAAAAATTGAAAAATTTCTTACCAGAATTATCAGCACCTTTAATTTCTAATCTTGCTGAAAACTATTCGCATATTCTCGCACCTGCTAGTACATTTGGAAAAAACCTTTTACCAAGAGTCTCTGCTTTATTAGATATAACTCAAATTAGTGATGTCATTGATATTGTTTCAAATGATACCTTTGTAAGACCCATTTATGCAGGGAATGCTATTTCCCAAGTACAAACTAACCAAAAAATTAACCTGTTAACTATCAGACCAACTTCTTTTGAAAAATCTGAAGACTCTGGTGGAGATGCATCTATTGAGGAAATTTCTTTCGTTGATACTGACCTAAAAACTATTTTTATTAATAGAGAAGTTTCAAAAAGTGATAGACCAGAACTTGGCAATGCAAAAATTGTTGTATCTGGTGGGAGAGGTTTAGAAAATTCAGACAATTTTAAATTATTATATGAATTAGCTGATAAATTAAATGCAGCTGTTGGAGCCTCAAGAGCAGCAGTTGACTCTGGTTACATTGGTAATGAATATCAAGTTGGACAAACAGGCAAAATGGTAGCCCCAGAACTCTATATAGCGGTTGGGATATCTGGAGCAATTCAACATCTTGCAGGAATGAAAGAAAGTAAAGTAATTGTTGCTATAAATAAGGATTTAGAAGCACCTATTTTTAATGTTGCTGATTACGGTCTGTCCTCAGATCTTTTTCAAGCAATACCAGAAATTATCAAAGAGTTAGATCTACTTAATCAGATAGAATCGTAATATTTAGTATATTATTAGATACATATGTCAGAAATTGTAAGAGAAGAGTTAAGCTATGATGTTGTAATAGTTGGTGCTGGACCAGCTGGTTTATCTACAGCTATAAAATTAAAACAGCTTAACAGTGAACTCTCTGTTTGTATTTTAGAAAAATCCTCTGAAGTAGGGGCACATATCCTCAGTGGAAATGTTTTTGAAACAAAAGCATTGGATGAGCTTATACCAAATTGGAAAGATTTAGACTCTCCAATAAAAACGGATGTTCGATCAGAAGACTTTTTATTTTATACAAATAATAAAAGTATAAAAATTCCAAATTTTTTACTCCCAAAAGCACTACAAAACCATGGTAATTACATAATTAGTTTATCGAACCTTTGTAAGTGGTTAGGAGAATTTGCAGAAAATTTAGGTATAGAAATTTTTCCAGGATTTGCTGCAAGTAAATTAATTTATGATGAGTCCAATCAAGTCATAGGAGTTCAAACTGGCGACATGGGTTTGGACAAAGAAAATAATCCTAAAGATAATTTTGAGCCTGGAATTAATATTAAAGGCAAAGTGACAGTATTATCAGAGGGATGTAGAGGTCATCTTGGTAAAGAAGCTTTAAAAAAATTTAATTTAGATAAGAATAATAAATCACCACAACAATACGGAATTGGATTCAAAGAAATTTGGGAAATTAGTCCAGAAAACCATAGTTTAGGTAAAGTCTCTCACAGTGTTGGTTGGCCCTTGAGCAATGATATTTATGGAGGAAGTTTTTGTTATCATGCCGAGAATAATCAAATTTATTTGGGTTACGTCATAGGTCTTGATTATAAAAATCCTTATCTATCTCCTTATGATGAGTTTCAACAATTTAAAACACATCCTGATGTAAAAAAATTACTTCAAGGTGGGAAGAGAATTTCTTATGGAGCAAGAGCTCTAATAGAAGGTGGTTTACAAAGTCTCCCTCAAATGCATATGCCTGGAGCACTTTTAATTGGCTGTGACGCAGGCACACTGAATATGCCTAAAATTAAAGGTTCCCACACTGCAATGAAGAGTGGAATTATAGCTGCAGAAGTAATTGAAAATCACATCTCTAAAAATGAGGATTTATCATCATATGAAGATAAATTTAAAAATTCTTGGGTGTATAAAGAATTACATCAAGCTCGCAATGTGAAACCAAGTTTCCAATGGGGTTTAATTCCTGCGATGATATTTACTGGCATTGATCAAAAATTATTTGGAGGGAAGCTTCCTTTTACTCTTCAACACAAACACGCAGATCACGAAACATTAATACCTGCCAAGGATGCAAAAAAAATAACATATCCTAAGTATGATGGAGTATTCACTTTTGACAAACCTAGTTCAGTTTATTTATCTGGAACTAATCATGCAGATGACCAACCATGTCATTTACTTCTCAATGATAAAGATTTATCAACTACATACACAATTGAGGAGTATGATGAACCTGCTCAAAGGTACTGTCCAGCGGGTGTTTATGAAGTAGAATTTGATGAGGAAATTCAAAAAAAAGTCTTAAAAATTAATTCTCAAAATTGTATTCATTGTAAGACCTGCGATATTAAAGAACCATCACAGAACATAGAGTGGGTAACACCCGAGGGTGGTGGTGGTCCTATTTACTCTGGAACTTAGCCAAAGTCATATTCAAAATTTTGTGAAGTTGCATTGATGTTTATTAACTTTGCACCATGTTTGATATGAAAGTGTGTAGCAATAGGTGTAAGTGGTGAGAGAGTAATAAAACGATCAACACTACTCATTTCTTCTTTAACAAATTTCTTTGTGTTAAAAATTGTCTCTTTACCCGCACCTCTTTTTCTAGACCAAACAGTGTAAGCAACAGCAATATGACCATTCTTTTCATGGAAAGCATTTTTGCTCATTAAATCAAGCTCTTTCATAGTTTGTGGCACTTCATTACAGAAAGCGACACATATAAATCCTTCAACATTTTCGTTAGATTTAAGGCCATAAATCTTTCTTCCATAAGAGGTTCTAAATTCATTATCTATATCCGGTCTAATTGGATCTTCACTTGTATCAACAGAGTCTAGTTCAACGAGTACTGCTTTAGAAAGCCATGCAAAAAAATTGCTTAATCTATTTTTAATTTTTTCCATGTTACAACCAATTTTGTTTCATAGATAATACGTCTT
>CACDYZ010000003.1 GCA_902557145.1 uncultured Alphaproteobacteria bacterium | reverse complement strand
TGCTGTACCTCGAAGACCTATTCGAGGTGGGGTATTATTGTCTACTAGCTCTGCGGTGACTCGATAAGCAAGAAGGTTTTGGGAAACAATTTCTGGTTCGTATGAAAATTTTGTGACCTTGGCTTTGATCACATTCATGGGATCAGAGTCCAAAAAAACGTTGATATTGGCATCTTTTTCAATTGTAATTGAGTCTTTCACAGGCATAAAAATAGTAACGTCCACTAAAGAAGGATTAGCAACGACCATGATACTCTCGCCTATGTTGTACGGTTTACCGATCAGCAACGATTTATCTTGTAACACGGCAACACCTTCAGCAGGGGAATAGAGAGTTGATCGATCTAATAATATTTTTTGATAATTAAGAGTCTCTTGGGCTAATTTTATTTTACTTTCAAGCTGACTCGCTAAAGCTTTATCTGCTTTACTTTGAAAAGAGGATTGTCTGGCTTGAAGTAATTCTGTTTCTATAACCTCTAATTCTTGAAATGCCAAATCATAATCATTTTGAAGTTGAGTGCTTTCAAATTCCAACAAAGGTGTTTTTAAATTAACTTCATCATTATTTTCAACGAATACCTCTTTTATAACTCCATCTATCGGGGCATTGATAATGTTTGGCTCTTTGGGGGTTATTTCTGCTTGTCCAATTGTTGACATAGATACAGGATAAAACATGCTCGCAACTAATCCTGCGACTACAAAAAATTGAAACCAAGTCTTGCGAATTAATTTAGCTGAACTTTCAAAAAAATTATTTTCTTTGAGTGAGCCCATTGCGTGCCCGATGGAATTACTCAGGTGGCGGATATATTCAATCTCTTGTTCTGTCCAATTTTCATTTCTCACCAATAGTAAAATTGCTTGAGGTCCTTTTTGCGTAGACATACAAGGAACCCACAAGAATTGGTCAGGGAGAGGATTTTCACCCTTTGCAGGTATTAAACTATCTTTGCTTAAAGAAAAGGTGTGGGTTTCTGGAGAGCCCTCTTGTAATTTTTGTCGTATTATTTTTTGAGCTAACGTGGTTGTGGCAGATGTTTGTTCCACGATGGCAATGTCTGAGATTGCTTCAATTTTAAAGCTATTTGGCTTTGTCCAAGAGCCAAAAAAAGCATACATAAAAGGTGCAATGCTTCGCAATTCATTGGTAACTGTATATCTTATTTCAACAAAAGATTGGGCCTCTCTTAATTTCTTCTCAAAGGAGAATATTCTAGATAATCGATTTAATTGGTCTTGGCTCAAAATACAACGCGGCCACTCATTCCTGGAAGAAGGGCAGGGCTCGCATTCGTGATAGTGCCTTTTAGTTGAATAGTTTGGCTTACAGGATCTACATTTGCACCAATGCCACTTACAGAGGCATTAAAATCTTTTTGAATTTCATCAATGTACACTTTAATGGGATGTCCTATTGTTAACCAAGAAATCCATTCACTAGAAACCACCATTTCTAATTCTAAGATGTCTGTTTGAATGATTTTCATTAATTCTACTTGAGGCTGAATTGTCTCAAATGTATTAACAACGACTTCTTCAACCGCTCCATCAAAAGGTGCTTTGATTTGACATCTCTCAACATTGAGCTCAGCGATACGTAACTCTGATTTTGCCTTCTCGTACTCTGATATAGATAATTCTAATTCATATTTTCCAATTGATCTCATTTGTAGCATTTGCTCGTCGCTTTTAAGTTTTATTAAAGCGCCATTGGCATTTGCACTGACAACATCTTTTTGAGCTTCGTATAAACTGCAATCAAACTGGATAAGCAAATCCCCTTTTTTAAATCTTTGCATTTCTTTCACAGCAATATTTTCGATACGCGCTGCTAACTCACTGGATAAAACGGCTTCTTGTGATGCAACTACCAAGGCTCTAGACTCCATGTCTTGAGAGTGAGCCTGAGTTGACAGAAAAAAAGAAGCTAAAATAAGACTAGCCAGAAACTTTGGTAAATTTATCGCCATAATTTTCATACCCTTCAAATTCTAAATTGATTTGGTCCTGAAGGGAAGCAAACTCAACAATATTTCCCTCTATTTCTGGTTGGTCCATATTCAAGGAGAGCTCCTCAGAGGTAAAATCTACATCTATTTCAAGCGTTCTAACAACTCCATCCTCATCCTCCGCGAGAATTTGAAGGGAAATACCCTCCACATTTTCAGGTGGTTGAGCTTGTATCTCACCAGTTTGAGGGTCAATTTGGAGCCAATCAGGATTTTGAGCCGCTCTTGGGCTGCTATCTGTTTTTGAAACTTTTAAACTGTATTGTGCAACATTATTGCTGTTATCATCGTTAATTTTAACTTTGACTATGTTGCCCTCTCTTGCTACTGAGGCTAATTTCAAAGTTGCATTAAGATCAATGTTATTTGATTCAGTCTGCTGCTCATTATTGGAGGTCTCATTTTGAGAATTTAATAAATTTGTACCATTTAGGTTAGCTGATCTGTTCGGATCGTTGACATTGTTTCCAGATGCGCCCAGTATCACCTGTCCTTTATCATCAACAACTACTTCTGATTTGAGGGTTGTGCTTCGTTCCACAAAAGGTTTTAAATCTCTTTTCAATGACTTATCATTTCTTACCGCGCCTTTGTCTAAAGTCACATTAATTTCTCTAGTTGTATTATCTTTATCAATGGCAATTAATTTCACATCAATTGCATAAACATCATCAGGGAATTGGACGATCGTTTGACCAGTTGCTGGATCAACTTTAACCCAATCTGGAAGTGATGATCCATCCTCTAAAGTTCCAGTGTATTGTTTAACACTAAGTCTAAAATCATCGCCAATTGAAAAACCTAAAATAGTATCTTCTTGAACACCAATACGCCCGCTTTGATCAATATTTAAATCTTCAACAGCAACATCGATAACTTTCATCCCTCCGTTAAAAGAATACTCTTTGACGATAGACTCAAGAGAGCTTCCCACTTCTAATGTTTCCATTTCAAACTCTACTTGTTCAGGTGCCTCTTGGAAGACCACGACTTCATTAGCAACAGCCTTTTCAAAATTGTTGTTGTTAACTACAGTCTTTGGAGGTTTTTTACCGGGCTCTGTGGGTTTACCAACTACGATGGTAAAGGTTTGCTGTGTTGATAGATTTCCCCCATCAGTCGCTGTGACTGTAAAGGTATAGGTGCCCTCTTTTAATCGCCCAACGATCACTCCGTTTTCGTTATATTTTAATCCTGCTGGTAGTCCGCTAAACGAATAAGTCAGCTGACCGAAAGAATTTGTAGCTGGATCAGGGTCATCAAAAAAAGGATCAGGTCGAACTTTAATCTTACCGTTTTCTACAGCATTAATGGTTGGTGGGGTTGTTGAAGTAGGGGCATCGTTAATACCTGTTACGGTTATCGTTATTTGTCCGGTATCAGTGCTTGTTCCATTTGTAATAGTGTAAGTAAAGTAATCATCTTTCTGCACAGTTGGAGCTAAAGCTTTTGCAGCGTCTGTGGTAGCAGCATAAGTATAAGTGCCATCTGCGTTTAAAGTTAGGGTACCGTAGGTTCCAACTAGTGTTGAACCAACCGTTCCACTTGTGCCAGTTGCATTTTCCTGGCCTGTGCGGATTTCACTTACAGTAGTTGCTCCTATTGTATTTGCATCCACGCCACTGTCTGTATCATTCTCTATAACGCCTGCCGATATCACACCTTTAGAAAGAGTGCTCCCTGCATCGACGTCACCTGTATCGTTAACTGCAACAACTTCGTTGTTTTGACCATTGATCGTGATAGTAAGAGTAGCGGTGTCAGTACCACCATTGCCATCAGATATTGTATAAGTAAATACATCTGTTTCACTAGAACCGTTTGCAATATTATCAGATGCATCTTGATCAGCAGTAAAGGTGTAAGATCCATCCGCACCAATTGTAAGAGTGCCATAAGTACCTACGATGGTTGTACCATTACTTTCGAAAGTGCTGCTAGAAGCGACAGTTCCACTATTCCCATTAGTATGAGAAATATCTGTTACAAATAAACTTGCGCTTGCATCAGGATCGGTATCATCATTAAGCACGTCATCTTGAACGCCTGTCTTTTCAACGGTCGCATCCTCATTAACACTATCTGTATCATTAACAGCGGTCGGGGCATCATTAATTCCAATAACTGTAATTGTAATATTTGCAGTAGTAGACTCAGTGCCATCAGAGAGCGTGTAAGTAAAAACATCTGTTACCTCATCACCAACATCTAAAGCATCTGTAGCAGTTTCAGTAGCGGCATAAGTGTACGATCCATCAGCACCGATAGTCAAAGTTCCGTATTGGCCAGTGACGGATGTACCACTGCTATTGTAAGAACTGCCGGAGGAAACAGTAGAATTAGAACCACCGCTTTTTTTAATATGGGTAATAGTTAAGCTAGCAGCTGCATCAGGATCGCTATCGGTATGAGAGCTAGAAGTTGTATGTATCACATCTCCTGAGTGCTCGCCTGTAGCATCATAAGTTCCCGAAACATTAGCATTAGCGCCATTTATAACAGTTAAAGTACTATCTTCAGCAATCACACCCACATCATTTTGAGCGACCGGGTCGTCGTTTATACCCGTTACTGTAATTGTGATGGTTGCAGTCGTAGTGTTTGCGCCGTCTGAAACTGTGTAAGTAAAGACATCGTCTTCGGTGTCCCCAGCATCTAATGCATCAGCTGCTGTTTGATCTGCTGTATAGGTATAAGAACCATCAGCGCCTATAATAAGCGTACCGTAAGTGCCTGTTACTGTAGTGCCTCCACTTGCATAAGTACTACCTTCAGAAACAGTCGATGTAGAACCCCCGCTAGGCGCAATAGCTGTAACTGTCAAAGCGTCTGAGTCGTCTGCATCGGTGTCATCATAAAGCGCGTCATCTTGAGAACCTGTTTTAGTAACCGTTGCATCTTCGTTCACACTATCTGTGTCATTGACGGCAACTGGAGTATCGTTAATGCCCACAACCGTGATAGTGATCACAGCAATGTCTGTTGCTGTACCATCGGTTACTGTGTAATTAAAATAATCATAAACCACATCACCTGCATCTAGGTCATCTGCAGCAGGTCGATTTGCAACATAAGTGTAAGAACCATTAGCATTAAGTGTTAGCTGACCATACGTCCCTGTAAGGGCAGAGCCAATAATGCCAGCCGTACCAGACCCCTCAGAGTTGCCGACCCTTACAGCAGATACAGTTAATGTCTCCACATCAACGTCAGTGTCATAAGAGCTTGTATTGCTTGTATCGATTACATCTCCAGAATGTTCAGCGTCCACATTAATCAAACTGAAAGGTGAAGTTAAGGTGTATTCAAAAATAGATTTATTTGTGGTGCCCAAAACAAATAACTTAGTGCCATCATGATTAAAGCTAATAGCTTTGGGGGCACTATCTTGAGAACTAACATCTAAAGCTCCAACAAAAGAGGCGGTGGAAACATCAAATCCTAAAGTTAAATCATACTCGTTAATGTCATTTCCTTGGTTTCCCACAACATACATTTTTGTTCCATCGCTATTAAAAGTAAGTCCGTTAGGAGCAGTGTCTTGAGAAGACACATCAAAACTATCTACAAAGGAGGCTGTTGATACATCAAATCCAGTTGAAAGAGTGTATTCATTAATATCGTCTCCTCCATTGCCAGCAATAAACATTTTAGTTCCATCATTATTAAACGCTAGGCCTGTTGGTGAATCCTCTTGTGAACTAATGTCAAAACTGTCTACAAAAGAGGAGGTGGATACGTCAAAAGCCGTTGATAATGTATATTCATTTACATTATCGCCTAATACCCCCACAACAAACATTTTGGTGCCATCAGCACTAAAAGCAAGATCACGAGGACCCTGTTCTTGTGAGCTAATGTCAAAGCTGTCAACGAAAGAAGCGGTGGAAACATCAAATCCTGTCGATAGGGTGTACTCGTTGACATCATCACCGTTATTACCAGTTAAAAACATTTTTGTTCCGTCGTTACTAAATGTAAATCCTTGAGGACTGAACTCTTGAGAGCTGATGTCAAATGCATCTACAAATGTGGAAGCATTTACAGCATTTGCATTATCTCCATCACTAACTGTCAATGTGGCGTCCTCTTCAACGGTACCCGTATCATCTCTCGCAACAGGGGCATCATTAGAACCATTAACCGTAATGGTGATTGTTGCTGTGTCTGTTGATGTGCCATCAGAAACTGTATAGGTAAAAACATCAGTCTCTGACTCTGAGTCGTCAAGCGCGTCTGCTGCATCCTGATTGGCTGTATAAGTATAGGAACCATCGGCACCAATGGTGAGGGTGCCGTAGGTTCCTGTGACTGTCGTACCATTGCTTAAATAAGTACTACTAGAAGTGACTGAGGAGGAAGACCCGCCACTAGGTTGTATTGCTGTTACTGTTAAACTAGAGCTATCGTCTGCATCTGTATCATCATTGAGAACATCATCTTGCGACCCAGTCTTGGTAACGGTGGCTCCTTCACTAACAACATCAGTATCATCAACTGCTGCAGGATCATCATTAATACCTAAAACAGAAATTGTGATGTTAGCAGTAGTCGTAGCTGTTCCATCGGAGAGGGTATAAACAAAAACATCATCAGCGCTGTCACCGGCATCTAGTGCATCCGCAGCTGTTTGATCTGCTACGTAAGTATAGGAGCCATCAGCACCGATAGTCAGTGTACCGTAAGTACCCGTGACAGAGGTTCCACTGCTATTGTAGGAACTACCAGAAGAAACTGCTGAGTTATCCCCACCATCCTTTTTAATTTGAGTAATTGTCAAAGATGCTGAGTCGTCAGCATCGCTGTCGGTATGAGAGCTAGAGCTTGTATCTATCACATCTCCTGAGTGCTCGCCCGTGGCATCATAAGAGCCAGAAAGATTAGCATTGGCGCCATTTATAACAGTTAAAGTAGCGTCCTCAGTGATCACACCCACATCGTTTTGAGCTACTGGTGTATCGTTTATACCAGTGACTGTTATAGTAATGGTTGCAGTTGCCGTAGCCCCATTTTCATCGGTGACTGTATAAGTAAAAACATCGTCTACGGTGTCCCCAGCATCTAATGCATTGGCAGCAGATTGATCTGCTGTGTAGGTATAAGATCCATCTGCACCAATAGTAAGAGTGCCGTACGTACCAGTTACTGAAGTACCGCTGCTGGTATATGTACTTCCCGAGGAAACATTCGAAGAGGAACCACCACTCGGTTGAATTGCAGTAACTGTCAAAGTAGGTGACTCATCAGGATCACTGTCATCTGTGAGTACATCATCCTGAGCACCTGTCTTGGTAACTGTTCCATCTTCATTGACGCTATCTGTATCGTTTACTGCAGTGGGGGTATCGTTAATACCTAACACAGTAATTGTTAAAGTTGCTGAGTCAGTGAGTGGCGTGCGAGGAGAGCTAGCATCATCAGTAATGGTATAGATGAAAGTATCAGTAACACTGTCATTAAGATCGAGAGCGTCAGCAGCTGCTTGGTCTGCAACATAGGTATAAGAACCATCGGCGCCAATTGTTAAAGTTCCGTAAGTACCAGTGACAGAAGTACCGCTACTGTTATAAGAGCTACCTGAGGAAACTGCGGAGTCAGAACCTGAACTTGTTCTAATTTGGGTGATAGTAATTGTATCGCTATCTGCATCTGTATCGTAGTGTGTGGTCGAACTAGTGTTAATTAAATCACCAGAATATTCACCGGTGGCATTATAAGAACCTCCGGACTCATTAGCATTAGCCCCGTCAGTAACAGTTAAAGTGCCATCTTCTACGATGACACCCACATCATCTCGAGCTACAGGAGCGTTGTTGGTATTTCCATCGTCTCCTAAAAGAGTGATAACGATATTTGCAGTCCCAGTCGAGCCATTGCCATCAGAGACCGTATATGTAAATGTGTCTGTAAGTGTCTCTCCTGCATCAAAACCGGAGATATCAGATTGAGCAACATACTTATAAGAACCATCGGCACCTATTGTTAAAGTACCGTAAGCACCAGTTACGGCAGTTCCACTGCTATTATAAGAGCTTCCAGAGGAAACAGTAGAGTTAGAGCCACCATCTTTTTTGATGTGCGTGATTGTTAAAGTGTCAGATGTGTCTGGATCACTGTCTTTATGAGAACTAGATGTAGTATCAAGGACGTCACCGGAATGCTCGCCGGTAGCATCATAGCTTCCAGAAACATTAGCGTTTGAACCATTGGCAACTGTTAAAGTGCTACCTTCCATGATCACACCCACATCATTTTGCGCTGTTAGGGTATCGTTTTGACCTAAAATTGTGATAGTAATGTTAGCAGTTGTTGTCGCTGTGCCGTCACTTAAAGTATAAACAAAAACGTCAGTTGCACTTTCTCCATCTGCAATGCCGTCAGCCGCATCTTGAGTTGCAGCATAAGTATAAGATCCATCAGCACCAATCGTTAATGTACCATATGTGCCCGTGACTGAAGTTCCACCACTAGCATAATTGCTACCAGAAGAAACTGATGAATTAGAACCACCGTTCTTTTTAATTTGTGTGATGGAAAGGGAAGAAGAAGCGTCTGCATCACTATCCTTATGAGAACTGGAGCTTGTAATGATGATATTACCGGAGTGTTCTCCAGTTGCATCATAAGAGCCAGATACACCTGTGTCTGTTGGATCTGCATTTGCAACATACAGGGTTCCGTCTTCGACTATTACACCAACGTCATCTTGAGCGACAGGATCATCGTTAACACCGAAAACTTTTATTTCGATAACTGCTGTGTCTGTCAAGCCACCATCAGTGACAGTATAATTAAAAGAGTCTGTTACTGTATCGCCTACATCAAGTGCATCTGCTGCTGCTTGATTGGCAACATATGTATATGAACCATTCGAGTTTAAAGTTAATTGACCGTATGTACCAGTGAGTGCTGAGCCAACTGTACCTGCAGTGCCTGAACCCTCGGTTGAGCCTGTTCGAACTGCACTTACAGTAAGTGTATCTCCATCAACATCCGTATCAGTTCCCGTATAAGTTGTATTGATTACATCACCCGAGTGTTCACCTGTGTCATCATATCTTTGATTTGCAGTAAAGTATTGATTATCTCCGTCGGCAACAGTTAAAGTAGCATTCTCATTAATAGCGCCGTAATCATTAGCAGCAACAGGAGCATCATTTGCACCCAAAATTGTAATTGTTAGCTCTGCAGTTGTTGTAGCGGTGCCATCTGAGAGAGTATAGACAAACTTATCTGTAGCGCTCTCTCCCACATCTAATGCGTCAGCCGCATCAGCAGTTGCAGCATAGGTGTATGATCCGTCAGCACCGATAGTAAGTGTCCCATATGTTCCAGTGACCTGGGTACCACTGCTATTATAAGAACTTCCCGATGCTACGGCAGAATTAGATCCATTTTCTTTTTTAATTTGTGTTATTGATAAAGATGCAGAAGTATCAAGGTCTGAGTCAGTGTGGCCTGATGAGCTAGTATCAATTAAATCACCAGAATTTTCTCCAGTGGCATCATAAGTACCTGTTAAAGTTGCGTTAGCACCATTAGTAACAGTTAAAGTAGCATCCTCCGTGATCACACCCACATCATTTTGAGCAGATGGAGCATCATTGATACCAATTACTGTAATAGTAATCACCGCTATGTCTGTATCCGTGCCATCACTAACAGTGTAATTAAAAGTGTCTGTTACAACGTCACCTGCATCCAAATTGTCGGCTGCAGTTTGATTAGCAACATAAGTGTAAGAACCGTTTGAGTTAAGCGTTAATTGACCGTAAGTTCCTGTCAGAGCTGATCCTACAGTGCCAGCTGTACCCGAACCTTCAGAAGAGCCAAGACGAACAGCAGTTACCGTTAACGTTTCAACATCTACATCTGTATCGTAAGTAGACGTATTTGCAGTATCAATTACATCACCAGTATGTTCACCACTAACATCAACTAAACTGAAAGGAGTAGTAAGAGTGTATTCATTTATATCTACTCCAGCTGCACCTATCACAAACATCTTAGTTCCGTCATTGTTAAAACAAACACTTACAGGTGAGGTGTCTTGAGAGTTAACACTAAAACTATCTACAAAACTAGCAGTTGAAACATCAAATCCCGTGGAGAGAGTATATTCATTAACATCATCTCCATCATGCCCTAAAATAAACATCTTCGTTCCATCAGTATTAAAAGTAATATCAAATGGATTTCCATCTTGAGAGGAAACACTAAAGTTACTATCATAAGATGCAGTTGAAACATCAAAGCCAGTGGAGAGAGTATATTCATTAACATTTCTATTAAACGAACAACTCACAAACATTTTTGTTCCATCATTATTAAAAGTAACAGCTAGAGGAGATGACGCATTACTTGAAACATCAAAACTATCAACGAAGCTTGCAGTTGAAACATCAAAACCGGTGGAGAGAGTATATTCATTAACATCATCACCTTCACTGCCCAATATGAACATTTTGGTTCCATCATTATTGAAAGAAATACTTCTAGGAGAGGTTTCTTGAGAGTTAACACTAAAACTATCTACAAAACTAGCAGTTGAAACATCAAAGCCGGTGGAAAGTGTATATTCATTGACGTCTTTGCCAGCATTACCTAACACAAACATCTTGGTTCCATCATTATTGAAAGAAATATCTAGAGGCGCGGTGTCTTGACCTGAAACATCAAAACTATCTACAAAAGAAGCTCCGGAAATGGTACTGTTGCCATCACCATCACTGACTGTAAGAGTGCCGTCTTCAACAATTGTTCCTGAATCATCTCTAGCAACAGGAGCATCATTAGAACCTAAAACTGTAATCGCTAAATTAGCTGTGGTGATAGTCGTACCATCAGAAAGTGTATAAACAAAAGTATCAGTCGCTGACTCTCCTGCATCCAGAGCATCAGTTGCGTCAGTGGTTGCGGCATAAGTATAAGAACCATCAGCTCCAATGGTTAACGTACCGTAAGTACCTGTAATAGAGGTTCCGTTACTATTATAAGAGCTGCTCGAAGCAACGGTGGAGTTAGAACCACCACTTAACTTTATATGAGTAATGCTAAGAGATGAAGAAGCATCCGCATCGGAGTCTGTGTGTGAACTAGAACTTGTATCTATAACATCTCCTGAATTTTCACCCGTAGCATCGTAAGAGTCTCCTGTTAAAGTTGCGTTTGCACTGTTAGCAACTGTTAAAGTACTGCCCTCCGCAATTACACCCACGTCATTTTGAGCAACGGGTGCATCGTTAATTCCTATCACGGTAATTGTAATGGTGCCGATATCTGTTCCTCCATTACCATCACTAATTGTGTAATTAAAGACATCGTCTTCGTCATCCCCAGCATCCAGTGCATCAGCTGCTGTTTGATTAGCCACATATGTATATGAACCATTAGCGTTTAATGTTAGCTGACCATAAGTTCCTGTTAGCGCTTGACCTAGTGTCCCCGCTGTACCCGATCCTTCAACAGATCCTGTGCGAACAGAGCTTACAACAATGGTGTCGCCGTCTGCGTCAGTATCATAATGAGTCGTTGAGCTTGTATTGATCACATCACCGGAGTGCTCACCTGTTGCGTTATAGGTGGTACCAGAGTCACCTGTCTCATTTGCATTATCGCCGTCACTAACAGACAGGGTGCTATCTTCTTCAATCACACCTACATCATTTCGTGCAACTGGTGCAGTATTACCAACACCGATCACTGTGATTTTTAATTGAGCTGTATCCGTTGCTGACCCATCAGAGACGGTATAAGTAAAATAATCTATAACCTCATCACCTGATCCCAATCCAGAGATACTACTGTTCGCTGCATAAGAATAAGAACCATTAGCATTAATTGTCAGGGCACCATACGTTCCGGTTAAAGAGGAGCCCACACTGCCTGAAGTGCCACTGCCACTTTCTTGTCCTGTGCGAATTGCTGAGATAGTTAAGCTAGCACTCGCATCTGCATCTGAGTCACTGTGAGAACTAGAGCTCGTATCCATCACATCACCAGTGTGTTCACCAGTAGCATCATAAGACCCGCCAGATTCATTAGCATTATCGCCATTTGAGACAGTTAAAGTACTGCCTTCCGCAATTAATCCTTCATCATTTTGAGCAACTGGATCGTCATTAGCTCCTTTGACATAAATTCTTATTACACCCGTATCGGTGTCTCCTCCACCGTCCTGCACCGTGTAATTAAAATAATCCGAAACAGTATCTCCCACATCCAACGCATCAGCTGCATCTTGGTTTGCTACATAAGTATAGGAACCATCAGCAGCTAATGTGAGCTGACCATAGGTACCTGTTAAGGCAGACCCGATTGATCCCGCTGTCCCCGATCCTTCAGTGGAACCTATTCGAATGGCAGTGATCGTAAAAGTAGGATGGGCATCAGGATCTGTATCGTTTGCAGAAATATCTCCTGAGTGTTCATCATGCTCATCGTAAGAACCAGAAAGATTTTGACTTTCTCCATTGGTCACAGTCAGAGTGGCGTCTTCAGTCACAACACCATAATCATTAACAGCTGTCATGTCATCGTTAACACCCTTTATTATTATGTTGATGACTGCTGTGTCTGTCGCTGTGCCATCACTAACGGTGTAATTAAAATAGTCATAACCAGTATCACCTGAGTCTAAAGCATCGGCCGCTGATTGGTTAGCGACGTAAGTATAAGAACCATTGGAATTAAGCGTTAACTGTCCGTATGTGCCCGTTAGAGCGGATCCAACAGAACCCACTGTTCCTGACCCTTCGGTACTTCCTGTTCTCACTGCAGTAATAGTTAGTGTATCGCTGTCTGCGTCTGTGTCATAAGAAAGCGTGTTGCTAGTATCAATAACGTCCCCTGAGTGCTCCCCATTTGTATCATAAGCACCTGTCGCACTTTTATTTGCACCATTTGAAACTGTTAACGTGGCATCTTCATTCACCACACCATAATCATCACGGCCAACTGGAGCATTATTTCCAGCATCAACAAAAACTCTGATGATATCACCATGCTGAGCACTATTATTAAAACCGACGTATAAGGTGTTGTCGTCTGTGTCCACACCAAACCAGTCACTTTTATGACTTGGCTTTCCTGAAATACTTGTACTCCAATTAGATCTGAGTTTTTCTGTGCTCCAGGCATTGTTGTTTCCACTACCATGCTCTGAGATGGTGTTGTAACTAGCCCCAGATTTGGACACTCCAGAGTAGGAACCTAATCTGTCCATATCAAACCAAACACCCAGTATTTCGTTATCAAAAGTCACTGTTCTATAGGTGTTTCTCCCTGTATTTTCCTCAGCCATGATGTAGTACACGTCCATCGGTGTAGTAGCTGCGTTCACGGTTGTGACATTTGATGAAATGTCAGGCGGATAGGATTTATCAACACCTGAATTATATTCCTCAAAGCCCGAGGTCATGTCTTGTTTATAAAAACTATAAGAGCCTGATGTAACTCTTCGCTCATACGCAATCACATAAGGTTGATAGCCGTCACTGTGTGCGCTAGCGGAAGCAGCTGCGCCTGAACTAGGTGTTCCTGCCTTTAAAGTATTGCCCGTGTATTCCACAAATCCAGAATTCAAGGATGTCACTCCTGTTAGAAGAGCAGAGTTATAATCAACAACTCTAATGCCTTTAGTTTCAACGATACCGTAATTTTTTTCTAATTTCCAATCTCCACCTTGACCCGTTATATCATCAGAAGCAGCGATATCTGCTTGAGTGATATTTCCAATTTGTTGGAGTAATAATTTTCCTTGTTCGCCCTGAGCTAAGTTACAACCATAAAATAAAAGATCACCCTCTTGTGTTAAAGAATTTCCAATAGATTGTAAGGTGCTGCTAAAAGCATTGATGGTATCGCCATTCAAAATAGAATTTCCTAAAACTACTTGTCCTGCACTAGCGTGTCCTATTATATGGACAGCATCAATATCACTTTGGTCTTGAAGAATGTTTTGCATCTTCAAAAATCCATTTTCGTTGGCATCGATTAAGTAAATAGATTTGGAAGAATCTATGGCATTGACGATTGCTTGGTAATCATCCACCCCGCTATCAATAAAAACAATTTCTTTTCTAGAATTATAATTTTCAATAACAGGATTTAAGTCAGAAGACAAAGAACTCTCATTACTTGACAATGAATTTTGTTCATTGAGTAAATCTATTGCTTCACTAGCGGCATATATCGCGGCACCATCGAACATAATTCTTGGTTCCAGCAATTGAATATGCAGCTGTGGATAATTTTTTTTATCTTCGCCCACGAATTAGTTTCCTCTTTCTCCTAGTAACAGTAACGAGGCAAATAATACAATAGAATAGGGACTTTTATTATTTTAGTGGCCCATTTTGGGCCCTTATTGAGTTGTTTGTTTTTTTAAGATATGAGATTTTAAGCGCTGTCTAGCGGGACCACAAATGTCAATAAAAAGAGTACTTATATTTTTCGGGCTAGTGTTAATACTAGCTGCATGTTCAAGTAGAACGCCCGATCCTCTTCTAAAAGAGGATGTGCAGGCTTCCTCACAAGAGGACTTTGAATACCTCAAACAAACCTCTGCAAACGCTCCGTTAGAAATTGATTTATATGATGCGATTGCGATTGCGATTAAAAATAACCGCGACCTGAGAATAGACATTATGGACTCTGCATTAAACCAAGGACAAATTGATGTGGTGAAATTTGATATGCTCCCAAAGCTCTCTGCCAATGCTGGGTATAAAGTGTTACGAGAACACCCCGCCTCTACTAGTGTGTCGATGGAGACAGAGGGCAATGAAGAAAATAAATCAGCAGCTCAAATTGACTCTCCTTCTTATTCCGTGTCACAAGATGCTGTGTCAAATACCTATGATATTGGTTTTACTTGGAACGCTTTGGATTTTGGATTGTCTTATGTTCGTGCAGGGCAACAAGCTAATCGTTATTTAATTTCTAAAGAGCTAGAGAGAAAAGCTATACATAATTTGACCAAGGAAGTTATTTACGCTTATTGGAAAACACTTTCAGCCGATGAGCTTTTAGCAGAAATTAATCCGTTAATGGAGCGGGTGAACCAAGCCTTAGAAGATTATGAATATATCGAGGAGCTTTTAATTAGCTCACCCATGGATGCATTACTCTACCAAAAAGAATTACTTGACGTAGCACAAATTCTTAATACTCAAAGACGAGCACTCATGGACTCTAGAACGCAACTAGCAACTTTGATGGGCTTAATGCCAGACCAAGAGTACGTCTTAGTGAAGACTGAAAAACCTTTGAGTGAACTGGACATGACTTTAGAAGATCAAGAGGAGGCTGCATTATTCTCCAGACCAGAATTACTGGAAATACGATATCAAGAAGAAGTCACTGCAAAAGAAGCGCGTGCCTCTATGCTATCTCTGTTACCCTCATTACAATTTAATGCTACCTGGACTTATGACTCCAATAAATATCTTTTAAATAAAGATAATGCTGAATATGGCGCTGTTTTTGGGGCTAATTTACTTAATATTTTTCAAGCAGGTAACATCAATGATGTAAATAAAATTAACAAACAAATTATTAAAGAGCAGCGATTAGCTCTTTCCATGGCCGTGTTATCTCAAGTGCATATAGCAAATATTAATTACGCCCAAAGCTTAAGAGAATATAGCAACGCAAAGCATTATTTAAATGTCGCGCAAAGAATTAATGATTTAATTGCAAACGCTCAAAAAATATCTCGATTTGGAGAATTGGAAATTATAAGAGAAGAGGCTAGCTTGCTGGTCTCACGCTTAAGAAATGACATTGCTTATGCTGAATTACAATACAGCCTAGGGACTCTCTATTCATCAGTAGGTATGAACTTTGTGCCAGATGATTTATCACAAATTACTGATGAGGGATTGGCAACAGCACTTGAAGAAAATCTTAATCGTTGGACTAAAACATACTTGGCTTTTGTAACTACGCCGTTAAATGATCAAAACCCAGAGCTTATCCAGATTAACAAGGTTACTGGGGAGAATGTTAATTTTTCTAGTAATAAATTTGTGGATTATGAATTTCGATTTGATGAAAATACTTTCTATTTAGATGGAAGTGGGAAAACTCGCTTCAATGTAAAATTAGCCAGTGGCGATGCCCTACCAGGTTGGCTTGTATTTTTACCATCACAGCATTCTTTTATCGGTAACCCTCCCTCAACCAATGGGTCATTAGATTTAATTATTGAAGCTAGCAATGATGTAGTTGCTGTAAGTGATACATTTACTCTTTCTTGGGACACTAACCAACAACCGACAAGCAATACACCTCTGGAAAATGAAGAGGATGAAATTATTAAAATTAAGGAAGAGATTATTAACGAAGATCAGTTAAATGCTTTAAACAAGGCTCTAGATGAAAAAGTCAAAGAAATTATTCAATTAGACGAGACTATCAATGAAGAGCAACTGGATAATTTAATAGCGGCAATTAACTCAAAAGAACAAGAAGAAGTAATGGACGTTATTGGCGAAGTGTTTGACTCAAGCTTTGAAGTAAAATCAAAGCCAAAACCTAATAAAACAGTCTTATTATCAGCACTCGAAGATAGCCTATCTAATCAAATTGACTCCCTGACTTCTTATAGTCCGACCCAATCCGCCTACATTCAAATAGGAGCATTTAAAAAAGAAAATATCTCTCAAGCAGTTGCAAGTGATGTATCCAATAAAATTGGAACTGATGTTGAAGTAATCCCTACTCTTATATCTGATCCTGTCATGTATAGAATATTGGTTGGTCCCACACATAAAGATGAAATAGTTGGTGTCATCGCTGATATCATGGAATTAGGTATCTCTGATTATTTTTTAACGCACGGATAATTTTTTAGTAAAAATTAAAATTTTAGTTTATTTTTTTTAAGTCTTAGGGCATTGAGTTTAATAAAACCCTCTGCATCGCGCTGATCGTAATTTGAGGACTCAAAGGTTGCAAGATCTTCGTCGTATAAACTGTTGGGTGACTGTCTTCCAACAACAATCACATTTCCTTTGTATAGAGCTAGCCTTACTTGCCCGTTGACTCTTTTTTGAGTGGCATCAATTGCTTTTTGCATCATCACTCTTTCCGGTGCAAACCAATACCCGTTGTAAACTAATCGCGCATACTTGGGCATGAGTTCGTCTTTTGTAAAAACTTCCTCTCTATCTAGAGTAATGCTTTCCATAGCACGGTGGGCTTTTAAAAGAATTGTTCCCCCCGGTGTTTCATAAACACCGCGGGATTTAATTCCAACATATCTGTTCTCCACGATGTCCACTCTTCCAATTCCATTAGCAGCGCCTAGTTTATTAAGCTTTTCTAATAGATTAAAGGGTGAGAGTTTTTTTCCATTAATCGCAATCGGATCGCCGTTTTTAAATTGAATGGTAATTACTGTCTCTTTATTAGGGGCTGCCTGAGGACTTGTAGAAATACCAAAAACGTTTTCTGGTGGTCTTTTCCATGGATCTTCAAGGATTTTTCCCTCCGCTGATCGGTGTAATACATTGGCATCCACACTATAAGGCGACTCTTTTTTATTATGTTTCATAATAGGAATTTTATTTTTAGCTGCGAATTCTAAGAGTTTTGTTCTTGATGACAGGTCCCATTCTCTCCAAGGCGCAATCACTTTTATTTTAGGCTCCAAGGCATAATAAGAAAACTCAAAGCGAACCTGGTCGTTTCCTTTTCCTGTGGCGCCGTGCGAGACGGCATTGGCTTTTTCTTTTTTTGCGATTTCAATTTGTCTTTTCGCAATCAGTGGTCGAGCGATAGACGTTCCTAAAAGATATTCCCCCTCGTATATTGTATTACAACGAAACATAGGAAAGACATAATCGCGAACAAATTCTTCTTTTAAATTTTCTATGTATATTTTTTTTGCGCCAAGTTTTTTTGCTTTAGCTTTGGCTTCTGTTAATTCTGCTCCTTGACCCAAGTCTGCAGCATAGGCAATGACGTCCGCGTTGTACTCTGTTTGTAACCATTTTAATATAACGCTTGTATCCAATCCGCCTGAGTAGGCTAAAACAATTTTATTTTTCATTTTCTTAGCAGTCTTGTTGAAGAGAATTATATGCGCTAGTAAAACCTATGAGCGTATATGTATCTGTTGTTTCCGTTCCTCTTTTTGAATACCCGACAACTGTCATTTTTTTTCCCGCTTTAAGGGCTTTGATAATAACAGTATCGTCTGCCATTGACCAAGCGGAGTCATCTTCTCCAAAAAATTGGTAATTGTTTGAGTCGATAGTTACCTTTACATATTTTTGAGAGTCATAAGGGTAACCTGCATCTACTCTAACGTATTCCGCAGCTCCCTCTTTAAAAACATAAAAGAGAACAGCGCCTCTGTTTGTGTAATCACCCTTTTCAGATGTTGGAACTTGAAAAATTGAGCATGTTTTGTTGTTTATTTTTTTAAAGGACCATTTGCCATGCTCAAAATCTATAGAATGATTAGACAACGCATTACTCATTAATAGGCTTAAGCCTACGACTAAATATAATAACTTTTGTTTAAACATGCTGATTTGATGTCAGAGAATATACCAATTAAGATTGTTTTTTAAAATAATAAATGCAAAGATAATGAGTGGAGAGATTATGGCGAAAGTGAAAAATCCCTTTGTGGATGCATTAAAAAATATAGCTGAAAGACAAGATATTCAGAGTTTTAAGAAAATTTTCGATTATTTTGGTCCAAGACTAAAATCTTTTTTAATGAAATCTGGTGCAGATGAAGCCATCGCAGAAGAGATAATTCAAGAAACCATGACCATAATCTGGACTAAAGCTGATTATTATGACTCTTCTGTGGCGTCCCCCAGTACGTGGATTTATACCATCGCTCGAAATAAAAAAATTGATATCTTAAGAAAAACAAGAAAAGCCATCTTAGAGGATATTGATACCGCCATATTACCTCCTGTAGAGTCAAAAGCTGATGAAAATATAGAGCACGATCAAAAATTTGAAATGGTTGCAAAATATTTAGATGACCTTCCAAAGGATCAATTGGATCTATTAAAAATGAATTTTTTTGAGGAAAAATCACATGGAGAGATCGCAGAAATCACGAAAATCCCTTTAGGAACAGTAAAATCAAGGATTCGACTAGCATTAGAGAAGATCCGCGGCAAATTGGAACAAGATGGCAGTATGGCTAATCTAATATCAGACAACGAAAGTATGGTTAACTGATGACATATGAAATACTCAGTACACCTGTAAATTCTCCAGCGAGTCTTTTATTCAAGCAATGCTTAGCTGAAATTGACCCTGAAAATAGATTACTCAACTCTGCCATGAACGAGGTTGGAGGTTATTTTTTAAATAGAACTGAAGAGGCCCCCCTTTCTAATAATTTATGGGATAGGGTTTTAGATCAGACAAAGAATGTTAAGTCCCCTTCTAAAATCAGTGATGAGTACGATCCATTACTTAGCCAATTACCCATTACTCTTAGAAGTCATTTAAAAAATAATGAAGTCAAATGGAAATCTTTTAAAGATGTTAAAGTTGCATCACTTCTCCCAAAAGAAAATAATGAGAAGTTAGAGCTTATCCACGTGATGCCTGGAGCAAAAATTCCTCAACACACACACGAGGGAAACGAAAGTTTTTTAGTATTGCACGGATCTTACAGTGATGAGTACGGAAGCTATAAGCAAGGCTCTGTTCAGGTTAGAAGCGATGATCACGATCACACACCTGTTGGTCATGCACAAACCGGATGTATTGGTTTAGCTTACACCCACGGTAAAATCAAATTCTCTGGTAAATTTGGCAAGCTGCTTAACCTAATAGCAAATTAATTTTATTTTACATTATATACATGATGTGCGCTGGGGCGATACCCGCAGTTAAGATTAACCTTAAAATGAAATAGTCCGTTTGGATTATTTTTTCTTTAAAATAAAAAAAGAAATCAAAACATAAAACGATGAAGTAGCCGATGATAAAAAACCCAATTGTTTCATCAAATTTTAAATCAAAGGCTAACACTAAAAATGCATAAACAGCAGGGCAGACACTAAATAAAATTGCAATATTATTTTTTGATTGCAGATAAACGCCCCAATACACGGCACCTAAAAACGACATGATTACTGCAGAATAATAAACAAACATATCTTTATCAAAATCGAGAAAGATTAAATCGATATTATAGAAGCAAAGATAAAAAGGAACTAAACCAGGAATACCTATTAGGTAAATCATTCTTGATAAAGTTTATCGATTTGCTCTGCTAAATCTAGATCTCTTTGGGTGACTTTCTGAACGTCATGAGAAATAAGAGCGATGGTGACACTGCCGTAATCTAAAATTATTTGAGGGTGGTGATTTTTTTTTTCAGATAGCATTGCGACTTGACTAGTAAATGCAAAGCTTTTTCGGTAATTTTTAAAAGCAAAAGTTTTTGTTAATCTTCCTTGATTATCTTTTGGCCACTCAGTCATTTTTAAGGTGCAGGAGATGGGTTGTCTTCATGTACCTCATCAATCTCATCTAGTATTTGTTTGGAGAGCTCTATATCTGCTGATTTTATATTCTCTTTTAACTGGTCCATTTTTGTTGCACCAATGATATTGCTTGTTACGAAGTCCTGTTGGTTCACAAATGCCAATGATAACTCTGTGGGAGTTAATCCGTGGTTTTCTGCAATTTTACAATATTGATCTGTTGCATTAATTGATCTTTCATTGGTGTATCTGGTCCAATCATCCCAAATCGTTAATCTAGCTCCTTCGGGTTTTTTGGAGTTTCGATATTTGCCCGTCAACACTCCGCAAGCTAAAGGAGAGTAGGCTAATAAACCTACTTGATCTCTTATGGATATTTCAGACATCCCCACTTCATAGGTACGATTTAATAAACTGTAAGGGTTTTGCACAGACATTACCCTTGGTAAATTTTTATAATTGGACAAATTAATATAGTTGGAGAGACCGTAGGGTGTTTCATTAGATAATCCTAAATATCTGATTTTCCCTTGATCAACAAATTTTTTTGCTGTCTCTAAAATTTCTTCAAAGGGTGTCCAATCTTTTTCTTGCTTATAATTTTTATATCCTAATCTTCCAAAGAAATTTGTTTTCCTTTCGGGCCAGTGTAGTTGATAGAGGTCAATGTAATCTGTTTGAAGTCTTTTTAAACTACCCTCCAGTGCTTCGGTAAAGTGTTTCTCATGAAATTGAAGACCACCACCTCTAATCCATCTCACATCAGGGCCAGCGACCTTCGATGCTAAAATTATTTTTTCTCTATTATTTTTTTGTTTAAACCAGTTACCAATAATTTTTTCAGTAGCGCCGTAGGTATTTTCTTTGCCTTTGACAGAGTAATATTCTGCTGTGTCAAAGAAGTTTACCCCTTGTTCCAAGGAGTAATCCATTTGCTCAAATGCGTCATTTTCGGTGTTTTGTTCGCCCCACGTCATTGTTCCCAAACAAATAAGGCTTACTTGAAGGTCTGTGTTTCCGAGAGGCTTGAATTTCATAAAATATTCATACGGTTTTACTTGAAAAATATCAAGATAATAGCCATATTAATTTCATTAAGGAGAAACAATGGTCGAATTAAAACAAAATACCTATTCGCAGTCACAATCTACAGCAATAGATCAGGGACTTAGAGATTATATGATGAAAGTCTATAATTATATGACATCTGGTTTAGCGATTAGTGGTTTAGTGGCATGGGGATTTTCTCAGTCTCCTACTTTAATGGGGGCTATTTATGGCACTGCGCTTCAATGGGTTGTAATGCTCGCTCCACTTGGATTTATTTTCTTTTTAGGTGCAAGATTACAAAAGATGTCCCTGTCTGCCGCTCAAATGACATTTTGGGCTTTTGCTGCAGTAATGGGAATATCACTGTCTTATATATTCATAGTTTTTACAGGTGTGAGCATAGTTAGAGTATTTTTAATAACTAGCTGTACTTTTGCTGCTATGAGTATCTACGGATATACAACGAAGCGTGATTTAACTAAGTTTGGTTCATTTCTAATCATGGGACTAATAGGAATTATCATTGCAAGTATTGTGAATATTTTTTTACAAAGCTCAGCGATGCAATTTGTAATTTCATGTGTGGGTGTATTGGTGTTTGTAGGATTAACTGCATACGATACACAAAGAATTAAATCAACTTATTACCAGGTTGCTGGAACTGCTTTTGCAGGAAAAGCTGCCATTATGGGTGCACTGACATTATACTTAGACTTTATAAATCTGTTCATAATGTTGATGCAGTTATTTGGTCAAAGAAGATAACTAAAGCTTCAATTTAATTTTAAGGGGTCGATATGGGCCCCTTTTTTTTTACTAGTTTTACATATCAATTATTTCATTTCTCATTAAGATCCTCGCGTGATTGGATATATTCTAGCTATTGGTGCTGCAGCTACGTGGTCTATGGTGGCTTTATCAGCAACTAGAATTGTTAGATATTTTGGGAGCTATAATTATAACCTATTAAGACTATTAGGTATCATAGTCCTCTTCTTACCCTACGTTATTTTTAATTGGGATCCTATATATTTTGATAAATCAATATTTATAGCAATTTTCTTATCTTCTGTTGTTGGCATTATAATAGGAGATACATTTTTATTTATTTGCCTTAAAAGGCTAGGTCCTAGAAGACAAGCTTTATTGTTTTCCTTACAAATTCCTTTTACAATTATCTTAGCAGAAATTTTTTTACAAACGCTACCCTCAATGATCGAGTTGATTGGTTGTTGTTTAATTTTTTTCGGGATAATAGTTGCAATTCAATTTAACCGAACAATTCCTGATGATGACTTGGAAAATATTCAGGGAAATAAATATGAAGGATTATTTGCAGGTGCGGGACTAGCTCTTTGCCAAGCTATTGGGATCATTCTTATGAAGCCTGCTCTTGAATCAACAGATCCTATTATAGTATCTTATGTGAGAGTTGTAACTGCGGCAGTATTAATGTTTTTTAGCTTAGGGTTTTTAAAAAATAATAATCTTTTAGAAAAAATGAAAGATGTCAAAAAAACTTTGTACAGTATTTTTTTAGGTTTTATGGGAATGGGTGTTGGTATGACAATGTTAATTATTGCACTCAAAAATGGTGACCCTGGAATTATTTCAACATTATCAAGCACGATGCCTATAATGATTATTCCAATATTATGGATTGTAACTAAAAATTATGCAGGTCATCTAGCGGTGATTGGAGCTTCTTTGACTTGCTTTGGGGCAGGTATTATTTTTTTAAGTTAATCAGAACCTTTTTCTACGTTAACTATTTTTAGCTCTTTTGTTTTTTTAATTTGTGTTTGCAGGATTTTATTCAAGGGGTCTCTGCCTAAATATTTTTTAAATTTTTTCTGACTTTGCGCTGCTTTATCTGTATTGCCCTCGGTGATTGCAACTAATGCGTCTCTTAAATGCTCTAAGCCCTTTTGTTCATTGGAAGATTTGTAGCGCATATATGCAGCACGCGGATATATAAAAAGTTTAGTAAAGGCATAAGAAAATAAAATTAAAAGAATTACAAATGTGATCAAGACAAAAAGAAATTGAACAATGGGTATACCTAATTGCCATATACCTAAAACAAGAGACAAGTTACCAGCATTGTTAAACAAGTAAAAGAGAGCACCGTAACCAGTGACAAAAATTATTAAAATTATCAGTAGCCTTATCATTAAATCATATTCTCTAAAAAATTTTGATTATCATTATAGATTTGTGCGAGCTGGTAAGACGATTTAAAAAATATTTTTTGGTTGGAATTTAATTTCTCGTATTCAATTATTGCCTTTGCATATTGTCGATTATTCATCGCATTTATAAATGATGGTAAAGGTTCTGATGAATTTTTTGTAATTTGAATTTCAAAAATGTTCTCGATAATTTTTTTAAACCACTGAAAATTATTTTTTTTCATAAACTCTTTTTGGACATATTTATTTTCATTAATTTGTAGTTGCTGAATTGAATATGTATAATCGGGGATTGTGAGTAGTTCCTCAAATTTTTCATTTTTAAAAAATAAATATTGATTTTGAAGTTTTTGGATATGTTTATTTCGAATTTGTTGTTGATCAATATTAATAATAATTTGATTGATAGATAAAATTAATTCATATGCTTCATCATTGGATAGAGTAATTTGTTGAGGTTCTGGCTCAGGCTGAACTATTGTTGTCTGTGGTATATTTTGAATATTTTGTGCTAGTTCTAGTATTAAAGACTCGAGGCGATCAACTTTATCTTCGAGCTCTTTATTATTTAAGTCATTAACCGAAAGTGTATCTTTTTCAATAACTGGTGTTTGAGTTTCTTGCTTTGACTCACTAAACTGAGGTATATCCAATAACAGTAGGTTATTTCGATACAAGTAGCCTACGCCTATAGTAATTATGATTAAAAAGATAATAATTAAAAAAAGATTTCGTTTAAGAAAGCTTTTTTTACTGTCATTTTTTTGATTTTCAGACATTCAATAAGAATCTATATTTTTTTATAATAATGAAAGTTTTGGCAATAGAAAGTTCTTGTGATGATACTTCGATATCCATTGTAAATGGTGATAAAAACATTGAGTTTCTTGAAACTATTAATCATAGAAAGTTTCATAAAGATCATGGTGGCGTCATACCAGAAATGGCAGCAAGACAACATTTAGAAATCTTAGATTTGTTAGGTCGATCTATCAAAAAAATTAATTTCTCAAATATTTCAGCAATAGCTGCAACGTTTGGACCGGGGTTGATTGGGGGATTAATTGTTGGATCGTCTTTTGCAAAAGGTTTGTCAATATCTAAGAACATTAAACTTATTCCGATCAATCACCTACAAGCTCATTTATTATCCCCTCGACTCGTATCTGATATTAAATTTCCATATTTATGTTTGCTTGTCTCTGGAGGGAACACTGCATTAGTCTTAGTTAAGAGTTCTAATGAGTTTATTACTCTTGGATCGACTATTGATGACTCTGCAGGTGAGTGTTTCGACAAAGTCGCTAAAGGTTTAGGATTGGGTTACCCTGGTGGTCCAGAAATAGAGAAATTAGCCTTCAGAGGTAATAATAAAAAATTTAAACTCCCGATGCCTTTAACAAAAAAAACTAATTGTGATTTTTCTTTTTCGGGTTTGAAAACATCAGCGTTAGATGTCATAAGAAAAAATAAAAAAACAAAAATGTTTTTGAAAGATTTCTCAGCTTCGTTTCAACACACTATATCAAAAGTATTTGAAATTAAAATTTTGAATAGCCTTGAACAATTGAAAAAAGATAATATTTCAATCAATGATTTTTCTATTTGTGGTGGGGTGGCAGCAAATAAATATTTAAATACAGAACTTCGAAAATTTATTGCAAGTAAAGAGCTCAATTTTCATCAGGTGCCTTTATCCTTATGTACTGATAATGCTGCAATGATAGGTTGGAATGCTATCGAAATTATGAATGCTAGAAAAATTAAATTAAATAATTACAATGTGAGACCGACACCCAACATATTGATACATGAACACTTCTAAAAATTATTGGCTTCTTAAATCAGAACCAAGTTCTTGGTCTTGGGAGCAACAAAAAAAGAAAAAAACAGAACACTGGGATGGCGTAAGAAACTATCAAGCAGCTAGTAATATGAAAAAGATGAAAAAAGGAGATGAATGTTTGTTTTATCACTCCGTTACAGAAAAGGCGATTAAGGGAATTGTTAAGGTTACAAAGGAATATTATCCAGACCACACAGATAAAAAAGGAATATTTGGAATGGTTGATGTAACCTATGTAAGGGGTCTAAAAGAAGTTTATCTATCTGAAATAAAAGCAGATCCGTTTTTTCAAGACTTTCCTCTCGTAAAACAAGCTCGGCTAAGTGTAATGCCCGTTACTTTTAAACAATGGAATAAATTAGTGAAGATGAGTGAAAAAAATGAGAGAATTTAAATTATCTAATCCCCTTTTATCTAAAGATCAGTACGAGGAAATGTATGCTGAGTCATTTAAAGATAAAGAGCTATTCTGGTCTAAGATTGCGAGATCACAACTCTCTTGGTTTAAAGGTTTCACTAAAATTAAAAATACTAATTACGATGGGGATGTGTCTATCAAGTGGTTTGAGGACGGAGAATTAAATGTTTGTTATAACTGCGTAGACAGATATGCGGAAACACAACCTGATGAAACAGCTATTATTTGGGAGGGTGATGAGACTGATCAAAACAAAACTTATACTTATAAAGAATTAAAGTCAGAGATAAGTAAATTTTCTAATGTTTTAAGAAAACTTGGTGTAAAAAAAGGCGACGTTGTTACAATTTATTTAACTATGATCCCTGAAGTTGCATTTGCAATGTTAGCTTGCGCAAGGATAGGGGCAATTCATTCTGTTATATTTGGGGGCTTCGCCCCAGAATCAATTGCAGGACGTATAAAAGATTGCAAATCTCAGTTTGTCATTACTGCAGATGAGGGAATTCGTGGTGGTAAAATAATTCCATTAAAAAAATATATTAACACAGCATTAGAGGACTGTGATGACTCTATAAAAACTTTAGTAGTTCGGTACACTAATACTCAAGACGACTTACATCAGGTTAACGATTTTTATTACGATGAATTAATTAAAGAAGTAGATGATCAGTGTGAGTGTGTATCAATGAACGCTGAGGACCCTCTTTTCATTTTATATACATCTGGTTCTACTGGTAAGCCCAAAGGAGTTCTTCACACAACTGGAGGATACTTAGTTTATGCCTCGTTTACACATAAGTATTCTTTTGACTATCACCCTGGAGATGTTTACTGGTGCACTGCAGATGCGGGATGGATAACAGGACATTCTTATTCTGTTTACGGCCCTCTTGCAAATGGTGGTACGACATTACTTTTTGAAGGTGTTCCTAACTATCCAGATTTTTCAAGATTTTGGGAAGTCTGCGAAAAATACAGAGTCAATATTTTTTATACTGCACCAACAGTGTTGAGGTCTTTGATGAAAGAGGGGAATTCTTATATTGATAAATGCGATTTAAGTTCTTTGAGGATTTTAGGGACAGTTGGTGAGCCAATTAATCCAGAAGCTTGGAATTGGTATTCTTCAATTGTTGGTAAGGATCGATGTCCTGTTATTGATACATGGTGGCAAACGGAAACAGGAGGACATCTAATTTCACCAATACCTGGTGTTTCAAAACTTAAACCTGGAAGCGCAACTCAACCTTACTTTGGAATTGATGCAGCAATAGTTGATGATAATGGAAATGTGCTAGAAGGTGAGTGTGAAGGTAAACTTTGTATTTTAGATAGTTGGCCAGGCCAAATGAGAACAGTTTATGGAGATCATCAGCGTTTCATTGATACTTATTTTAGTCAGTTCAAAGGAAAATATTTTACAGGAGACGGATGTCGAAGAGATAAAGATGGTTTTTATTGGATTACTGGAAGGGTAGATGATTGTATCAATGTGTCCGGGCATTTGCTTGGGACGGCTGAAATTGAAAGTGCATTTGTTGCGCATGAATTAGTTTCTGAGGCTGCGGTAGTAGGCTATCCACACGATATTAAGGGCCAGGGCATCTATGCTTATGTAACAACAAATACTGGGGTTCAAGTAAGTGAAGATTTGAAAAAAGAACTTGTCCTGTGGATTAGAAAAAAAATAGGTCCAATCGCAACACCAGATAAATTACAATTCTCACAGGGACTTCCAAAAACAAGATCAGGCAAAATTATGAGAAGAATTTTAAGAAAGATAGCATCAAATGAGCAAGATCAGTTAGGTGATACATCAACATTATCTGATCCAAATGTTGTTCAATCTTTAATAGACGGGTCTAAAGATATCTAATTTATCCGATACCACAAATTTATATAACTCAATCAAAAGAATTGAACAAGGAAGTAGTATTGATCATGTTGTTAATACTTACCCAGAGATAAAAAGAAATTTTTTATTTTTAGTACTACAAGAATATTATAGAAATTATGAAAATCACAATAAGATACTTGTAAAATATATTAATGATAAAACACCAAAAAATATTGCAACTCTTTTAAAAATTAGTCTGACATTATTATATTTCTCAAGTAAGCCGCATTACGCAGTAGTTAATGATACTGTAGAGATTAGTAAAGATTTTAAAAAAGAAAAATTAGTAAATGCTGTTTTAAGAAATATTTTAAGAAACACAAACAAGATAAAATATGAAAAAAATATTTATCCTAATTTTAAAAAAGTACTTGATAAAATATTTTCAAGTAAGTCTATAAGAGACTATATTTATGAAACATTATTTATAAAACCTAAAAATTATCAAATAAGTTTAATAGATAATAAAGATGCACTTTATAGTAACAGAGTATTAATTTTAGAAAAAAAAATAAATAGGGAATGTTTTGTTCAAGATATTGGAAATTTTGAGGTAATCAATTCAATATATAAATTCTATAAAGACAAAAATTTGATTGATGTGTGTGCAGCTCCTGGGGGGAAAAGTATATTACTACAATCACTAGGATTTAATGTATTAGCTATAGACAAGTCTCAAAATCAAATTAATAAATTTAAAGAAAATTTAAATCGTTTAAATATAAAAATTAATATCCAAAAATTAGATTTTCTAAAAAAAAAGTTCACTGATAAATTTAATTCTATTTTATTGGATGCACCATGCAGCGCTTTGGGAACCTTTAGAAGAAATCCAGATGTCACTGTAAAAATTGATCCATCTCAAATAAAAAAACATCAAAAAACTCAGTTTCAAATGTTAGAGAAATCATTGAAATTGCTCAATAATGGCGGATTTTTAGTGTATATTGTTTGTTCCTTTCATCCCTTTGAGACAATCGATGTCATTGATAAAATTATTCAAAAACATAAAAATGTTAAAATACACAGTATTGAAACAGATAAGATGATAAAAAGACAAAATGGATATTTTATTAATCCCCTAAGCTTCAAAGACATTGGGGGATCTGATATTTTTTTTGTTTCAGTTTTAGAGAAAATACAATGAGCATAAAAATTTCTCCATCAATTTTAGGTGGAACATTTTCAAATATGGAAAAAATTATTTCTGATATTGATAAGTCTAAAGCAGAATATATTCATTTTGATGTTATGGATGGTGACTTTGTGCCTAATTTAACTTTTGGTCCTAAGTTTATCTCTGAATTAAGGAATTTTTCCGGTAAAATTTTTGATGTACATTTAATGATAAATAGAGTCGAAAAGTTTTTAGATGAATATATAAATGCTGGTTCTGATGTAATTACATTTCATTGTGAAGTTAATGAAGATTTAAAAGAAATTATTACAAAAATAAAAAAAGGTGGAATAAAGTGTGGTTTAGCGATTAAACCAAAAACACCTTGGACAGAAATTAAACCTTATCTTAATTTTGTTGATCAAGTCATTATAATGACAGTAGAGCCTGGATTTGGGGGTCAAGAGTTCATGAATGACCAAGTTGATAAAATAAAACATATCTCAGACTATGTAAAAGCCAATGATTTAAATGTTAACATTGAAATAGATGGGGGTATTAATTATGAGACAGGCAAGATATGTGTCGATGCTGGCGCTAATATCCTTGTTGCTGGATCATTTTTATTTAATCAAGGTGACTTAATAACTGCAACAAACAAATTGTCTGATAATTTTAACTGATGGGAAAAAATGCAATTATATCAGTTTTTGATAAAACGAATTTAGATTTAATTGCAAATTTTCTTATCAAGAAAAAATATACTATTTACTCCACGGGAGGAACTTCTGAGTACTTAAAAGGTATAAATATTCCTCATATAGAAATTTCAAAATACACAAAACAAAAAGAAATTTTAGATGGCAGAGTAAAAACACTACATCCTAAAATATTTGGTGGACTATTAGGAACAGATAGTAAAAACCACCTAAAAGATCAAAAAAGCCAGGGAATAGTTATTTTTGACATACTGGTTATAAATCTTTATCCCTTTGAGGAAACTGTTAAGAAAACCAAAGATAAATCAAAAATTATAGAAATGATAGATATAGGTGGACATAGTTTAATAAGAGCAGCTGTTAAAAACTATAATTACACTATACCAATCACCAACCCGAGTGATTACAAAAATTTTATTAAAGCATATCCATTAAAACAAACTCAAAGAAAAATTTTTGCCAAAAAAGCAATACATCAAGTAGCTAATTATGACAACGCAATATTCAATTGGTTTGATGGAAATACAAAAGATGAATATGAATTAAGATATGGGGAAAACCCTCATCAAAATGCAAGAGCACTTGTGAACAATAATAAATTTGCTCAGTTAAGTGGTAATAAAAAACTGAGTTATAATAATTTATTAGACTTAGACGCTGCTGTAAAAATTTCTTGTGGAGTAAATACAAAAAATAATATTTGTGCAATTATTAAACATAATACACCTTGTGGTGCAGCAATAGGAAAAACACAAGCAGAGTGTTATAATAAGGCTTTAGCTGGAGATCCATTAAGTGCTTTTGGTGGAATAGTTTCATTTAACAAAACGATTAATAAAAAGACGGCCAGAATTTTATTAAAAAACTTTTATGAAGTAATTTCTGCACCTAGCTATGAAAAAGAGGCATTAGATATTCTTAAGGCAAAAAAAAATTTAAGAGTAGTAAAAGTAAAAAAAATTAATCAGAAATTGGAGGAGAGATCATTTTTTGGAGGGACGTTAATTCAAGATACTAATAATAAAAAGACATCAATTGAAAACATTAATGGCGTAAATAAATTGAGTGTAGAAAAAATAAATTTTTTTGTAAATGTCCTAAAATATATTAAATCAAATGCAATAGCTCTATTTGATGAAAATAGCTTAATTTCTCAATCTGGAGGGCAGACGTCACGAGTCGATGCTCTGCAAAACTGTTTATACAAATTTAACTTAAAACATAAGTTTAGAAAAATAAAAAAAGCATACTTATTTTCAGATGCATTTTTTCCTTTTGTAGACTCATTAGCAATTATAAAAAAACAAAAAATTAAAATTGAGACATATGCTCCAATGGGGTCAAAGAACGATCCAGAAATCCAAAAAGGTATCAAAAAACATAAGTTAAATTTTTTTAAGTTAAGTGAACGTCACTTCAAACATTGATTGATATATATAAAAATAAGCCGCCAAAAAATAATTATATACCTTTAAAAAGGTATCAAAATGTAGTTTTTATAAAGAAATATAATATTGATATTGTTGAGTCCTTTTTTAAGAAATTTCCTGAAGAAAAAAGAGGAAGGAAAAAATTCAAGGAAAAAGAAATACAAAATATAAAGAACCTTATATATGAAAAAATATTTCAAAAAGGAATTAAAATTAAAGCACATTGTATTGGGTCTATTAAAGAAAAAGTAGATAAAGAATTAATAATAATTAAAGTATCTTTTTTTAAAAAAAATGAATGAAAATAGAATATTATTTGTAGATTTGGATGGAACATTAATTAAAGAAGATTTATCAAAACTTGCTTTTATATATTGTCTGAAAAGGCATCCCATAAAATTAATTATATATTTATTAATATTTATCATTAAAGGGAAACCTTATTTAAAAGAGAAAATATCAAATAAATTTATTGTCCCAATAAATAAACTAACATTTAACAAAAGCGCTTTCGACTATATAAGGGAGGTGAAAAATAGACATAGGGTAGTGTATCTGATATCTGGTAGTCATCAAATATTGGTTGATCAAATAGACAAGTATTTCAAAATATTTTTTGAGTCATTTGGCACTAAAAACAATTTTAATATGGTTGGAAGTAATAAAGTTAAATTTATTAATGAGAAGTTAAATATTATTGAATTTGATTATTTTGGCAATAGTAACAAAGATTTACCTATTTGGAAATATTGCAAAAAAATTATTTATACAAATGCTTCTACAAATCTGAAAAAAAAAATTAATTTATCGAATTTAAATAAAATAGAAATTAAAGAAAATTTTAATTAGACATTATGTCTATTATAATTTTTTTAAAGATATTTATAGTTTGCATTCTCGGTGCCATGTCCCCAGGACCTAGCATGGTTGTAGTAATTAATAATGCTATTTTTAAAAATAGATATCATGGAATTTTAACTTCCTTAGGACATGGAATTGGGATAGGAATTTATGCACTTTTCGCAGTTCTTGGAATTGCCTTAGTTATCAAAACAGACTTATTTTTTTTCAATACTATAAGAATATTATCTATTTTTTTTCTAATTTATTTAGGAATCAAATCAATATTAAGTAAGGATACCTTAGATTTTCCTGAAAAAGATTTAAATGGTGGGATGGCGTCTTTTTTTCAGGGTCTTAGCATTTCTTTACTAAACCCGAAAATATTTATTTGGTTTGTTGCTATTTATTCTCAATTTATGTCAGTTGACAATGATGTGATTTTTAATATTTACTTAATTTTTACTGCCAGCATTGTAGATGCTTTGTGGTATATTCTATTAACATTTTTAGTTACATCTAGCACAGCTTTTAGGCTTATCAAAAGTAAGGCAATCTTATTACAGAGATTTGTTGGGGGTGTTTTTATATTAATTGCATTTGTTTTATTGATACAAATTTTATTGTGAGATTATGATAAGCTAGAAAAAATATGTATTCCATTAAATATATTTATATGAACTTTGTAGAACAAAAATATTCGCATAAATGAACATCTTAGAGATACCAATTGTAAGAAGGCTATATCCAAGTTTAGTTAGACGTTATTTAATGTTAATTGGTAGGTATAAAATAGATATTAATATTAATAATTTTATTTTTGAAATTGATATTCGTGAAAGTATAGAAAGAAAAACATATTTTCTGAAAAATTATGAACAACATAGAATGAAATATTTGATTAAAAATAGTTTAAAAATTAAATCTAATATATTAATTGATGTAGGAGCGAATATTGGCTTTTATTCTATCTTGTTGTCAAAAAACTTTGATTATATATATTCGTATGAGCCAAATAATAGAAATTTTAATATTTTAACAAAAAATATTCTTAAAAATAATTTACAAGATAAAATAAATACATTTAATTATGGATTAGGAGAGAGAAAAGAAACTTTAAAGGGTAGTTCAAGAAATAAAGGTGAATTAATTCAGACATCAGGTTTTGCAATATCTGAAAATAACAAGGATGGTGAAGATGTTTTAATACATAAAGGTGATGAAGTCTTAAGTTTTAGAAATAAAGTCATAACAGTTAAAATAGATGTTGAGGGATTTGAGTTTTTTGTTCTTAAAGGACTCATTGAGCTTTTAAAAAATAATCATTGCTATCTTCAAGTAGAAATTTGGGACAAAAACAAAGATATTGTTTACCAATTATTAGATAAATTAAACTATAAAAAGATTGGGTTCATTGATGGAGATACATATTTTTCAAATATAAAGATAAATTAAATTATGAAACATTAAGGATTATAAATTAAATCTAACAGGGGTTTTATTTAGTTTTTTTGGAGCGGGCGAAGGGATTCGAACCCTCGACTTCAACCTTGGCAAGGTTGCGCTCTACCCCTGAGCTACGCCCGCTAATTATCATTTTTAGAAGTATATCCTTATAAACTTCCTTTTTGTAGCTATCAAGGTAAAAGGTATTATAAGAATTCTTGTAAATAACACATTTGATACTATTTCTATTATATGAGTTTTATAATTGATATTAATCAGGATCAGTTTGTAGATGAAGTTATCGAAAAATCTAAATCAACCCCTGTAATAGTTGACTTTTGGGCCCCTTGGTGTGGCCCTTGCAAACAATTAACTCCTGCTTTGGAAAAAGTTGTAACTAAAAAAAATGGTAAAATTATTCTTGCTAAAATTAATGTAGATGAAAACCAAGGTATTGCTTCTCAACTAAATATACAATCTATACCGACTGTTTATGGGTTTGTTGATGGTAAACCAATTGATGCATTTCAAGGTGCTCAACCAGAGAGCAAAATTGAAATAATGATTGATAAAATGATTGATGCTACCCCAGGAAATGAAATTCCAAAACTTATTGATGAAGCAGATCTTATGTTCAAAGATAAAAAATTCGAAGAATCAATGATCCTATTTGAAAAACTCGTTGGTATGGATCCAGGAAACCCAAAAATTATTGCTGGTTTATTGAGGTGCATGATTCAGCTTAAGAAATATGATGCAGCAAAAGAAATGTTTGAGTCTTTTGATGAAAATATTTCAAATAATGATGAAATTTTAAAAATTAAAAAACTTCTCGAAAATACAAGCAGTGAAAAAGTTAATCTTACATATGAAAAGTTAGAGGCACAGGTTAAGAATGATCCTCAAGACAAAAATTTACGTTTTCAATTAGCCGAGAGTTACCTATCTGCAGCAGAAACTGAAAAAGGCTTTAATGAGCTTTTAAAAATATTTGAACAAGATTCCGGTTGGAATGATGATATGGTAAAAAAAAAACTTTTAGAATATTTTGATTTGTTAGGATTTAATGATCCAAACGTTATTGATGCTCGAAAGAAACTATCAAGTATGATGTTTAAATAATGGAAGATAATATAAAAAAATTATTTCAAGTAGATATAGAAGGCTTACCGAGCTCTATCCCAATTTTCCCACTAGATAACGTTTTGTTACTTCCCTTTGGAAAGCTCCCTCTAAATATTTTTGAGGAAAGGTATATCAAAATGACTTTGGATAGTCTTAAAAACAATAGGATGATCGGAATAATACAACCGAAAAATAACAATAATGAATTATTTCAAATGGGTTGTATTGGTAAAATTACCTCTTACATTGAAACACCTGATTATAGGCTAGTGTTAAATTTGGAGGGTGTTTGCAGATTTGTCCTTCATGAAAGAAATCTTACGCCAAAAGGATATTATCAAGCGTCAATTGATTGTCAGGACTATTACGACGATCTTGATAATATGGAACCAAGTATGGATAGAAATGGGTTAATTCAAAAGTATACAAATTTTTTTAAAATGAAAAAACTAGACATAGACAAAGAAGTACTTGCGGAAACTTCAAATTTACAACTTTTATCTACATTAGCTATGTTAGCCCCGTTTAATAAGATAGACAAACAAGCAATACTTGAGTCCCCTAATATTTTATCAAGAATTAATACAATTAATTCTATTCTTGACCTGAACACTTTTCAAGTAGTCAGTAGTAAAGGACCAAGCCAGCTAAATTAAATTAGTTCTTCCCATGGCTTGTTTTATAAACAAATCTCTCAAAAGCTGAAAATTACTTAAACTAGAATAACCAACTTTAATAATTTTAGTGTTAATAGGATTCTTATTTTCATATAAATAATTTAATATGGATGTAAAGCTAAAATAAAGAGTACTCTCAAAAATTCTGTTTGAATAGTAAATTGAATTGAAATCTTTATAACTTAATGGATAAGTTCTAGACATCATAATTAACTTTTGTATGTCTTTAATCCCTAGATTCCAACCCTGACCGGCAACTGGATGAATTGATTTAAGACTATCTCCTAAATAAATAAAATCTTTATTATTTTTTCTTAAATGAGGTGTTATGGGAAATTTGTACATTGATTTTTCAAAATATAATTGACCATGAGATTGTTTGAATTTTTTTTTAATTAATGATTGTATTTGTCTTGAGGAGATTTCATTTTTTGTAGAGTAAATAAATGTAGATTTTTTTTTATTATTTGATGGAGATGGCAGAACGGCCAAAGGTCCGTAAGGATTAAAAATTTCATAAGCATAGTTCTGATGATCTTTGTCATGCTCGAAAAAACCTACAAAAGAATTATGCCCTTGATCGAATTTGATACTCTTATGGTTTAGATTAAGATTATTATTTTTTCCAACACTTATTATTATCTTTTTAAATATATAATTTTCTTTATTAATAATTATATTTTCATTTGGCAACAGAATATTTGGATTTAAATCTATATTTGTCTTCAAAATTTTTAAGTTTTCAAGTTTTTCTCTCACTATTTTAAGCATTTCAGAATTGAGTATTACATTGCCCATAGCTTCAGATGAATTTTCGAAGATCAATGGAGATTCATTAATATAATCTTTGATGATAATCTTATTTATGGGTTGAGGTTTTGATTTTAAACTAGCCCATATACCTAGGTTACTTAAAAAATCCTTAGAATTTGCATTCACTGCCAGAGTTCTTTCATCAACTGGGATTTTTTTTTTCTTATCTATTACTAAAACTTTAAATTTATTTTTACATAAAGCTAACGCAGCTATAGATCCAATTAGGCCCGCTCCAACAATTAAAAAATCATATTTATGTATTTTATTTTTCATTTAGACGCATATATTTAAGATAATGAAGAATAACTATATTCCAGACATCATTAAAGAGAAAATCTTACAGTCATTAAGGTATTTATATGCAATGTTTTTTTTCTTAATTTCAATTCTGACAGGTTTAGCTTTGATATCATTTGATATAAATGATAACTCCTTTTTGACAAGCACGAGCAGCATGTCTAATAATTTATTAGGTGATATTGGGTCGTATTTTGCAAGCTTTATTTTTTATACTTTCGGCGTTCTTGGATATTTAGTAATTCTTTTTTTCTTTATATATTCTTTGTTAATATTGGTTAAAAGACCTCCTAGATATTTTTTTATAAGATTATTATTATTTTTTATTAGCCTGATTATAATTCCCCAAGCTTTAATAGTCATTGGAGTTGAGCTTAAATTTATTGATTCAATACAAGAATGGGGAATTTTTGCTTTGCACTTGTATACACTTCATGAACTTGATTATGTTAGTTATGCATTATCAATTTTTGGAATTGTCATTTACCTTTTTTCACAAAATATCTTCAATTTATTTAGTATTCCAAAAATAAATATTACAAAAATATTTAAATATAATGAAAATAAATTAAAAAATTATAAGAGTGTAAAAAAAGAACCTTTAATTAATAGAGTTTCTTTATCTTCTGTGGAATCAGAACCTAAAGAAGAAAATAAAAATGATATCGAAGACTTAGATCTAAAAAGTAATTATAACTCACCATCTTTAGACATTTTGGATACTGACAAACCGACTGATAGAAACAGATCTGATAAAGAAAGTATTAAAGCTAATTCAGAATTACTGGAAAGAGTTTTCGAAGATTTTAATATAGATATAAAAGTTATTAATGTAAAACTTGGCCCAGTAGTAACTTTATTTGAAATTTTACCAGCAGCAGGAATTAAAATTAATACAATTATAAATCTAGCTGATGACATATCTAGGAGTATGGGCGTTGGAGCAGTTCGTATAGCTCAAATTTATGGGACACAATATTTAGGTGTTGAAGTCCCAAACGATCAACGTGAAACAGTAACGATTAAAGAATTATTAAGTAATGATAATTTTAAAAATACTTCTTTAAAAATACCTATTTGCATTGGAAAAGATATATCTGGAAATATAGAGGTAATTGATTTGAGTAAAACACCTCATCTGTTAGTTGCAGGTACAACAGGTTCAGGTAAATCTGTTTTTATAAATACATTACTGGCAAGTGTTTTATATAAATTTTCTCCCAAAGAATTACGTTTAATACTAATTGACCCTAAAATGTTAGAACTAAGTGTTTACAACGATATTGCACATTTACTTACACCAGTTGTTACTGAACCAAAAAAAGCAATCATCGCTCTTAAATGGGTTTGTAAAGAGATGGAGAGAAGGTATTCGCTCATGAATGAAGAGAATACAAGAAGTTTAGAGGGTTACAATCAAAAGTCGATTGAAAAGCTTCCCTATATTATAGTCTTTATTGATGAAATGGCGGACTTAATGATGACTGCAGGTAAAGAGGTCGAACATTATGTTCAAAGACTTGCTCAAATGGCAAGAGCATGTGGCATACATTTAGTTATGGCAACACAAAGACCAAGTGTGGATATCATAACAGGAAGTATTAAAGCAAATTTTCCCTCAAGAATAAGTTTTCAAGTTGCAAGTAAATATGACAGTAGAACAGTCTTAGGGGAGATTGGTGCGGAACAATTACTTGGAAATGGTGACATGCTTATGTCAAAGAATGGAGGTAACATTATTCGCTATCAGTCAGCATTTATATCTGACAACGAAGTAAACAAACTAATAAAAGAAATAAAGAGAAGTCAGGCAGTTGAGTACCTTGATGAATTAGACGAAATAATTAAAAATAATGATGAAAACTTTGATAGTTTGAGTGATGAGGACGAAATTCTCGTATCTAAGGCAATAGACCTAATAAAATCTACTAATAAAGCTTCTACAAGTTTCCTTCAAAGGAATTTTCAAGTCGGCTATAATAAAGCAGCTAGAATTATGGAAGCACTTGAGCAAAGAGGAGTGGTTTCGCCTCCAAATCATTCTGGAAAAAGAGATATTTTAATCAATAAGTAAACGAAGTTTTTTTTCGTGAGAGTGAAAACTTACATTCAAGTCTAAATCATCATTTAATTTATTTTTAAGATTTGTTAAATGAGTATCTAATTTATTAATCTGAATTGATTTATCTCTTTTCCAAATTCTCTTATAAAGTAGGTCTTTATCGACTCCCTCTTTAGAAAGTAAGATATTATTTAATATGGTATTTTGTATATCACTAAGCAGTGTTCTTTTTTTTGAATTTTTGACAAGACGTTGATAGGGGAAATAGTTATAACTTCTAATTTTTAGATTTATATCAGCAATAGATTTTAAAATCTCAGATGAAAGAAAATTTAAATCTACTGGAATTGATAGTTCTATTTCAAAGCTATCGATAATTAAATAAATACTTTTTTCCGTTTCACGAACATTAATAGTGGTAAAGAAACTTTCATTTTCTGAGGCTAGAGAAATATTTTTATTTTCTAAATAACTAGTTAAAGTTTGTTTAATTAAATAGTTGTTACAATTAAATTTAATCAATCAAGTCCCTATTTAGCATATTCTACAAAATTAAAGTATCGAAAATATTTATTATCAATTGAGGTAAAATTACAATTATAAATATTCACACTTAAATTTACCTCGTCAGATTTAATAGACAATCTCTTGATAAAATTGCTTTTACTTTTTTCTACCCTTATAAACATATTATTATTTTGGTAAATATCTTCTATATTTGGGTAATCTGAAGCTAAATTCATAAAATTTTTCAAAGACTCAGTATTATTAGATAACTTTTGTACAACTTTAGAGTCATTTCTCACTAAATAAAATTGATCATGTTTAGATATAATTGTAAAAAGATCATCTTTTGCATACTGATATCTCAATAAATTGTCCTTCATCATAAGTATACCTTCTTGTACTTCTCCATTCTTATAAACCTCCTCAAAACTACATGTGACTTCAATAGCATATAGACTGTTAAAAAAGAGTAAAAATATTAAAGTTAATTTATTCAACTAAATATTCTTGACCCTACTCTAATTAAGTTAGACCCGCACTTTAAGGAAATTTCATAATCATTACTCATTCCCATACTTAGTTTTAAATTAGGGTTAAGTTTATCTCTTAGAGATCTTAATTTATCAAAATATTTTTTTGAATTTTGGTCAAAAGGAGGTATGCACATTAAACCAGAAATATTTAAGCTGTTTTGAACACACATAGCATAAAGATAATCTAAATTCTCAGGTAAAACTCCAGACTTTTGTTCCTCTTCCCCAATATTGACTTGTATAAAAAAGTTTGAAGTTTTTGTTTTAAAGTTATTTTGAACTTTAACAATTTCTTTTACTAATTTTTCCCTATCAATACTTTCTATAGTGTTAAATAATTCTAGGGCTGCTCTAACTTTATTAGTTTGTAGTGGTCCAATTAAATGTAGACGTAAATTTTCTAATGCAAAATTTTTATATTTTTCATTAGCTTCTTGAACTTTATTTTCACCAAATAAGCGGTAACCCTTGTCTATGAGGTCTTTGATAATTTTACTGTCTCGATTTTTAGTAACAATTTGAAGTCTAGCAGACGGAAAATTTTTTAAGAATTTATTTATCTTTTCAAGTTGTTGATAATTTATACTCATAATAAATAATTAAATATCAAATGTTGTAAGAATATCATCTACGTGCTTATTGAGAAATTTTTTTTCTTTATTTGATATATCAAAAATTTCCTGGTATTTAGGGGGCTCGTTACTTTCAATAAATTTTTCAATCAAATTATAGTTTAATTCCATCTGTGCACCTGATTGTATTAGATGAAGAATTACCGAACTTAGAGTCTCAAAAGTATTATTGCATAGTTCCTTTTTCGAAATTATTTTTCCTCTTAAAGAGTCTATAACATTGGCATCTGTCCAACTTTCAGTATGGACGCGCCAACCTTTATTTGAAAATTTAAAGTTAACATTCTTATATAATTCATCATTTGCCCTCTGATCTAAATTTAAAAAAATATTTCTTGCAATCTCTTGTTGGTTATTATTAGATTTTTTAATTTTTGAATAAACCTCATAAGGATTGTTCAATATAATAATATAAGCTTGAGATAAATTTTGTTTAGTAAAATTATAATTATTCTCACTTGAAAAAAAAGGTATGTCATTCTCTAAAAATTTGAATTTACATTTTGTATTATTTAAAATCATCCACTGAAAAAAATAAGAATGATTAACTAATACATTAAAATTGATATCCTCTTTTTTTGTTACTAATAGATCTATTTCAGATTTGTAGGAATTTACATTCTGTGCTAATGATTCATAGTTTTGTGAATAATAAGTGATAAATGAATTTAAATATTTGCAATCATCTCTTAAAAAGGAATTGATCCAAATAATTTTTTTATTAGTGACATCTTTGTTGTAAACTTTAATAGAGTTAGAAATATATTTAAGAGATATTTCATAAAATATATTTTTATAGTGATTTAAATTTTCAAGATAATCGAAAAATTCATCGTACTTTTCTTGTTTAATTAGAGTATCTACATTTTTGACATGGTAATGATATTTAAATTTGTTTAAAAAAGACATTTAATCAATTATCTATATATTAAATAAATGGAAAAGGAAATTTTAGAACTTTATAATCTAATAAAAAACAAAAATATTGAAAAAGCATACTCTGTATGCAAAAAACTTTATAGAACTAACAAAAATAATAAAAATATAGTAAAGGTAATGGCATACCTTTTCATTCAAAAATCGCAATATCATAGTGCAATGGATATTTTGGAAAATTTCTATCACACAGGTTCCATAGATAAAGATTTTGATTATTACATTAATATGGGTGTTTGTAAAAAATCAGTTGAGGACTATGAAGAATCGATTTACATGTACGAGCAAGCTACAAATATCGATAGTGGCTCGCCACTATGCTACATGGTACCAGCAGAAATATATTTAAAATTAAGAGATTTTAAAAAGTCTATGGAGCTTGTTGATAAAGCACTAAATAATATAAAAGATATTAATGTAGGTAATGTACATTTTGCAAATGCTATAAAGCTTAAAACTGAGATACATGTAGCACTAAATCAAGACAAAGAAAACGAGGACATGCTTATGGGAATATTGGCAAATGATTTTTACCCAGATATTTTTTATTTGCTATCAAATGTGAATAAAGAATTAATAGATGAAAAACTTTTATTTACTGCTAAAAAACAATTGGAAGAATATGATAATAAATATGAAAATAGAATAAAAAGATTTTGGTATGTTCATCCTATTTATTTTGGGTTAGCGATTTATTATAACAATAAGGATAAAAAAAAATCTGAAGACTTCTATGAAATTGGTAATAAAGAAATAATGAATTCTTTGAGATATAACTCGTTCGAGTATCAAAAAGATATTGTGAAAATTATAGATTGTTTTGAAGAAAAAATATTAAAAGAAAATGACAGCGAAGATCTCTTTGGAGAAAATAATTTTTTTATTCTTGGTACGCCCCGGTCTGGTACAACGTTAATTGAATCGTTCATTGCATCGAATAATGAAGTAACAAGTGGTGGCGAACTTTTAAGCGCTCGCGATCTTATTTACAATTTTACGCAAAATTTTGAAAATAAGGATGTAGATTTATTTTTTGATGAATTCAGAAAAATTTATCTTAAAAGAACAGACTATTTGAGAGGAAATCACAGAAAGATAGTAGACAAACTTCCAGATAATTTTTTATATGTTGGTTTTTTAAATAAAATTCTTCCAAAATCTAAAATAATTAGAACATTCAGAAACCCGTGGGATGTTGCTATTTCATTATTTAAACAAAGATACGTTACAAACATACCTTATAGTGCCAGTTTTTTTAATATAGGTGTATTTATGGCAAATTTTGAAGCTATAAATATTTATTGGAACAAATCTGTAATCAAAAAAGATAATATACTTGATATTAAGTACGAGGAATTGGTCGAAGATCCAGAGTATTACCAAAAGAAAATATATGATTTCCTTGAAATAAACTCTGAATTTGATGAGGAAAAAAGGAAGGCTTTTTTCTCTCACACAGCAAGCATGCGCCAAATAGGTTCAGGGGTCCATAAAAAATCAGTCAGTAAAGACGAATTTGTAAAACACAAAGATGAATTTTATGAGTCACTTGAAATGCAGAGGAAATATTGGCAAAAAATGGGTCTATTTTCAGTTAAAGGTGATTTTTTTGGGTATTCAATAAACTCATAATGTTTAGTGTTGCAAATATGCAACATTTTAGCCTTAAAGCTTTAATTTTTAATAAAATTAATTAAAAAATTGTATTTATAAGTAGTATCTAAACACGTATTAGATCTAATAATAAGAAAGGATTTTATTATGAAAAAAATACTATTAACGATTTCTGCTTTATCAGCTGCTCTGTTTTCAACAGCTGCAAATGCAGATATCTCAGTAGGCGGTTCTATGACTGCTGCTTATGTTGATGCTGAAGGTAATGCAGACCAACACATTGGTGGTGCTATCTCTTTCGCAATGTCAACAACAACTGACGGTGGTGTAACAATCTCTGCTGGTGGTTCAATCTCAAACGATCCTGATGGTACTGGTAATGACACTACTGCAACAGGTTTAACAGCATTAACATTTGGTTTTGCAAATGGTTCACTTACTATTGCTAACGACGTGGCTGTTCCTAGTGGAACAGGTTTAGTTGGTGAATTAGTAACACATGCTGACTCAAACCAAGTTACACATACCAACGACGTTGCTATTAACGTAGACGACGGTTCTGGTTTTAGTGGTACTGCATCTATTGGCGACATGTCAATAACTGGAACACACTTCTATGATGGTACAGCTGGTTCTGCAGGCGGTCACAGTGACCAAATTAGTGATGGAACAATATCAGGTTCTGGTATTTCAATTACTATGCCTATCGGAACAATGTCATTAACTGCATCTTCAGCTGAAACTGACGAAGCAGGTACTAACTACGCATCAACTGGTGCTGCGTTAACAATGACTGCAGGTAACGGTACATTAAGCGTTGGTTTTGAATCAACAAGTAACGATACTGCTGGTGTTGCTACAGAAGGTGAAGCATACTCAGCTTCTTACTCAACAACTGTAGGTTCTGCAGCTATTGCTATTGGTTACTCAGGCTTTGATGCCGGTTCTTCTGGTAATTCATCTTCAAAAACTGATATTACACTTTCACAATCATTAGGTGGTGGTGCTTCAGTATTTGCTGAGATGAGTAGCTTAACAGGTGCTGGTGCAGCTGCCCCAACTAACACAACAAGTGAAACTGTTGTTGCAGTAGGAACAAACGTAAGCTTCTAATCGTAAGATAACTTTACTTTTATAAACCAGGGGCTAAATAGCCCCTGGTTTTTTTTTGTTTATTTTTAATTAAATTGATCTAATTTGTTGTTGATGCCAAAATATTTGTTTTCAATTATTTTATCTTTTATATTTCTTTTACAAGCCTGCTCGGGCAACCATGATAAAAATATGAGTGAATTAGATGAATTGTATGGTGAATGTGATAACCCTGCTAATTCATCGAGATACAAAAAAGGCTCTAAAAGATGGGAAAGGTGTAAAGCAAGAGAAAGATCGGAAGGCGAAAGACTTTTTGACATAGCTGGAGAGATTAATGATTTGATAGGAGGAGGAAACAATAAGGTTGTTTACCAAAATAACATAAATCCTTATCTGTGGAATGGATCTTTAAAAGTTACTAATAATTACCCCTTAAAAATCGCAGATAATCAAGGGGGCTTTATCGAAACTGATTGGATTTACTCTCTTGGTATTGAAAATCAAAGATGTCTTATTAAAATACAGGTAACTTCAAGTGAACTCATTACATCAGGAGTGTCTGCTACTTTTCTATGTGAAGATAAAATTAATGAGACATGGGTATCAGATAATAAGAATTACCCTGATGAAGAGAAAAAAATTATATTAAAAATTCTTGAGATAGCCGGTGGCTTATCTAAAACTTCTTAATATTGTCATCTAAAAAATATATCTTAGAAATGTTTCCTTATCCCTCTGGGAACATTCATATGGGGCACGTAAGAAATTATGTAATTGGAGACATATGTGCCAGATATCACAAGCTAAAAGGTGACGAGGTCATACATCCTATGGGGTGGGATGCTTTCGGATTACCTGCAGAAAATGCAGCTATACAATTTAAGACTCATCCACAAGATTGGACTTTGCAGAATATAAAGAACATGAAAAGACAGCTTCAAAAACTTGATTTAGACTTGGATTGGGATCGCGAACTTGCAACATGCAATGAAGAGTATTATAAGCATCAGCAAGAACTGTTTATTGATCTTTATAATGCTGGTCTTGCATATAAAAAAGATGCTTTGGTAAATTGGGATCCAGTTGATCAAACAGTCTTAGCCAACGAACAAGTAATTGATGGAAAAGGTTGGAGAACAGGAGCTGAAGTTGAAAAGAAAAATTTATCACAATGGTTTTTTAAAATTACAAATTATGCAGAAGAACTTTTAACTGGCTTAGACAGTCTTGATTTATGGCCAGAAAAGGTAAAAACTATGCAAAAGAATTGGATTGGAAAATCAATAGGAGCAGAAATAAAATTTGAAATATCTGGGAGTACTGATTTTTTAAATATTTTTACTACAAGGCCCGATACTATATACGGTGCAACATTCATAGCTGTTTCTGTTAATCACAAAATAGTTAGTGACTCTCTTGATAAAAAATCAATTGAAGATATTAAAAATACTTTTACATCAATTAGTGATGAGAAAGAAAAACTTGGAATAAAGCTTAATTTAAACTGTAAACATCCTCTTTTAGATAAAGAAATACCCATCTATATTGCAAATTTTGTACTTGATACTTATGGAGAGGGGGCAATATTTGGATGCCCTGCTCATGATGAGCGTGATTTTGAATTTGCCAACAAATACTCTTTGCCAATAATAAAAGTGGTTGAATGTGAGGATGGTAAACTTCCGTTTTCAGGTGAGGGAAAAGTAATTAATTCTCCATTATTAAATGGTTTAGAAAAAAAAGACGCTATTGAAAAAATTGTTAATCATTTCAAAAAAGAAGGGATTGGAAATGAAAAAGTTAATTTCAAATTAAGAGACTGGGGTGTTTCAAGACAGAGGTATTGGGGTTGTCCTATACCAGTAATTTATTATGAGGATGGTACTTATCGAGTGCTTGATAAAGATGAATTACCTGTATTATTGCCATATAATGTAAACTTAGAAGGTAAAGGCAACGCATTGCTCAAAAAAGAGGACTGGAGAAAACTTACTTGCCCTAAAATGAATAAAACTGCGTTCAGGGAAACTGATACGCTTGACACATTTGTAGACTCATCTTGGTATTACATGCGCTTTCTGAATAATAAATTAAATAGTCCTTTTGACTCAAAACAGATTGATAACCTATTGCCAGTAGATAAATATATAGGTGGAATTGAACACGCAATACTCCATCTCCTGTACTCAAGATTTTTTATGAAAGCTCTCAGAGATATATATGGTTTTAATGTTGATGAGCCTTTTAAGCAATTATTTACTCAAGGGATGATTACACATAAAACATTTAGAACATCCAAGAATGAGTGGGTAATGCCTAAAGAAGTCGTATCAAAAAATGGAGCTCTTATTAGACTAAAAACTAAAGAAGTGATCAAAGAAGGACCTTGCGAGAAAATGTCAAAATCAAAAAAAAATGTTATAGAACCTGATGAAATTCTAAGTAGCTACGGTATTGATGCAACAAGGATTTTTATGATATCTGACTCCCCTCCTGATAGAGAGTTAGAGTGGACAGATGAAGGTATACAAAGCTCAAAGAATTTAATTCATAGGATAGAAAGATATTTTTCAAATGAAAAAAGTTTAGTCCAAAATGGTGTTGAGGAAAATGTTGAAAAGTTTGTTCATAATATCGAAAAAAATATTTTAAATTTTTCCTTAAATAAGTGTGTTGCTGATATTTATACCCTTTTCAATTATTTGGAGAAAACAAAGACTTTTCTTCACAATAGTCCCCTTAGCAAAAAAATTCTCACATGTATATTTCCTATTCTTCCTAGATTAGCTATTTCAATAAATCAAAGTTTGTTTAATTCTAAAAATTTTTCGCTATGGCCTGACGTTAACTTAGACCTTCTAATAGATGATAAAATTATATTACCAATACAAATTCAAGGTAAATTAGTAACAACGATTGATACTGAAAAAGGTTATTCACAGGAAGAAATTTTAAAATCTATATATCAATTAGATAAAATTAGAAATAAAATATCAGATAAAAAAATAATTAAGGTAATTAATGTCCAAGATAAAATTATTAATATTATTACTAATTAATTTAATACTTTTATCTTGTATAAATAATCAAGAAAAAAAGGAAATTAAACTCTCAGTTGCATATATAGGTGGTGGTTATGATGGCCTGATGCTATCAAATCAGCTACAAAAACACTTAAATAATTTTGGGATGCTAGATGGAAATTCAAAATTTCAAATACAGGCTAGAATATCTCACTCATATAATCTTTTTATAACTAATATTGATAATACCTCTGATCGTGAGAGGGTAAGTAGTTCAATAGATTTGAAAATTTATGATACAGATTTTGAATGTTACACACATTTTTATGAAAATGATTTATCTCAATTTTATGTTTTAGCAGCAGGTGATAAATTTATTAGTAATAAAAGTGCAGTTGAAAAAATTAAGATCGAAAATGTTGATTATTTTGTAAAAGTTTTTATTAATAATTTAAATGAATCTGATTTAATTTGTAATGAATAAAAATAATATTGAGCTGATAGAAAGTTTTATATCTTTTGAAGAAGATAAGACACTGTTAATTAATCAGGTCAGTGAAGAAATTTGTTGTTTTTATGATTTTGTAATCAAAAAATTTGCAAATAAATCTAATATAAGGATTACCTACAAGGCTAAACCTGATGATATTGAAGGCTCAAATGAACTTTTTGGAAGTAAAGAACTAGCTGTTTTTAATTTAAATAATACAAAGCTTATAGAAGATATTGCAAGTCGTAGATTCCAAAAAGTTATTTTTACGGACTATAAAAATTATAAAAAATTAATTAGAAAATATTTAGTTATTAACGGGTATGATTTTGTGAAGGATTTAAAAATATTTTTTAGTGATTATTTTGATGTTAATAATGAAAACCTAATTAACTATTGTATATCTCAGCCATATCTTATTCAATCTGAGCTTTCTAAATATCAAATAAATAAATCCCATTACTCAGCTGACCCTAAAACTAATGATACTTTTAATTTCATTTTACAAATTAGAAAAGAAATATTTATAGCTAAAAAGTCTGGTTTAAATATTAAAGAATTGTTTATGCAATTAAAAAACGAAGTAAAATATAAGAAATTTAGTTTTTTAACTTATTAATCAAAAAATTGTACTGTTCTAAATTTTCATAGAAAATTTTTATATTTCCTCTTCCTGTTTTATTGTAAGTAATTTTTGTTTTGAAGCCTATTGTGTTACTTAATATATTCTCTTCCTGTATTAAGTTTGGATTATTTGTACTTATCTTTCTATTATCTTTTTCTAAGTCTCGGACAGAGATATTGCCAGAAGCGATCCGTTTTAAAGTATGCCCATCGAAGTCATTTGGTGTCTTGCCTACCAGCACCCTAGCGTGCCCCATAGATATTTTGCCACTATTCAGTAAATCAAAGAAGTAATCGTCTAAATCTAATAACCTTAATAGATTTGTTATATGTGGTCTACTTTTCCCAACTACGTTAGACAATGTTTCATGAGTATAATTGTTCTTTTCAATTAAACGTTGATAAGCTTTTGCCTCTTCTGATACTTTTAGATCCTCTCTTTGGATATTCTCAATTAAAGAAATTTCGTCTTTATCAAGATCATTGGGGAGCAACAAAGCTGGCAACACCTTAAGATCGGTACTTTGGGCTGCTCTCCATCTTCTTTCGCCAGCTACCAATAAAAAGGTATCTAAATCTCTTTTGGTAACTATAAGTGGTTGTATTAAGCCATTTTTTTTGATTGATTGTGATAATTCCTCTATTTTATTCTTATTGAATTCTTTTCTTGGTTGTGTTTCGTCCCTGAATATCTTTTCAATTGGAATTAATAACAAGCCTTTGTTGTCAGGAGTCTTATTTTGATTTTTTTCTTTATTACCTAGCAATGATGATAGGCCCTTTCCTAATTTTTTATTAACTGCCATAAATGCTGCTCCTTTCTATGAATTCTCTCGCTAAAGCTATGTATGCTTGTGATCCACTACATTTTAAATCATAGATGATTGCGGGAAGACCATGACTTGGCGCTTCGGATAATGTCACATTTCTAGGAACATTAAATCTATATACGTTTGTATCAAAATATTCTCTAGCCTCTTTCTCAATCAGTGATGATAATGAATTTCTTCTATCGTACATTGTCAATATTATTCCATTAAGTTTCAGATTAATATTTAAATTATTTTTTACTAATTCAATTGTCTTAATTAATTTAGATAATCCCTCTAAAGCAAAAAATTCACATTGCACTGGTATTAATACCTCATCGCTTGCCGTTAAGGAGCTGACTGTCAATAAACCAAGTGTTGGAGGAGTATCAATAAAAATATATTCGTAATTGTCTTTTATATTACTTATGTATTTTTTTAAAAGAAGATTTCTATCATCATCATCAGCTAACTCATACTCTGCAGCAGCAAGATCTTCACAAGCAGAAATAACATCAAGTCTTGGTATTTGAGATTTTTGTATAGCGTCTTTAATAGTTACCTCATTACTAAAAACTCTGTAAATAGATAGTTTAGTGTTATAAGCATTGAAAGACATAGATGAATTGTATTGCGGGTCCATATCAATAACTAAAACTTTTTTATCTATTGAGGCTAGTGCTGTTGCTAGATTAACTACAGTTGTTGTTTTTCCGACACCACCCTTCTGATTGGCTATAGTAATAATCATTTAGTGCCCATGATTATTATTTTGGATTCATCTGAAGTGATGCTTGGATGCATTTCCCAAGAATATTTTTTTGGATCTATTCTTTCTAGCTCTGTTAAATAAGACCTTCCCTTTAATAGTATAAACTTTGTTTTCTTGTTAATAATTTTTTTGGTCATCGATAATATTTTTTCAATTGAAGCGAAGGCACGTGCTGTTATACAGTCAACATTAATATTAGATATATCTGTAATAGACTTGTTATGTACTACGTAATTTAATCCAAGTCGCAATTTGCAATTTTCTAGGAACAAAGATTTTTTTGGCGATTTCTCAACTAAATGAAGGTTTTTGAAGCCTATTATTGACATGATAATCCCTGGAAGACCGGCACCTGTTCCTATGTCCATTAAAAATTTATCCTGATGGGGTAAGTATTTAAATATCTGAATGCAGTCAAGTAAGTGCCTTTGGTCTAAATCATCAATTGTACTTTTACCTATTAAATTCATAGACTCATTTTCTTTAGTTAATATTTTTTTATATTCATAAAGTTTAGACAAAATTGATTTCCCATCATTGAAATTATCGTAACAAAACTTTACTAACTTTTCATTAAGCAACCTTAGTTCCTTTTATTTTTTTGTGTTTGACGATTTGAAAGAGTGCACTGGGAGTAATACCTGATATTTTCCCAGCATCGTATAAATTTTCTGGTTTATGTTTATTTAATTTTTCCAGAATTTCTTTAGATAAAGAAGGGATCTTATTGAAGTCTATATTTGTCAACTTCATATTTTTATTCTTATTCAATTTATCAAATGATTTTTTTTCTCTCTCATAAAAAACATCATACTTTGAATCAAAATATATTTTAGTTAATAATTTTTGGTTTATAGCTATACCAAAGAAATTTTTAAATTTTTCTGGAAAAGGATCTAAAAATTTTAAAACCTCAAATCCATTTCTTACCTTTCCATCTTTTTTCACTTTAATATTTTTTTTCATCAAATCATTAGGTGAATATTTGAGTTGTATTAATTTGCTTAATATTTTTTTCTCATCTTTTATATTTTTTGAAATCAAATAATATTCAGTTCTATTAAAAGTCTTAGAATTTATAACTGATGAAAATCTTTCGTAAGAGTTATCAGTTCTAAGCTTCAATCTATTTTCTGCTCTTGATGTAAACATCCTGTATGGTTCTGTTACACCTAATTTTGTTAAATCGTCAACCAATACACCGATATAACTATTATCTCTTTCAAAAACTTTTTTACTAAATTTTATTTTTTTTATTTTTATTGCTGCATGGATTGCTGCATAAATACCCTGACCTGCTGCTTCTTCATATCCTGTAGTTCCATTTATTTGTCCTGCTAAAAAGAAGTTTTCTATTTTTTTTGTTTCAAAATTATTTTTTAACTCCCTAGGGTCAACAGAGTCATACTCTACTGCGTACCCGAATTGATCGATCTCACATTTTTCTAAACCTTTTATTGATCTTAAAAATTTTAATTGGATCTTTTTATCTAAAGAATTTGATATACCATTTGGATATACAAGTTCTGATTTCAGCCCTTCCGGCTCCAAGAAAATATTATGTCCATTTCTATCTCCAAACTTTGTTACTTTATCCTCAATTGAAGGACAATATCTTACCCCTTGGGATTTAATTATGCCTGAATACATGGCAGATTTGTCAAGATTGTCCCTTATTATTTTATGGGTTTTATTATTTGTTTTGGTAATGAAACAATTAATTTTTTTGTTCGTATTTTGTTTTGTAAAATATGATAGAAATATGCCATTGTTTTCTGAAAGCTGAGGTTCTAAAACATCGTAGTTAATAGATTTAGCATATATTCTAGGGGGTGTGCCTGTTTTTAACCTCATTGTTTTAAAGTTATTATTAATAAACTTTGCGAGAGCCTTTGAAGAGCTATTACCTATTCTTCCTGCCTCCTGTGTCTCATTACCAATATAAATCTTTCCATTAAGAAAAGTACCTGCTGTGAGAATAACCACTTTTGACTTTATTTTTCCTTTATTTAAAAGATCAACACCAATAATTTTATTATTTTTTTCCAATATATTGATGACTTCATCTTCTATAAGGTCAATCTTAGAGGACTTAATGTATTTTTTCATATTTTTGGAGTACAAGTCTCTATCTATTTGTGCTCTTACGCCCCAAACAGCAGGTCCTTTCGAAAGGTTTAAAACTCTGTAATGAATAGCAGATTTATCACCAACTTTACATATAACTCCACCCAGCATATCAACTTCACTGGCTATATGTGTCTTACCGACGCCTCCAATACTGGGGTTACAAGATAATTTGCCCAAATCTGTGTAATTTTTTGTAATAAGAGCAGTTCTAATGCCATATTTCTCAGAAATATTAGCAGCTTCTATACCAGCATGACCAGCCCCTATAACTACGACATCATAATGTTCCACGTGAAACAATCTACTTTCCTATGCAAAATTTACTAAAAACTCTATCATAAACATCTTCGTTATTAATATAACCAAATTCAAAGGAAAAATCATCTAATATATTTCTAATTAATTGTGCTATAATCAAAATATCTTTTTCCTTCAAAATATCTCTCTCATATTCCAAGATTCTTTCCAAAAAATCCATTTCTTCTAAATTAAAGTCAGTTTTTTTTCGTTTATTTTTTACATATTTGCCATGAATAGAAGATAATTTTAATTTCTGAAATAATTTATCTCTTTCTAAACTATAATTTATTTTAATATTCTTCGATTTATATGCATAAATATCAGATTTTGTCTCAATTAAACTATAATTCCTGTTGATAAGGAAATCTTTGAGAATGGCAGATATGTCTGATTTTTTAGTCTTTTGATCAATTAATACAAAAAAATGGTCTATTTCTCCTGATATTTTTTGAGCTTTTTTATAGCCATATTTTTCTATTTTACCTTGTTTCGATCTTTGACCTGCGGTATCGAAGACCTCAAACTGATTACTATTAAATATAAATTCATTTGAGAGAATATCTCTAGTAGTACCTTTTATATTCGTAACAATTGCTCTATCTTTATCGATCATCTTGTTAAATAAAGTAGATTTGCCAACGTTTACTGGACCAACCAGCATAATTCTACAAATATTTTTCTGTTCTAATTTTGTTCTATTATTTTGTAATAAATTATTACAGTTATTAAAAAATTTCCTTATATTTTTGATTATTTGATTAAAATTGAAATCTTCATCATCAACAAAGTCAATCGATGCTGTTATTTCTGAGAATGTATTTATAATTTCCTCTCTTAAAGGGACAAGACCGCTAACAATATCACCCTCAAAAAGTAGTTTTTTATTGTATTCTAAGGCTGCAAAGCTCTCATTAGCAATTATTTCATTAATTGCTTTAGCTTGTTTTAGAGAATTTTTAGTATTCAAAACAGACCTATAAGAAAACTCTCCATTTTTTGCTAATCTTAGGCCGGGAACTTTTAAATCTTTCAATAATTGCTCAAACTGACTAGCTATAAGAGGTGAGCCATGTAAAAAAATTTCACATACATCCTCTCCGGTGAAAGATTTAGGTGATTTAAAAAAAACAATACTGCATTCGTCCAATATTGAGCCATCTGGGTTGTAAATTTTAACTACACGAATTAAAGAATGATCTTTAGAAAAATTTTTTTTTGTAACTTTCTTTAAAATATTTAAAACATCTTCTCCTGAAATTCTATAGCCAATAACTGGGGCTTTCACTATCGGAGTAAAATTTGCGTAAATAGTTCCTTTATTAAACAACAGTTGATAAGTATAAATTGAAAACTAACATAGCGCTAGTATGGAAAATGTAAATCCTGCAAAAGAAAAAATAGCAAAACTAATAGATTTAATTAATAATGCGGAGTATTCAAAGGCTTCTTACCTCTCAAGTCAGCTTTTAACAGAAAATAAAAGATCTTATATCTTACATAACTTACAAGGAATAGTTAATCTTCATATTTCAAAATATGATGAAGCAATCTTAAGTTTTCTTGAGGCAATAAGATTGAATAAAAATTTTTTTGATCCATATAACAATTTGGGACAAGCCTATTTTAAGAAAGGAAAATTGGATCTTGCAGTTGCGAGCTATAAAAATGCCTTAATAATAAATGAAAAATCACACATTAGTTATACAAACTTAGCAAAAATATATTATCTCAAAAAGGAATTTTCAAATTCATTTGAGTGTTTAAATAAATCTTTAGCAATTGAACCTAGCTTTATAGAATCATTAAATTTACTTAGAGAATTTCTAGTTTTAAGATTACAATTTTCAAAAACAAATAAAAATTTATATGAACCAATTATATATCTAATAAATAAACAACCATTAGTGCAGCCTAAATATATCGCACACAGTGTTGTAAATTTATTAAAAAAAGATGATGATCTCATAGAAATAATTGATAGGAGCTTAAGAGATAGCCACAGTACTCAATTGATAGAAGACCTATCGAAACTATCAAATATATCTTTATTAAATAATTTTATCAGAATTTGCACTATTCCAGACATTGATATTGAAAATTATTTCAAATATATAAGATACAAGATTTTATTCTATGATTTTAATGAGATGGAATACATAAAAGTAAAACCATTCTTTATTTCTCTATCTATCCAATGTCTACTAAACGAATACATATACGAAGAAGATGAAAATGAAGTCGATATTATCAATGGTTTAGAGGAAAAGATTTGCGAAAACATAAACGATGATAAATATTACATAGAAATCGATATTATGAAACTAAGCTTATATAGAGGCTTACAAAAGTATTCATGGATAGATAAGATTTTGTCAAGAGGTATAAACAAAGAAATTGAAATTATAATTAAAGAATCTTTCCAAGAAAAAGAATTAAAAAATAAGATAAAGTCGTTCGGAATTTTAAATAATAGAATTTCTGAATTAGTAAAGAACCAATATGAAGAAAACCCTTATCCAAGGTGGTTCAAACCAACACTTTTAAAAAAAGGAATATCTATAAATGAGTTTGTAAAGAATCTAGGTTTACATATAAGTGATGACTATGAGGAAACTGATAGTCCAGAAATTTTAATTGCAGGATGTGGTACTGGTCAGCATGCGATAAATACTGCTTCTAGAATAAGTAATAGCAAAGTTACTGCATTTGATTTGAGTTATAATAGTGTTTCTTACGGATTAAGAAAAAGCATAGAGTACAAAATTAATAATATAAATTTTATGCAGGGAGATATTCTAGATGTAAAAAATATAAATAAAGAATTTGATATAATTGAATGCGTTGGGGTATTACATCATATGGAAAATCCAAAAGATGGATTGCGCGAAATCACAAATGTTTTAAAAAAAAATGGACTAATTAAAATTGGTTTGTATAGCAGTTTGGCGAGGAGAAATATTACTAAATTTAGAAATCAATATTTAAATTGTGACGATTATATTGATATTAAAACATTAAAATCACTGAGAAGAGTTATCATAAGTTCTTCAGATGATTACAGTAAAAATTTCACTAAATATTTAGATTTTTATAGTTCGAGTGAAATTAGGGACATGCTATTTAATGTTCAAGAACATACATTCAATATTAGGGAAATTGAAGGGCTATTAGATGAAATGGGTCTAAAGTTTTGTGGGTTTACTGGTTTTGGAAACGCAAGCGATAAAAGTGATAGCAAATTTGATAAATTTAATCTTATAAATTGGGATAAAATAGAAACAGAAAATCCTGATATGTTTATTGGTATGTATCAGTTATGGTGTCAGAAAACTTAGTCATTTTAAATTGATTTTATCTAAACCAAATCATATTAAGATTTATGGGCACAGAGGAGCAAGGGGAGATCTCCCTGAAAATACATTAAGAAGTTTTAAGTATTTATTTGAAAATAAGATCAGTGCTTATGAAACTGACATTGTGCTATCTAAAGACCTTGTTCCAGTTATTCATCATGATTTTAGACTAAACCCAGCTCTCACAAAAGATAGTGAGGGGAATTGGATAACAAACGATGACATCAAAATATATAATTTAACTTATGAACAATTATCGAAATTTACTATTGGATCTATTAATAAAGAATCAAAATATGGAAGAAAATTTTTCAACCAAAAAAACTTGCCTGAACAAGAAATACCTAAGTTGTCTGATCTTCTTGAGTTGACATCAAGAAATATTTTAGATGGTTTACTGATTAATTTAGAGATCAAATCAACTCCAATTGAAAATAACTTAACACCGCATCCTGATATAATGGCGAAATTGATAATTGATGAGGTTAATAAATTTAAATTAAGCGATAATGTAATTTATTCATCTTTTGATTGGAGGATTTTAAGAGAAATAAAAACTTTAGATCCAAAAATTCCAAGAGCTTATTTAACATCTAAGAAGAGGGGTAAAATTTATGATAAGTCTCCTTGGTTAGATTTAATGCCAGTGTATGATAAAGATAACTTGGGCTTACCAAAGCTTGTTAAAAAACTGGGTGGTAATGCCTGGCACCCTAAACACAAAGATATTAAAAGAGAAGATGTCAGAATTTCACATGAAGAGGGAATTCCCATTAATGTCTGGACTGTCAATGAAGAGTACGACATGATGAGAATGATTGATTATGGTGTAGACGGCATCATGACTGATTATCCTTTAAGATTAAAAGAGCTTTGTGAAAAAAAGAATATCAAATGGTTTTAGATCTATTTACTGGTTCATGCTATTTTCAGCTAGTCTTATGTAAATTTGTAAATTCGTAATTTTTTATGAAGAAAATCTATATATTAGTAATTTTATTATTTTCATCACATTCTTTCGGATTAACATTTAAAGATGGAAAACAAGTAGATGGCTCTCAATCTAATGACACTTCTCAAAAAGCAACCAATATGCAAACCAGTAAAAATAAAGGGGAAGTTAAATCGTTCAAACCTTTTGATTGTAGTAAATTAGAAACTGAATACTTTAGAATAAACAATCGTAATGATTGTTTAATTATCCAAGAGTTAAGAAATGCCGATGAAATAAAACCACACGAGTATGATACGAATGCTTGGAATAGGTCCCTTCTTATAAGATATATTGACAATAAAGATGGTGAAAAAATTATTGCTCATACTTGGAACAATGTAGTTAAATGGGGCGAGAGCTCAAACAAACAGCCTTTTTCTCATTTAGTAGTTATAGACATACCAGACTTAAATAAGATTTTTCTTAATTTAAATCAATTATCTTCTAGCCATTACACGCTCCCCCTTATCGCTAGAAGATTGGATACTATTGATACGGACAATGATGGCGACAAAGAGATAATTTATTTATCGAACAGAGAGGATGGGAGAAATAGAAACAGTAGCTGGAAAGATGTTAACTATATATTTGATTTAAATGATAGTAGCTTGAGTAAATTTGGTTCTTCCCATTTTTCTCATGATTTAATGTACATTGACTTTAATGATGATGGGTTTTTCGAGGTAATTGATTATTTCTACGACCCAGGTGGGCAAATTGAGGTTTGTGATTTAAAAGAAAATAATTGCACAAAATATAAAAATTCAAATCAATTTATTGAGATTGGTTTTAATCATATATTTCCATCAAAAGACGGAGCGATTATGTTTGGCGGCTGTCCAAATTCAGGCGACACAACATTTTGCTGGGTGAAAGTTAATTACAAGAATAATAAATTAAGTTTTAAAAAATTAGATAGCTATGAATTAAAACCGCAGCCAAAAGATAAAGCTAAGTTTTTAATTTGGACTGGTGATGTTAATGAAAATAAAGGCTGGTGGGTTGAGGGATCAAAGAAGAAAATGTTTAAACGCGCCCGTAAGTCATGGATGTCTACGTCAATTGATTATGACAATGATGGATTTACAGATAGTGTCGGTATAGAAAAGGAAAATCTGTGTATTAGAAATGACATATCTAAGCCTTTTAATACCTCTGGCGGTGAATGCAAGGAAAAGGCATTCTTATATGTCTTCAAAAATATCAATGATGAGAGGTTTGAAAAACATCAAGTTATTCCAACAACAATTCACGATACATTCAGGATAGAAAAAGCCGATATAAACAAAGATGGGACTGTGGATATATACGGTTTTAGACAAGGATACTATGATCCATGGAGTGTTTGCAAAAGACCACAATTAAAGTCAGTCTACTTGAATAAACAAAATAAATACTTTGAACGTGCCTCAAATAAATTAATTGAGGAGAATTTTGGTCTTTATGGTTGTGAAAGAGCTTCTAATTTTTTTGAGAAAGACGGTAAATACTATCGATTATTTATAACGACCCCTGATGCGGAAGCTGAGGTCGCTTATATTGGCATTGAAAATTACACTGGTGAATTTTTAACTGATGAAACAGGGGACTTAAGCGATGAGCAACTTAGTGCCTTAGGTGTAGTTTCAGCTGAAGAAAAAAAAGACATAAAAACCGAACAGCTTGATGCAAATAATATGATAAATGATAAAAAACTTGAAGCTAAGGAAGTTTTATCAGTGGTTAATATTTTGGATGATGTTAAGCCATTAAACAAAACAGAGGCAAGCTCATTTAAACCTATGATAGAGCCAGTTTATTTTGACTCACTTGGTATTAATTTAACAGGAGCTAAACTTATTTCATTTGAGAAAAATTATCTGATGTATGAAGGTTTGTTCAATTATAAAGAGATTGAATTTTCAATACCACTTTGTTCACAATATTGGGATGAATATAAATTTATTGGTAATCTAGTTGGATTTAATTATATGAATGGTTTTGGTAATATCGAAAAATTAAATAAATACGGAATAGGCTGGTGTGGAGATACGGTTGGTTTTTTCGGGCATTGGGATAAAAATGAAATTATAAGAACTGAAACTGAATTATTCCCTTTTTTAAAGGAATTGGAAAGTAATTGGCCAATGATATTTGGAAATTTCACAATACTAGATGATAGTCAAAATAAAATTATTGATGGATGGAAATAAAATTATTGATTCATGCTGCTGAAAAACTCTTCGTTAGTTTTACAGTCTTTCATCTTATCTAAAAGGAATTCCATGGCATCTACTGTACCCATAGAAGATAGAATTTTCCTTAAAATAAAGACTTTTTGAAGGTCTCCAGCGTCTAATAATAAATCTTCTTTTCTAGTTCCCGATTTTTGAACATCAATTGCAGGATAAGTTCTTTTATCAGAGAGTTTTCTATCAAGAACAATTTCTGAATTACCAGTACCTTTAAATTCTTCAAAAATTACTTCGTCCATTCTGCTACCAGTTTCAATCAAAGCAGTCGCTACAATAGTTAAAGAACCGCCCTCCTCAATGTTTCTAGCAGCACCGAAAAATCTTTTAGGTCTCTGTAAAGCATTTGCATCGACGCCACCTGTTAGAACTTTTCCACTTGAAGGTACAACAGTGTTGTAGGCTCTGCCTAACCTTGTTATTGAGTCTAGAAGAATGACAACATCATATTTATTTTCAGCTAATCTTTTTGCTTTTTCTATAACCATTTCAGCTACTTGTACGTGTCTTGCTGCTGGTTCATCAAATGTTGAACTTATAACTTCTCCATTAACAGATCTTTGCATATCAGTAACTTCTTCAGGTCTTTCATCTATTAAAAGAACCATTAAATAAACTTTAGGGAAATTTTCTGCAATTGATTTTGCAATTTTTTGTAAAATTACGGTCTTACCAGATCTTGGTGGAGCGACAATTAAAGATCTTTGACCTGCTCCAACAGGAGCAATAATATCAATGATTCTTGAGGAAAGATCTGTATCAGGTTTATCTGTTTCTAAATTAAACTTTTTCTCAGGATATAATGGGGTTAGATTATCAAAATTTGTTTTAAATTTATTATTTTTAGCGATTTCTATAAAATTAACTTTATTGGTTTCAACTAAAGCAAAATATCTCTCACCATCTTTTGGAGGGCGAATAGGACCTTCTAGAGTGTCTCCTTTTCTTAATCCATATCTTTTAATTTGATTAGGGCTTACATATATATCATCTGGCCCAGGTAAATAGTTAGAGTCTGCAGAACGAAGAAATCCAAAACCATCTTGCATAGTTTCTAAAACACCTTCTCCAATTATTTCTTCATTCTTTTCAGCAAATTTTTTAAGAACAGAAAAATATATGTCTTGTTTTTTTAAGCCAGAGGCATTTTCAATGCCTAATGATTCAGCATAATCGAGAAGTTCTTGAGGTTTTTTGTCTTTTAATTCGTTTAAATGCATATTGGGATTTACCTAGATAGTTAGATATATTGAATAAGGTTTATAACAAAAAATAAAAAGAAAATATATATATTTATATATAGACTTGTTGTTGTATGTCGAATGATGGGGATTAACATCTTACTATAAAAAAAAGCCCTCATTTTATTGAATTTTTATTGTTTAATAACAAATGTAGATAACTTAATATTGATAAATTAATGGTTTTTTTGCTGTTTAAAACTCTCTAAATTCATGAATAACTTTATTAATCCACAGTTAACTAAACAGGTTATTATTGGCACAAAAAGTCAATCAAGAAGAAAATTATTTAAAATGATGAATTTGAAATTTCAGTATCGGTCAGCCAATATAAATGAAAAAGCAGTTAAAAATTTAAAAAATGATAAATATGATGCTTTAAGGATAGCAAAAGCCAAAGCCACACACCTTTCTAAAAAAAATAAAAATAAAATAATTATTACATTTGACACTACTATTCTACACATGAAAAAAACTATTTATAAATGTCACACAAAGAAGTGTTGTAAAAATACACTTAAATCTTTTAATAATACATCTCATAATCTTTATACAGGAATGGTTTTTATGATTAATAACAGTTTAATTAGAAGCTCCTTAACCAAAACTAAAATCGTTTTTAAAAAAAATAAACTTATAGATATAAATAAATATGTTGAAAGAAATTTCAATCAAATTTCATCCGCAGTTGGCTGTTATAATGTAGAAGGCAAAGGAAAAAAATTTTTTAAAAATATTAAGAAAAGTTATTTTAATGTGATCGGGGTTGATATTATTAATTTTCTCAAAATATTAAGAAGTATTTAAATGATTAAAAAGAAGATAGGCATTGTTGCAGAAAAGTTAAATCACTCATTATCACCAATGATACACAGTTATTGGTCTAGAAAATATAAGTGTTATTTTTTGTATAAAAAATATGAAATAGATGAAGAAAAAATAGAAAAATTTTTTCATAATTATAAAGGAGATAAAGATTTTATCGGCTTTAATATCACAATACCGTACAAAGAAAGATTTATTGATTTGTGTGATAAAGTTTCACTAAGAGCAAAAAAAATTGGATCGGTTAATTTAATTTATAAAAAAGAGAACATGATTTACGGTGATAACACAGATGTTATTGGTTTTGGAAAAATTTTTAACTTACTTAATATCAAAAAGACCAAGACTGTTTTACTAATAGGTGCGGGCGGAGCATCTAGGGCGATCCTATACTTTCTTAATAAAAAATACATTGAAAACATTGATATTTTTGCAAAATCTCTCAGAAGAAGAGATGGTCTTTCAAAAAATTTTAAGTTTAAAAATTTTACGAATAAGTCCACGTTATTAAAAAAGAAATATGACTTAATAATAAATGCTTCTAATGCAGGGATGAGCCAAGGTAATAAAATTAATAGAAATATATTACGCCTTGTCAAAAAAACAAAGGGAGTCATTGATATAGTCTACAACCCACTTGAAACTGATCTATTAAAAGAGGCTGAGAAATATAACATAAAATCAATAGGGGGATTAATAATGCTTGTAGAACAAGCAAGACCTTCTTTTGAAATTTGGTCAAAAAAAGATATTGAAATCGATGATAAGATTTATCGATCATTAATTAGTAAGATATGATTAAAGTTGCAGTTACAGGTAATATAGGTTCAGGTAAAAGTGAATTTATAAATTTTATCTCTAAGCTTGGCTTCTATTACATTTCTTCTGATCTAATAATATCGAACCTTTACAAAGATTTTAAAACGAGGAGTATTATATTACAAAAACTAAATCTTAATGAGAAAAACTATAAACAAGAAATTATAAGCAATATACATAATGAAATTTTTAATAGGCAACTTAAGAAAATAATATATCCATTTTTGTACTCAAAAAAAAAAATTTTATCTCAAAAACACAAAACATATCAACCTATATTTTACGAGGTACCATTACTTTATGAAGAAAACTTATCTCGTGACTACAACATTACAGTCTTAATTAAAGCAGATATAAACAAAAGAAGGCAAAGAGTTTTAAATAGAGGTGTAAGTAGAAACTATTTTACATTAATGAATAGTAAGCAAATCAACGAAAATATAAAAAAAAATAAATCAACTTTTACAATAGATAACAACGGTTCAATCTTGAACTTACGATTAAATATTATTAAATTATTAAATGAACTATGAGAGAAATTATACTTGATATTGAAACCACGGGCTTGGAACACAAAGAAGGACACCGTGTCATTGAAATTGGCTGTATTGAACTAAATAACAAGGAAGTTGGCGCTAGTTATCATCAATACATAAATCCTTCTAAAACTCTTACAGAAGATAATATTAAAATACATGGTATCACTAATGAACATCTAATTGATAAACCACTTTTTGACGAAATTGCTGATGATTTTCTCACATTTATTGAAGATAGTTCTATTATTGCTCACAACGCGTCTTTTGACGTTGGTTTTTTGAATTTCGAACTAGAAAAACTATCTAAACCTAAAATTTCAAAAGAAAGAGTTATAGACACAATTAAGATAGCAAGGCAAAGATTTCCCGGGCAACAAGTATCATTAGACGCGCTTATAAAGAAATTAAAGATAAACACTCTTATTAACAGAGACCAACATGGTGCTCTAAAAGACGCAAAGCTTTTAACTGATGTATATTTGGAATTACAGGGCATTAATCAAATAGGATTAGAGCTAAGTGAGAAGAAATCTGAAAAAATTTCTTTAGCTAGTGAGCCGAATTACTCATCCGTCGTACTAACAAAAGAAGAGACAGAAGCCCATAAAGAGTTTATAAAAAGTAAAATACCTAATTCTAATTGGGCTAAAATGTTAAAAAATTATGAGTAGTGAATTTATAGATATCGTACTTTTTGGGGCTATCGCCATTTTTTTAGTATATCGCTTAAGAAGTATTCTCGGATCTTCTGATGGAAAAATTGTAAATATTAGAACCAAAAAAAACCCTCAATCTAAATTTAAACCAAAAATAGTTTCAAAAAATGAAAATAATGAATTTTTAGATGGCGCTAGTAAAGCCTATGAGATGATTGTTCAGGCTTACCAAAGCAATAATATTGAAAAGGTAAAAGATCTTCTTACACCAGAGGCTATGCAAGCTATGGAACAGGCGAAAGCCCCCAAAGAAATAAAATTTTCAGAAGTCAAATCTACTAGTATTTTAGATGATAAATCCGATGATTTAAGATTAATTAAGTCTGTTAAATTTGAAACTGAACATTACAACGTTGCAAATAACGAAATCTTAAATGTTGTAGAAGAGTGGGGTTTCGAGAAAGATAAAAAATCCTCAGATCCTAACTGGAAACTTTTTTCTATTAAACTTGTCTCATAAAATAAAATTTAATTTATCTAATAAAAAAAATAAAAAACAACTAGAAGACCAGCCTAATGAGAAAATTAGCATTTCTTTAGGGGGGGCATTAGTAAACACTAATAAAGTTGATAAATTAGAAAATCAAAAATTAATACCTAAAAAAAATCTAACCAAAGCAGTCCTATTGGACAACAATCTTTATAAACAATTTAAGAATAACCAATTTAGTAAGATAGACTTACATGGTTTAACGGTTGACCTCGCTCACCAACAACTAATTCAATATTTCAAAACAAACTATTTAAAAAAAAATCTGTTTCACATAATTGTAACTGGGCTTGGTAATAAAGCTGAAGGTGGAGAGTTTTTTACGGGAAAGATAAGAAAGCAATTTCCATTTTGGTTAGATACAGAAAAGTTTCAATTTATGGTAAAGTCTTATTCTCCTTGTAAAATACAACATGGCGGGTTAGGTGCCTTTTATGTTAAGTTAAAATTTAAAGAATAAATTTCTTTTCATCAGTGGGTTTTATCTCTGATTTTACAGCATCTGTAACCCAAGCTTTATTAACAACTTCTGTTTTTTGATCACTGAGGTTTGCATCAAAGCTAATTCTTTCAAGTATCTTTTCAAACATTGTCTGCAAGCGCCTTGCACCAATGTTTTCAACTTCAGAATTTATTTGTTCAGTTAGAGATGCTATCTCTTCTAAAGCTTCATCTTCAAACTGTAATTCAATATTTTCTGTTGCAAACAAAGATTTATATTGTTTTGTTAAACTATTATCAGTCTCTTTTAAAATTTTAATAAAATCATCTTTTTTGAGAGCATTTAATCTTACCCTTACAGGCAATCTACCTTGAAGTTCAGGGAGTAAATCACTTGGTTTGGATTGATGAAATGCACCGGATGCTATAAATAAAATATGATTTGTTTCAATTGTGCCGTATTTCGTGCTGACAACCGTACCCTCAATAAGAGGTAATAAATCTCTCTGCACTCCTTCTCTAGAGACGTCGCCACCTCGTCTTTCACTATTGGGTGCAATTTTGTCTATTTCATCAATAAAAACTATCCCACTTTCTTGAACGCTTTTAATAGCATTTTGTACAACGTTTTGTTTTTCAGCGATTTTTTCAATCTCCTCTTGGATCAATGGTTCATAAGCATCGCCTATTTTAAGTTTTGTCTTCTTCTTATTTTTCATACCTTTGCCAAAAATATCATTCATATTAATCATACCCATTTGAGCACCTGGCATACCTGGGATATCTAGAGATTGAAAAGGATTTGATTTTTGGTCTAGTGCTATTTCAATATCTTTATCATTAAGTTGATTATCTCTTAGCATTAACCGGAATTTTTCTTTCGTTTCTTCACTTGGATTGTCTCCAAGCAAAGCCTTCAAAACTATTTCTTCTGCATTTAATTTAGCTTCATTAATAAAACGATCTTTAATTTTTTTCTTTTCTAAATTAATTGCAACCTCAATTAAATCTCTAATAATTTGCTCCACATCTCTTCCAACATAACCAATTTCTGTGAATTTTGTTGCTTCTACTTTTATAAATGGGGATTGTGTAAGTTTTGCAAGTTTTCTAGCAATTTCTGTTTTACCACATCCAGTTGGCCCAATCATTAAAATATTTTTTGGTATGATATCATCTCTCAATGTTTCATCTTTAACATTCAATCTTCTCCAACGATTTCTAAGCGCAATAGCAACTGCTTTTTTTGCGTCATCCTGACCAATTACGTATCGATCAAGTTCTTCCTTGATAACTTTTGGCGTAAGGGATTGGTTATCCATTAAATTTTAATCTCAGCAATGTTTAAAGTATCGTTTGTATAAATACAAAGTTCGGCTGCAACTTTAAGGGACTCTGATGCAATTTCTTTGGCAGATAAATCAGACTTTCTTTTCAAAGCTCTTGCAGCACTCAATGCAAAGTTTCCCCCAGACCCAATAGCTACAATTCCTTCTTGTGGTTCTAGGACATCACCTGTTCCACTAATCAGAAATGTCTCACTTTTATCAGCAGCAATAATCATTGACTCTAACCTTCTGAGATATCTGTCTGTTCTCCAATCTTTGGCTAATTCGACACAAGCCCTTTTTAAATTATAGGAAAATTCCTCACATTTTTTTTCTAGTCGATCAAAAAGAGTTAAAGCGTCGGCAGTCGATCCAGCAAATCCGACTATAATCTGATCTTTATGAAATGTTCTAATTTTATTAGCATTTGATTTAATAACTGATGTTCCCAGTGTTACTTGTCCATCTGAGGCTATAACAACACTTTCTTTGTCACGAACACAAACAACAGTGGTAGATCGTATTATTGTTTTATTTTTATCCATTATTCCTATAAATATAGGTACTAAATATCTGATTACAAATGCGTGAATTTACACTTAATAGAGATACAAAAGAAACAAAGATATCAATTAAAATTAATCTTGATGGTTCTGGAAAAAATAAAATTGATACAGGCATACCTTTTTTTGACCACATGTTACAACAAATAAGCACACACAGCTTAATAGACTTAGAATTAAGATGCGATGGTGATTTAAAAGTGGACATGCACCACACTGTAGAAGATGTAGGAATTGCACTAGGTGAAAGCATAAAAAATGCACTTGGTGATAAAAAAGGAATAACAAGATTTGCACATTCTTATGTATCTTTCGATGAAACATTAACAAGATCAGTTATAGATCTATGTAATCGTCCGTATTTTATTTGGAATGTTAAAATATCATTAGAAAAAGTTGGTGAAATGGACCAAGAACTTTTTTCAGAATTTTTTAAATCGATAGTGACTGAATCAAGAATGAATTGTCACATAGAAACACTATATGGAAAAAACAACCACCATATAATTGAAAGTTGCTTCAAATCTTTTGCGATATCTCTAAAAAAAGCGATATCAATCGACCCAAAAAAAAAAGATATTCCGAGTTCAAAAGGTAAACTTTGAAAAAAAAAGTCATTGGGCTTGTTGACGGGCAATCTGGAAATATCGGATCAATAAATAAAGCAATCAAAGAAATAATAAAAGGAAGACCTTACCAGTTAAAAATAATAAGAGGTGAATTTGACTACTCTTTATTTAATAAAATCATTTTACCTGGTCAAGGTGCCTATGCTACTCTTATTTCAAACTTAAAAAAATTAAAAATTTATAAACCCTTAAAAACATATTTAGACAATAACTGCTCATACTTAGGTATTTGTGTTGGTATGCAAATTTTATCTGATCAGGGTCATGAGGATAGGACTACAAAAGGTTTGGGTATAATAGCTGGGGAGATTAAAAAATTTAAAAGTAAAAATTTAATCATCCCACATATGGGTTGGAACTCTATAAGTTTAAATAAAGAAGACCCAATCGTTACGAATAATCTTGATAATAAGGACTTCTACTTTGTTCATAGTTACATTTTTCAAAATATTAATAAGTCAAATGTATTAGCAAATACTCATTACGGTAAAAAATTTCCATCCATAGTTAAAAAAGGAAACATTTATGGCGTTCAATTTCATCCTGAAAAAAGCCATAAATATGGACTTAATTTGATTAAAAATTATATTTTGAAATCATGAATATTTTTCCGGCAATTGATATTATAGATGGTAAATGTGTTCGTCTGACCAAAGGTGTTTTGAGCAATAAAACCATTTATGAAAATTCACCTATTGAAATGGCTAAAATTTATCAAGATGCCGGTTTCAACACAATACACGTTGTTGATTTGGATGCTACTTTGGGAAAAGGTAATAACAACTATGTACTAGATCTAATAAGAAAAAAAATTGATATTAAAATCGAAGTAGCTGGAGGTATAAGAAGCAAAGATGCTATTAATGATAAAATTAACCAAGGTTTTGATACAATAGTAATCGGTACCTTTGCAATAAAAAACATCGATGATGTTTTAGATTTTAAAGATAGTTTAATAAAAAAACTATCTATCGCACTTGATATAAAAGATGATCAAATAGTATCTCATGGATGGCAACAAACGAATAATCAATCACTTGAGTACATTGTAAACAAGTATAATGATCGACCCATTCATTCTTATTTTGTCACCGATGTTGCTAACGATGGAATGTTATCTGGCTTAAATATAAAAACCTTTAGTTCTATAAAACAATTAACCAACAAACACATTACCATTGGTGGCGGAGTAAAAGATCTTAACGATCTTGAGCTCAGTAAAATAAATGGTTTTAATAACGTCGTTGTAGGCAAGGCAATATATGAAAATAAAATTACTATAGAAAGTTTGGCCCAATTTAATGCTTAAAACTAGAATAATTCCATGTCTCGACGTTATAAAAAATAAAGTAGTTAAGGGTGTTAATTTCAAAAATATTAAAGTCATGGGTAACGCAGTAGAAATGGCTAGGTATTATTCTTTATCCGGGGCTGATGAGTTATGCATGCTAGATATAAATGCGTCTTACCAAAATAGAAAAACATTTATCAAAACTGTTGAAGCAATTGCTAAGGTAATTAATATTCCCTTGACCGTTGGCGGTGGTGTTTCAGTTTTGGATGATATAACTGATTTACTCAATGCAGGGGCAGATAAAGTATCAATTAATTCAGCTGCTGTAAAAAATCCTAGATTAATTCGACAAGCCTCACTAAAACATGGCTCTCAATGTATTGTTGTTGCAATTGACGGTAAGAGACATGAAAATAAAATGAAAGTGGTGGTTAAAGGTGGACGAGAGATCACAAAAAAAGAACTTATCCTTTGGGCAAAACAAGTTCAGTCTTTAGGTGCAGGAGAAATATTAATGACATCAATGGATACAGATGGTGTTCAAAATGGATTTGATAGTAGCATGTTAAAAAAAATAACCAGTAATGTAAGTATTCCTGTCATAGCAAGTGGTGGCGTTGGAAATTTAGAACACTTCTATCTAGGGCATTTAACAAAATCTACTGGTCTATTAGCTGCGAGTGTATTTCACTCTGGAAAATATAAAATTCAGTCTGTAAAAAAATATTTAAAAAATAAAGGGGTACCTGTTAGACTGTGAGCTATGATAAGGAAAATATTTTTGCAAAAATATTAAACGGTGAAATACCGTGTGATAAAGTTTTTGAAAATGACTATGTGCTCTCATTTAAAGATATCAACCCAAAAGCAAAAACACATCTTTTAATAATTCCTAAAGAGCCATTCATAGACATATCTGATTTTTTACAAAATGCTGATAAACTTTATCTAAGTAATTTTTGGGCATCCGTTGATGAGATTATAAATAATTTGGGATTTCGAGATCAAGGGTTTCAAATTAAAACTCATAAAGGTAAAGACGGTGGTCAAGAGGTATTTCATTTTCATCTACATTTGCTAGCAAATGTATAATTATCTAGATTGAATATAATTAATTATATCTAAAACGCCTTTTATATCTTTGGCATGATCAATAACTCTATTGATTTCTTGTTCATTACTGGATACACCAAACAGATAAACAATTTGCTTTTGCACTTCAAAGTCATATTTAAATTTCTTTATGTTAGAGTCTGTAAATATTTTTGTGTAAAGTTGTGTACTGATAAATTTATCTTTTGCAATATCATCAAGGCCATATCCAGTATCAATTGATATCTCATTTAATACTTCAGTTACACCATCTTGTTGCCAAGCCAGCCTTACAGCCTCTAATCTCATATCACCATAGGGAACAACTCCTGTTAGCAGAACTTTTCCTAATTCAACCTCAACATCAATTCTTGTAAAGAGTGTTGCATCGTATGAAAAGTATTTTTCTTTAATACCAAGTTTTATAGTTGCATCGTCCCAACTTTCACCAAAAGTTTTTTCGTCTTCATTTTCCTTAATTACAGTTTTCGCGCCTGTGCTTATAAGTGAAGGGCCGCATCCAATAAATAATACCGAGATTAAAACTATAAGTCTTTTAAACATTCTTTAAATTAATTGATAATTTATAAAAATCATTTCTTGATATTCTATACTTACTTTTAACGAGTTGATAAGCCTTTTTTACACCTACTCTATCAATTATTGCCAATATTTCCTTTTTATCATAATCATTGACCTTAGTGTTCTCTTTTTCAATAGTCACGGCCAAGACAAGTTCGCCTTTAATTTTAGAATAATCAAAATCTGCATAATTTTTGTTATCAATAAATATTCTCTCCTCGTATAATTTTGTTAATTCTTTCAGTATTACAACATCAAACGACTTGGAAATAGAGGCTATTGAATTAATATCCTTTTGTAATTGTTGTTTGGTAGAATAAATAATTAAATTGTTAAAATTATTTTCTAAAAGAATCTTGTCTTTTTGTTCTTTTTTTTTGGGTAGAAAACCAACAAAGGTAAATTTTTTCTTATTGAGAAAGCCACTTAATTGAATACCTGATATTAGTGCGCTAGCACCAGGTATTGAATATACTTTAATTTGTTTTTTAAATAGAAAATTAATTAGCTGACTACCTGGGTCGGATATCAGAGGAGAGCCAGAGTCAGATATTAATGATATTACTTTGTTAGAATTTAAAAATTTTAGTATGTAATCTTTTTTTTTCTGAAAGTCATGATCAGTATATTTTGATAAAGATGTTTTTATTGCATATTTTTTTAATAGTTTTTTACTATTCGTAGTATTTTCACACAGAATCAAATCAGAATTTTTTAAAATATTTATAGCTCTTATTGTGATATCATCTAAATTTCCGATGGGAGTAGAAACTAAATAAAGGCCTGAGTTCATATGAATTTTTTCAAAAATATAATTATACTATTTACATTAATATCATTTTTTAGTTGTGCCCCAACTACAATCGAAAAAAAACAACCCATAGAAAAAGTGTCAGAAAAAATTGAAGATATAGAAATCACTGATGAAAAAGCAGAGGAAACAAAGAAGGTAGAGTCTATAAAAAAACCAACAAAACCTGAGGATAAATTGATTAATTTTAATAATATTGAAAAAATAATTGTCTTTTTATCAGAGGACGAAATTTTAACGTCGTTATTTTATGAGGTTTTTTTGAAGGAAATCGAAAATTTCTCTAATATTAAAAAAGTTGATTTTATTTACTCAATAGAAGAAATACAAAACCAACTCAACAATGCTCTTATAATAGGCCCAACTAATTCAAAAGATTTATTTCATTTACCAAACAAACTTGGTGAAAATACCTTTATAATTTCCTTATCTAATGATTATTCGGTTATGAATAAGTATGCAGATAATGAAATTATTTTCGTATTTAGCAGCCCCTATCATCATATCGAAATACTTGGTGATTATATAAAGTCATCAAATTCTTTGGGTGTTTTGTATAAGCAAAATGAATATGGATTAAAATTATTCAAATATTTTGAACAAACTTATCCTTTGAAATATATTAAATCGACTCCATTTGGAGACAGTGCAGTAGATTTAGAGCTATCAGTAAAATTGATGGGAGATCTTAACACCTACGACAATATAATAATAATTGATGACAGTTTTAGTTATAAGGATTTAGTTGGCTATTTAGCAACTGAGGATGGGACCTACCCTTTAGAGAAGGTTTATTTAATTGATAACTTTTTAGAACAAAGGAAAAATTTAGAAAATTATTATAAGCCTATAAATAGGACTTTCTTAAAAAATATTAATATTGTCAATATGGTTGAACCCCATCGAGAATTCTTTTTCAAAAATTCAGTAATAATATCATTGTCTATTGCTAATCAGATTTTAGAAAATAATTTTTTACCGAGCATCATTAATCATGAAGATTTTGGAAAATTGTCTATAGATAATTTGATGATTAATTATCCTGTAATATTTGAGTAGTTAATTTTTCAAACGCCTTATATCTATGTGAATTTAATAACTTTTGACTTTTTTCCATTTCAGCAAAAGTTTTATTACTATATTTTGGAATAAAGTAAGGATCATATCCAAAACCATTCACTCCTCTTTTTTCTTTTATAACAAAACCAGGAATACTGCCAGAAACATTATATTTTTCTTTCTTTCCTAATACACAAATAGAACAAAAAAATGATGAGGCAATATAATTTAAATTTTCAAACTTACTAAAAATAAAATCAATGACCTTTTGTTCGCCACCCATTTTTCTTGCTTCTCTGGCTGTATTTATGCCAGGATAGTCCTTTAAGTCGTTTACAATAAATCCACTATCATCACACAACACAAGAGAGTTAGTCTTTTCTAAAAAATATCTTGATTTAATTTCAGCATTTTTCTTGAAGGTTTTACCATCTTCTATAGGTTCTCCAAGATCTTTGAACTCGTTAAGATCATGTATCTGAAAATTTTTAAACAAACTAAAGTGTTCAATATAAAATGTAAATTCTTGTAATTTGCCAGCATTGCTAGTGCCGAGTAATAAACTATTTTTCAATTGCTAAGTTTTGAGTATTAAAAATCTCTGGCATTGAACTTTCAACAAGTTCAATAAAATCCATAATAGTCTGCTTGCTAAATTTAGCTTCTTCGCCTGTAGACTGAAACTCGATAAACTGTCCATCATTAGCCATTACAACATTACAGTCTACTTCAGCTCCAGAGTCTTCTATATAATTTAAATCTATGCAAGGCGTTCCTTTAACCACACCAACTGAAATAGCTGCTACTTGATTTACAATAATAGCTTTTGATAGATTATATTTATCTTTAAATTCATTTATAGATCGAACAAGACTGACATATCCACCAATTATTGATGCAGTCCTCGTGCCACCATCGGCACTAATAACATCACAATCAATCTTTATAGTTTTTTCACCAAGTATATCCAAATTAACAGCACATCTTAAACTTCTACCAATAAGTCTTTGGATTTCTTGTGTCCTTCCAGACTGCTTCCCTTTTGCTGCTTCCCTATCCATTCTTTCAGATGTAGAAGAGGGCAACATTCCATATTCTGCAGTTAACCAACCTTTTCCAGAATTTCTTAAAAAGCCAGGAACCCTATCTTCAATGATAGCAGAACAACAAACATGGGTGTCACCTAATTTTACCAAACATGATGATTGATTATTTGGCTGAAAGCCTGGGATTATTTCTAAATTTCTAATTTTAGAAAGTTCCCTATCATTTCTTGAATATCCAGACATTTATGTTTTATTATTTTAAGTTATAAGATTAATAAAGATTAATGAATAAAAAAATTACTGACATTGGAGCAAGGTCAAAGTCTATATTTAAGGCACTTGTAGAAAGTTATTTAAAGACTGGAGAGCCGATGGGCTCGAAAGCGTTAAGCTCAAAAATTTCTTATAGACTTTCACCTGCCACTATCAGAAATGTTTTAAATGAAATAAACTTTCACGGACTGATACAAAAAGGACACTTTTCTGCCGGTAGCATACCAACAGATTTGGGTTTGCAATTTTATACACACGCTCTTTTAGAGCCAGGCGCAATAAGTAAAAGCGAAAGAGAGATAATTGAGAAATCATCTAAAACAAATAATTTTTTAAATGAACAGGAATTGATCACGAATACTTTGAATGGATTATCAAAACAAGCTAGCCTTGTAATTAATAACGAAAAATTGACAAAAATTAGAAAAATCGATTTCCACAAAATTGACAATCACAAAGTTATATTCATCATTGAGCATGATGATGGTTACACATCTAATAGATTAGTAGAAATTAATGAAAATATTCAAATAGAAGATTTGAATAGTATTGGAAATTTTATTAATAAATTTCCAAAAGCTATGACTCCTGTGGAAATACAAAATAATATAAAAATTTTTATCAAATCTGCAAAAAATCAAATTAGTAACACCACAAAAAAATTACTCCTTAATGGTATAAAAATTGAAAGATCTCAAAACTCAGAGACATTCTTTGTAAGAGGGCTACCAAACTTAATAAAAAATAATATAGATACTGACCTTGACAGTATCAATGAACTCTTGAGTGATATAGAAACAGGTAAAATGGCTAATAAAATGATTAAGGCCTTGAAAAAGTCAAAAGGAGTACAAATATTTATTGGTAGTAACACAAACTTTTTTAAAAATACTAACCTATCGATGATTTTATCAAATTATAAAACTAAAAATGGACTTACTGGTGCTATTGGTGTAATAGGTCCGAAAAGAATTGATTATCAGCGTATTGTTCCTATTGTAAGTTACATGTCTGAAACAATTTCTAAAAAATAGAAGGACTATAATGGAAGAAGAAAAAAAACATAAAGACAAATCTCAGTTAGAAGAGGAGATTTTAGATAATACAGAAGCTTCTGAGTCTGAGGTAGAAGAAAAATCTGAAACAGCTGAAGAAATTATTCAAAAACTTAATGAAGAAATTGAAGATTTAAAAGATCAAAGGTTAAGAGCAATAGCTGAACTAGAAAATTTTAGAAAAAGAGCAGAAAAAGAACAGTCTGATGCACTAAAATATGGAATAGCTAATTTTGCAAAAGAAATAATTAATATCGGAGATAATATTGAAAGAGCAAAATCAAGTATTTCAGATGATGTAAAGTCCAATGATAGCATTAAGTCTGTTGTGGAGGGTTTAGATTTGATTGCTCAATCTACATTGAGCACGTTTGAAAAAATTGGTATTAAGAAAATCGAGAGTCTTAATGAGAAATTTGATCACAATTTACATCAAGCTATGATGGAGATCGAAAAAAATGATTGTGAACCTGGTACTATTGTCCAAGAACTGATACCTGGATACACATTGCATGATAGATTGTTAAGGCCAGCAATGGTTGGTGTTTCAAAAAAACCTCAAGAAAATCAAAGCGCAAAAAACACTGAAGAAGAAAAACAACCTGAAAAGTAATATATTTCAACAGTTTTAATGCTCTTGAATTAAGCAAGTATTAACCCATATAAATAGAAGATTATTTATTTTAAAAGTAGGAACATAAAATGGCTAAAGTTATTGGAATTGATTTAGGTACCACAAACTCTTGCGTGGCAATTATGGATGGTAAGAATCCAAAAGTAATAGAGAATTCTGAAGGTGCTAGAACAACACCTTCTGTTGTAGCTTTTACAGAAAGTGAAAAGTTAATTGGTCAATCAGCAAAAAGGCAAGCTGTTACCAATCCGGAAAATACATTATATGCTGTAAAAAGATTTATAGGCCGAAGTTTTGAAGACGACACTGTTCAAAAGGATTTAGGCTTATCTCCTTTTAAGATTATCAAAGGTAATAACGGAGATGCATGGGTCGAAGCACAGGGTGAAAAATATAGTCCTAGCCAAATCTCTGCTTTCATTCTCCAAAAAATGAAAGAAACAGCTGAGTCTTATACAGGGGAAACAATTACTCAAGCGGTAATAACCGTTCCCGCTTACTTTAATGATGCACAAAGACAAGCAACAAAAGATGCTGGTAAAATAGCTGGACTAGAAGTTTTAAGAATTATTAATGAACCAACAGCTGCTTCCCTAGCATATGGATTAGATAAAAAACAATCAGGTACAGTAGTTGTCTATGATTTAGGTGGTGGTACTTTTGATGTATCAATTCTAGAAGTAGGAGATGGTGTATTTGAGGTTAAGTCCACTAATGGTGACACCCACTTAGGTGGAGAGGATTTTGATTTAAGAATAATTGATTTCTTAGCTAGTGAATTTAAAAAAGAGCAAGGCATAGATTTAAAAAACGATAAATTAGCATTACAACGTTTAAAAGAGGCAGCTGAAAAAGCAAAGATCGAACTTTCAAGTTCTACACAAACAGATGTTAACTTGCCTTTTGTTACAGCAGATCAATCTGGGCCAAAACACTTAAATGTAAAATTGACAAGAGCTAAACTTGAAGAGCTGGTTGATGACCTTCTTCAGAGCACCATTGAACCTTGTAAAAAAGCCTTAAGCGATGCAGGCCTTTCAGCAGGCGATATTAATGATGTGATCTTAGTTGGTGGAATGACAAGAATGCCTAAGGTAACTGAAATTGTTAAGAACTTTTTTGGGAAAGACCCAAGTAAAGGTGTTAACCCCGATGAGGTTGTAGCCATGGGTGCTGCAATTCAAGCAGGTGTTCTTCAAGGTGATGTAAAAGATGTATTGCTTTTAGATGTAACACCACTTTCACTTGGTATTGAAACATTAGGAGGAGTATTTACCAAGTTAATCGAGAGAAATACCACTGTTCCAACAAAAAAAAGTCAGGTCTTTTCTACTGCAGAAGACAATCAAAATGCAGTAACTATAAGGGTTTTCCAAGGTGAAAGAGAAATGGCTGCTGATAATAAGCTTCTCGGTCAATTTGATCTAGTTGGCATACCCCCAGCGCCAAGAGGAACCCCTCAAATTGAAGTAACATTTGACATCGATGCCAATGGTATTGTCAATGTGTCTGCAAAAGATAAATCCACAGGAAAAGAACAGCAGATTAAAATTCAAGCATCCGGAGGTTTATCAGATGAAGAGATCGACAAAATGGTAAAAGATGCAGAGGCTAACGCAGAAACAGATAAGAAAAAAAGAGAAGAAGTTGATGTTAAAAACCAAGCAGACAGTTTAGTTTTCCAAGTTGAAAAGAATATCAAAGAGCATGGCGATAAAATAAGTCCTGAAGATAAGTCTAAGATAGAAGCTGACTTGAAAGATTTAAAAGAAGCTCTTGAAAAAAATGATGCTGAAGCTATAAAGCAAAAAACACAAGATCTTACTCAATCATCCATGAAGATGGGTGAAGCGATGTACAAGGACCAGCAATCAACTGAAGCGCCTGGTGCAGAGCAACCACAGCAAGAAAATAAATCTGATGAAAATAAAAATGAAGATGATGTTATCGATGCTGATTACGAAGAAGTAGACGACGATAAAAAAGCAAGCGGACAGTAAATCTTAGCTTGCGTTAATTTATTATGGCTGAGGATTTTTATGACACTCTAGGTATATCCCGTGAAGCTAGTGACAATGATATAAAAAGTGCCTACCGTAAATTAGCAATGAAATATCATCCTGATCGTAATCAGGGCGATGCTTCCGCTGAACAAAAATTTAAAGATGTAAGCCAAGCTTACGAAATTTTAAAAGACCCCAAAAAAAGACAAACATACGATCAATTTGGTCATGCTGCTTTTGAACAGGGCGGCGGTGGAGCTGGTGGGTTTGGACAGCAGGGCTTTGGTGGATTTTCAGATATTTTTGAGGATATATTTGGTGCCTTTGGTGAAGGTGGGCAGCGCGAAAGTAGAGGCGATGACTTACGTTACGATATCACAATCGACTTAGAGGAAGCTTTTGCTGGAAAAGCATTGGACGTAACTATACCTAAAATGATTAATTGTCCCGAACAACACAGTTATAAAAGTTGCTCTACTTGCCAAGGATATGGAAAAGTTAGAACACAAAGTGGCTTTTTTTCTATGGAGAGAACTTGTGGAAGATGTGGTGGAACAGGCCAAGAAATGAAGGGCCGATGCTCAAAATGTAGTAATACGGGTAGAGTAAAACAAAATAAGAAACTGCAAATTAAAATCCCTGCAGGGGTTGAAACTGGTAACAGAATAAGAATGAGTGGAGAGGGAGAGGCCGGTGAAAGAGGGGGCACATACGGTGACCTTTATGTTTTTATCAATGTAAATAACCACAAACTTTTTCAAAGAGAGCGAGATAACATTATATGTGATGTTGCTATACCTTTTACTACTGCCACTTTGGGCGGTAATATTGAAGTTCCTACAATAGAAAAAAAAATGGTTAACGTCTCAATTCCTAAGGGAATGCAGTCGGGACACAAACTAAGAATAAAAGGTAAGGGCATGAGTATATTAAGAGCAAAAACTAGAGGGGATATGATTGTTAGAGTGCATGCTGAAACCCCAGTAAATTTATCAGCAGATCAAGAAAAAATTCTAAATAAATTTAATGACACACTTACCAAGAAAAATTCAACAATGACAGAGGGATTTTTCGACAAAGTAAAAAAAATGTTTAATTAATGAGTTATTGTTTTGATTTTATCGAAACACCAATCAGTAAGTTTTTTGTTCTAGATAGCCCAAAAGGTATTCATTATTTAATTAAATATAATGATATAAGAACTAAGAGTATCATAAAACTTTACAATCCAAGTAAAGGATTGATCTTTAGCAAAGTTAATATTTTTATATCTGAGTTATTCAAAGGAAAAATTCAAAAACCATTACATCTTAAAATAAAATTTATTAACGGAACGCCATTACAAAAAAAAGTATGGAAGGAGATTTTAAAAATTCCTTATGGTAAAACAATTTCTTATTCTGATCTTGCTATAAAGATAAAAAAACCAAAAGCTGTGAGAGCTATTGCATCTGCGGTTGGGAAGAACCCTGTGGGTTTATTAGTCCCATGTCATAGAGTAGTAACGAAAAGTGGAAATCTTGGCGAGTATATGTGGGGAAAAAAAATTAAGAAGCAGATACTAGATATAGAGTATAAAGGAATGGCTGACTCGACATATAGAGGAGGAAAGTGAAATACCGAATCAGCCCCCGCATGAATGCTAACTGAACACTAGTTAATATTTTGATATAGTCAAAGTTGTTCAAACACAAAAAATCTAGAAATGAACCTTAAATCCATTTTATCCTATAGTTTTCAATCATTTTATCTTGCTGGAAGTTTTTTATTATTATTTATTTTTTTGCCAACATTTTACAATTTATCAATAGGCATCCCCTTAAGTGTTATTGGTTTAGTAATATTAATATCTAGATTGTTTGATGTTATTTCAGACTTTTTAATTGGCTACCTATCAGAAAAAAGAATTATTTCAGGTCGCTCAAAAAAAAACCAAATCCTTCTTGGTATAATAGTATTTATTTTTTCACTGTTTGGTCTTTATGTTATTCAATCAGATAACATTTATTTTTTCATTTTCTTTTATAATTTAGCTTTGGTTAGTTACTCAATTGCAATTATTCCTTATGACTCAATTGTAATAGATCAAAAAAAAATTCTTAAAAAAAGATTCCGTTTAGCTGCAATTAAAGAAATATTTGCAATTTTAGGAGTATTATCAGCTCTAATTATTCCTGCTGTCATTTCAAAACTTCAGGGTGTTGATTTGTTAAACCCGAACGTAATAAAAATAAGTGGATTAATTTTTATTATCTTAGCTATTAAAGGGGGATTAATTTTTTATTTATTTTATGACGACGAGCTAAATTATAAGTCAAACGAAATTTCTTGGGTACAACTAAAATCATTTATAGAAAAAAACAAAAAGATTGTATCTTTCTCCTATATAACATTTTTTAACTTACTTGCTAATAATTTTACTGCAAATTTATTTATTATATTCGTTTCAGAATATTTAGGGCTTACTGAATATGCAGGATATTTATTAATTTTATATTTTTTAATAACGTTGATCTCTACACCTTTCTGGTATTTGTACGGAAGAAAATTTTCAAATATGTTTCTTCTTCAGTTTGGTACTAGCCTAACTATATTTGGCTTTCTTTTTGTTATTTTTACAAATAGCAACAGTTGGCAAATATATTTGTTTGTCATATTAATCACTGGTATTGGGATTGGAATTGATCTTATTATACCTCAAATTGAATTAGCAGACATTCTTGATCAAAATAATGACAATCGTTTATCTCAGATCTTTACTTCATTCTTCTCAATAATTAAGAAAGCAGCCATTGGTATCGCTGCAGGCATCGCATTAACTGGTTATGGCTATTTACAGTCTATTAATTTCTCATTACACCCCAATATTCCCAATATAATGATATTTTATTTTTTTATTCCACTGATTATTAAATTGTTCGTATTACTCTTGGTAATGAGATATAGAAGTAAATTCCATGTCTCAATTAGAGAGTAAAAAACACTTAATATATATTCTAGGTACTTTTGCTTTTTTATTATTTTCCGTTGCAGACACAATCATAAAACTAATTGGTGATCTTTATAAAGATACAGTTATTTTTTCAATAGCTAGCTTCTCTGCTTTAATTCCAGTTTTAATTTACTTGCTGTATAGAAAGAGTTTTGCAGAAATAAAAACTAAAAATTATAGACTCCACTTTGTCAGGGGAATTTTAATGACTTTAACTTACTATTTTGTAGTTAAGGGAATAATTCTTCTACCATTATCTATAGCTTACCCAATAATTTTGTCAGCTCCAGTGCTCCTTTCAATAATGGGGATAGTAATATTGAAAGAAAGTATTTATCTTTCAAAAATAATTTCTTTAATACTTGCAATGATAGCAGTTTTTATGGTCTCAGGTTTTAGTTTAAATGCAGGATTTAATTCTTTAGGAGTTATTTTTTTAGTCTTAGGAGTAATATCATTAGCGTGTTTAGACTTTACTGTTCGAGTATACGGGAAGTCCGAGAGAACTATGGCTTTAACTTTTTATAGTATGGCTACTGCTGGTATAATTTTTACAATATTTTCAATTAATCATTATAAAGATATTGCTATGAACGATTTTTTAATAATGATAAGTGCCGGTTTGATTGATGGCGTTGCAATGATGATCTTAATTTATTCCCTTAGAAGGATTGAAGCCTCATTTTTTAGTATCACACATTACTCACAGATAATTTTTGGGATAGTAATAAGCATTGTTGTTTTTAATCATTATCCTTCAATAATTGAAATATTAGGAGCCATTTTAGTGATTATCTCGGGCTATTTGATTTATTCTAAATTAAAAAAACTAAATTGATTGCTGGTTCATTGGGTAAATAGAACACCCTGATATTTTCCATTCCCCATTATCTTTAACTAGCGAGTACATTGCTAGATAAGAAACATTGTCTTGAGAGATTATTTGCAATTGGTGATAAATTGATCCTTCAAAAAATTTTGACTCCATGAAATAATAATTTTTTGGGTTATAAACTGGTTCATAGTAGTTCTCAACCATGCTCATAAAATCTTGAGGGTTATTAAACCTCATTTTAATATAAGGAGAGGCATGAAAAAAAGCCCCTTCTGCATCTTTGTTAATAAAGGCTTTTAGTTGACTTTCAATTATAGCTTGTGTTTCGCTAAACTCAGTTTTATCAATACTTTCTGCAATTGATAGTGTGCTAAATAAAAATGTAAATATGGTTGTATAAAATATTTTTTTAAACTGCATACTATTTATATGCGTATTTTTACAAAGTAGATGAAAATTTTTATAGGTATATTTACTTTTCTTTTTAACCTATCTGTTAGTTATGCAGATCAAAACAGTCCTAAACTCGATGATTTATTTAGTCAGCTTTATGAGGTTAAGAGCTACAAAGAACAGAGTCTCATAGTATCTCAAATCTGGGAAGAATGGCTGATAACTGAAAATTCTGAAGCTCAGACAATCATGGATAACATGCCTTATTTTTTCAGTTCAAAAAACTATAAAGATGCTATCGCTTCTTTAGATTTCATAATCCAAGAGGAACCAGACTTTGCAGAGGCTTATAATAAAAGAGCCACATTTTTTTTTATGATGGGTGACTATGAAAGCTCTATGAGAGATATAGAGGCTACTTTGTATTTAGAACCCAGACATTTCGGAGCTCTTGATGGCTTAAGTAGAATTTTAATTTATTATAAAAACTACGAAGAGGCATTTAAGGTTTATAAAGAAATGAAAAGACTGATGCCAAACGATATAACCGTTGATATGAAAATTGATCGTTTAAATCAGATAATTTCGAACGAAACTTAAATTTCTTCAACAAATATTAAAAATGACTTTTGGTTTTATAAAGAATTTTTACCCCTTGCCACCTTCCTCCTCGACAATGTCTCAACCCAAGCGGCTAGGGGACAGGTATAATATTTTAATTTTGGTTGATATGAAACAGATTTTTTATAATTTAAAAAAGCCTGTCAAATAAGAAAAATATTGTTATAGATGTTATTTAAAAATTAATTGGTTATAAATTGAGCTGTGAAAAAAAAATTTAACACAAAAGTAATTCATGCTGGACATGGTTCAGATAAAGAAACCGGAGCAGTCATGCCACCGATCCATCTTTCATCAACGTTTAAACAAATTGAACCAGGTAACTTTGAATATGAATATGCTAGAACAAAAAATCCTTCCAGAGATGTATTAGAAAAACTATTAGCACAAATCGAGTCTGGTCACAAAGCTTTTGCATTTGCATCTGGAATGTCAGCAATAAATACAGTTTGCGATTTATTTGGTACTAACTTCCATATAATTTGCTCTGATGATGTTTATGGAGGCACACGTAGATTATTTGATAAAGTAAAATCTGATATTGAAGTAACTTATATTGATTTTGATAAAAACGTAAACTGGAATGATGAAATAAAGGAAAATACTAAATTCATTTGGGTTGAAACACCCTCAAATCCTTTAATGAAAATTATTGATATTAAAAATACTGTTAGTATTGCAAGTGAATTTAATTTACCAGTTATTTGTGATAATACATTTGCCTCTCCTTTCAATCAAAGACCACTTGAATTAGGAGCAGATATGGTTGTGAGTTCCTCCACAAAATATTTAGGTGGCCATTCTGATATCGTAGGAGGGTCCATTGTCATTAAAGAAAATAAAGAATATGCCGAGAAAATTTCATATATTCAAAATGCAGTTGGCGCTATTCCTTCACCCTTCGATTGTTATTTACTAACAAGAAGTATCAAAACACTATCTGTGAGAATGAAACAGCATAACGAGAACGCTATTGCCGTATCTAATTTTTTAACAAACCACTCTAAAATTAATAAAGTTTTTTTTCCAGGTATTGATGAAAGATATAAAGAAGTTGCAGCAAAACAAATGGATGGTTTTGGTGGAATGATGTCTTTTATTCTCGATACAAATATTGATGGAGTAAAAAGTTTTCTTAAAAATCTAAATATATTTACCCTAGCAGAGAGTTTAGGAGGAGTTGAAAGTTTAATAGAACATCCTGCTATCATGACTCACGCCTCAATCGATCCTGCAATAAGAGAAAAATTAGGTATTTCTGATACATTGTTAAGAGTATCGGTTGGTATCGAGGATGTTGAGGATTTGATTGCAGATTTAGACCAAGCTCTGTCTAAAATTTAAAATGAAAGATATAGTTGATTTTATTGGCAATACGCCACTGATTAAACTCAAATATCCATCTGAAATTACAGGGTGTAATATTTATGGAAAAGCAGAATTTATGAACCCAGCCGGTTCTATTAAGGACAGAACAGCACTGGGAATAATCCTTGATGCCGAGGAGAAGAACTTAATAGAGCCCGGAGGCACTGTTGTAGAGGGCACCTTTGGAAATACAGGTATTGCCTTAACAATGATTAATAATGCTAGGGGATACAAAACTATAATTGTTATGCCTGATGGAGCCTCTGAGGAAAAGCAAAGTATTTTAAGGAACATGGGAGCAGAGCTCAAAGTCGTAGCTACTAAACCTTACTCAGATCCAGGTAATTACCAACATGTATCTAAGAGACTAGTTGAGGAATTACAATCAAAAGGAGAAAACTCTGTTATGTGGGCTAACCAATTTGATAATACGGCAAACTATAAATTTCATTCAAAAACTACAGCTAAAGAAATATTCAATCAGCTTGATGGAAAAGTAGATGGCTTTACTTGCGCTATAGGATCAGGAGGAACTTTGGCAGGTACATCTATTGGGCTCAAAGAATTAAATTCAAATATTAAAATAGCCTGCACAGATCCACAAGGCGCTCAAATGTATAACTATTTTAAATTCTCAAAACTAGAAGTTAAAGGAGAGCCATCAGAAGCGGAGGGAATAGGTCAGTATAGAGTAACCAAAAACGTAGAACCTTCCCTTGTTGATTTTTCATATCACATCACGGACTACAAAGCATTCGAACTCTTATACAAAATGGTCAAAACAGAGGGTTTGTTTCTCGGCTCTAGTTCTGGTGTAAACGTAGCTGGGGCAATTGAAATGGCAAAAGAAATGGGGCCGGGAAAGAACATTGTTACAATTTTATGTGACGATGCAAATAAATATTTCAGTAAATTGTATAACAAAAATTACTTATTATCCAAGAAACTTCCAGTGCCTGATTGGTTGTAATTTATTTTTTTGAAAACATCATTCTCTTAAGAGTGTGATCTTTAAAAATAAAATGATGCATCAATGCTGCTCCTGAATGAATAAAAAAAAGGACTAAAACAACATTGCTGGTGTACTCATGCATTTGCCTGAATATAAACCTCAAATCCCTGTCCACATCTATTATAGAAGTCAGTTCTATATTAAAAAAGATGACAGTATCGCCTTGTAGGTTTGTCACTAAATAGCCAGATATAGGTTGTATAAAAAATATTAAATAGAAAAAAAAATATGTTGTTTTAGCTGCATATACTAAAATTTTATTATTAACTAAAGGCTTTGGTCTTATATTAATCCATTTCCAGCTAAGCCGAAAAATAGCTAATAAAAGTATTAACAAACCAAGGGTATTATGAATAATTAATATCTCATAATAATACTGAAAATTATTCTCTAAGTTCTTACCCAAAAGGTAGGTGGCGATCATAAGAAGTGCCATTGTCCAGTGAAACAATTTACTGATTAAGCCATATTCATCTGCGGTGTTAGCTAGTCTCATATTTTACTAGGATATATGTTATTATGTTTAATCATATGAAATTTAAAAAAATATCATTATTTATAATATTAATATTATTTACTCTAAATTCTTATTCAAGAGATTACATAATTGTGCAATCTACAACAAGCATTGCGAATACAGGCTTATTAGATTTATTATCTAGTAAATTTGAAAAGCAAACAGGGATCAAGGTTAGACCAATTGCTGTGGGGACAGGTAATGCCATTTCAAATGCTGAACGAGGCGACGGTGATGTGTTAATGGTACACTCAAAAAAAGATGAATTGAAATTTGTCTCAGATGGTTTTGGAGTTAAAAGACATGAATTAATGTACAACAATTTTATTATTGTAGGCCCTAAAGATGATCCTGCAAAAATATCACAGGAAAATGATATAAAAAATATTATGAAAAAAATTTCACTTTCAAATCAAAAGTTTATTTCAAGAGATGATAATTCAGGAACTCATATAAAAGAAAATGATTTATGGAAACTCGCTAATATTAACCTGTTCGATAATCGCAAATATATAAAGACAGGAACAAGCATGGCCAACACTTTGAATGTGGCATCAGAGATGAATGCTTATACACTAAGTGATAAGGGCACATGGATATCATTCAAAAATAAAAATAATTTAAAAATCCTGTTTGAAGGTGGGAGTGAAATGCATAATGAATACGGAGTCATAGCTATTAACCCTAAAAAATTTCCCCATGTAGAATATGATAAATCAAAAGAATTTATTGAATGGCTGATTACAGGTGCAGGTAAAGATGTTATTAATAACTTTACTTATAATGGGGAAAAATTGTTTTTTACAAACTAAATTTTTATTAATTTTCTAGATGCTAACCTTTGAAAAAATACAGTCAGCGATTTTCATAACACTTTATGTGAGTATATTTTCGACAATCATATCGTTTATTTTTTCAATGTTCTTTGGATATATTCTAGCGATTTATCAATTCAAATTGAAAAAACCTATAGTAATTTTTTTAAGCTCGATGACTTCCATTCCTCCTGTTTGTGCCGGACTCTTAGTTTATTTATTAATCAGCAGATCTGGGCCTCTTGGTTGGATGGAAATATTATATTCACCACTGGCTATGATATTAGCTCAAATAGTCATTACTTTTCCTATTATGATTACCCTAATTATTAAAAATATTGAAACTGATTACCCAATTTACAAAGAAGAACTCTTATCCTACGGGGCAAGTAAAAAGGACATAATTTTCTTACTTATTTCTAATAAATTAAATATCTACATCACCGTGATTTTAGTGGGGTTTGGAAGAGCCATCAGTGAATATGGGGCCGCAGCTATTGTAGGAGGATCCATTGATCACTTTACAAGAAATATGACAGCTACCATTGCATTAGAAACTTCTAAAGGGAATGTTTCATTAGGTATTATTTTAGGAGCCATACTAATCTCACTAACATTAATAATATCAATTATCTTAAATACTTTAAAAAATGATTAGTACTTATAATCTTTCTTATACCACTGATCAAAAAAAAATACTGAACAGTATAAATATTAATATCCAAAAAAATAAAATTACTGTTATTTCTGGAAAGAATGGGTCAGGTAAAAGTACATTACTAAAAATTTTAAATCGTCTAATTGTCCCAAGTAAGGGCTCTATAAAATCGCAATATGAAAAGCCTGTACCTATGTTATTTCAACGATCTCTTTCGTTGAATAAAAGTTTAGAGGAAAATTTTTTGCTTTTGAATAGTATTAAAAAAACAAAAATTGATAGAACTTTTTATAATCTATTTAATTTAAAAAAATTAAAAGCAAATAAATTTGCTAGTTTATCTGAGGGAGAAAAGCAAAAAGTTTTCATATCTAGGCTTATGAGCTTCGAGCAAGATATGTTAATTATGGATGAGCCAAACCAATATTTAGACATAGAAAGCGAAGAAAAATTTTTCGAGAAATTATCTGATTTAAGCAAATCTAAAACAATTATAATGACGTTACATGATATGAATTACATTAAAAAATTGGCTGACAATTTAATTGTTTTAGATAATGGAAAAATAATATTTAACGATCTCGCAGCTAATTATTAATAACCTTGTTAATAGCTTAATTATATGTCTTAATTAAACATGATCAAACTCTCCTTAGCTTTATTACTTTTTTCCTCTTCACTTTTGAGTGCAAACCCTGTTGCGGACAGACAAGAATCAATGAGAGATTATAATAAACTTATGAGAGCTGCAAATAACCTTATTAGGGATTCAGTTATCAATGATGATCTCGCAAGCATTTATGAAGAAATTGAAGAAATTATGAAAGTCTACCCCACTTTATTTCCTGACGATTCATTCGGTGGTAAGTCCAAAGCGAGTACAGACATTATTGATAATAGAGACTTATTTAATCAAATTGCAAAAGAAACAGAGGACAATGCAGCATTCGCTAAGTTAGCAGCACTGGAGGGCAATATTGATAAAGTACAACAATATCATCAAAACTTATTTGGGAGCTGCAAAAGTTGTCACTCCCGTTTTAAAGATTAACCGCATGTTAAAATATTTTTTTTTATTTTTTTTTCTATCAACTCATTTATTATTTGCAGATAATAAGCTAATGAAATACATACCGATAGATACAGAAGAGTCTTTAAAAAGAATTCAAGAAGGAGCGATAGTTATTGATGTCAGATATCCAAATGAACACAATAAGATAAGAATAGAGAACTCACATAATATTCCTTTCAAAGAAATAACTGTTGAAAAGATTAATTCCATAAATCCTGATAACAAGGATATCATTATTCATTGCACTGCAGGCATAACCTCTAAAAAGGTAGCGGACAATCTAGTTGCACAAGGATATCAAGGCACTATCTATGAAATGGACAAAGGATTGATCGATTGGGTAAATCTAGGTTTTAAAACCGAGCAAGGCATATAATAAGTTATTATAAATATAACTATGAAAAATAGTTAGTGCTGAACATATAGTAAATCATATATCCAATAAGTCCTACGACCAGCAACACTAGAGGTATTACTGATATTGTAAAAGCTTCCCTGAATTTCTTATTAAATAATAACAAACTTACCAATAGTAAAATTAAAAGAATGAGTAGAAGTCTGATCATATTGTTAATTTTAGCATAATATTTAATAATTTTGCTATTCCATATTGGCTTATTTAGGTATAACAAGACTTAATCATGTCTAAAGTAAAAGTAGCTATTGCTGGAGCATTAGGAAGAATGGGAAATAATCTTATTAGTTCAGCGATTTCAAATACAAATGTTGAACTTATCGGTGTATTTGATGTCAAGGATATTGACACTAACTTTATATCCAAGTATCAAATTCCAGAAAATATCATTACCACAAGAGAAGAGTCTTTTAAAACAGCAGATATAGTAATTGATTTTACGTCACCTAAAGCCTTATTTAATTTTACAGAAGCTGCCGTTTCTAATAACACTGGTTTAGTAATTGGCACAACGGGCTTAGATGAAAGTCATTTCAATCTGTTAAAGCAATCAAGTAATTCAACTAAAATTTTCTATGCACCAAACATGAGTTATGGCGTAAATACATTTTTTGAAATAGCAAGAAAAGCTGCTAAACATTTAAAAGATTTTGATATTGAGATAACTGAAACACATCATCGGCATAAAAAAGATGCGCCTAGTGGAACCGCAATAAAACTAGGAGAAGAAATTGTAGACGAACTTGGATTATCTAAATCAAACTTTAATTTTAATCGCCAAAGCCAAGATAATCAAAGAAAAGAAAATGAAATTGGATTTTCATCATTAAGAGGAGGGAATATACCGGGGGAACACACAGTTATATTTCACGGTGATAATGAGTCTATTGAATTAACACACAAGGCCTATAATAGAAAAATTTTTTCTGATGGTGCCGTTGAAGCTGCAGTCTGGCTAGCCGCACAGGAGAATGGTTTTTATTTTTTTAAAGATATGATCAGCTAGACGAAGAACTGTACTTTTCAATTATTCTTTTTAATTTTTTTCTTCTTTCCTCACTTAAAAAACTAGCAAATAATTTTTTCTTTCCAGAATAGTTAACACTCAGAGAGTTTTTTTCATTTTTTATTTTCAACCAATTAAGGTTATATCTATTCTGTTCAACAATTTTATCACCATCAAGCCGTTCTAATTGCATAGACTTTGACTCCAAAGAAATTTTTTCAGTTTTTTTCAAACTCCTGACAAAATAAATAGTGCAAATAACCAAAATAGAAAATTCAACTAGACCAAAGATAATTATGGGCCAAGCCCCAACAAGTAAAAATCTTCCCCCAATAAAAATAATTAAAAAACCCGTAATTAGTAAGAAAAACAGTATTTGAAGATTGGTTAAACTTCTATTTGGTTTTAAGTGCAGTTTTCTTGTCATTTTCTATCAATTTATAAAATTATATTTATATTTATAATAAATTTTATCGCATACCAATAATATTATGAAAAAACAAGAAAGAGCTAATGTCGTTTTGGGTAATTTGAATAAATTCTATCCAAAGATCCCAATTCCACTTAAACATCAAAATATTTATGAGCTTTTAATAGCAGTACTGTTAAGTGCGCAGTGCACGGATGAACGTGTTAATAGGATTACACCTCTATTGTTTAAAATTGCAAATAATCCTTACGATATGTCAAAAATTTCAGTAAATAAAATTTACAAAATTATTAAACCATGCGGGCTTGCTCCAAAAAAATCAAAGGCGATTTCTAAACTTTCAAAGATTTTGATAAAAAAATATAATGGTATTGTTCCGGAGACCTTTGAGGATTTAGAAAGCTTACCAGGTGTGGGTCATAAAACAGCAAGTGTTGTAATGTCCCAAGGCTTTGGCCATCCTGCGTTTCCTGTTGATACTCACATCCACCGTTTAGCACAAAGGTGGGGCCTAACTAATGGCAAAAATGTCGTTCAAACTGAAATGGATATAAAAAAATTATTTCCAGAAGCGACTTGGAATAGACTTCATTTACAAATGATTTTCTATGGAAGAGAATACTGCAAAGCAAGAAGCTGCTTCGGAATTGAATGCAAAATTTGCAAAGATTGCTATCCAAAAAGAACAAAGGCTATCAAAGTAAAAAAACCCTAATTTCAAACAGATTATCTATGAAAAAAAATAGAATAATGTATAAAAATAACTTTATTTACCATTATGAGACAAATTAAGAAAATATTAATTGCCAATAGAAGTGAAATTGCAATAAGGATATCTCGTGCTGCAACTGAATTAGGCTTTAAAACAGTATCCATTTACTCTTACGAAGATCGTTTTGCATTACATCGCTTTAAAACAGATGAAAGTTATCTCGTTGGATCAGGATTAGGACCTATACAAGCATACTTGGACTACAAAGGGATTGTACAAATTGCAGTTAACTCAGGCTGTGATGCCATACACCCTGGATATGGCTTTTTATCTGAAAACCCAGAATTTGCTGATGAATGTGCAAAGTACAATATAATTTTTGTTGGTCCTTCTCCAAATATTATGCGATCCCTCGGAAATAAAGTTGAAGCAAAAAAAACTGCTGGTAAAGCCAAAGTTCCAACCATACCTTCCACAGGACCTTTACCAAAAGATTTAAAAAAATGTAAAGACCTTGCAAAAAAAATTGGCTATCCAATCATGCTCAAAGCATCTTGGGGTGGTGGTGGTCGCGGGATGCGAGTTATAAAAAAAGAAACAGAATTAGAAAATCACATTAATACCGCTAGAAGAGAAGCTAAAAGTGCTTTTGGAAAAGACGATGTATTTTTTGAAAAACTTATCGAAAAAGCATTTCATGTTGAGGTCCAAATAATTGGAGATACTCATGGAAACATAGTTCATCTTTTTGAGAGAGACTGTTCTCTTCAAAGGCGTCATCAAAAAGTAGTTGAAAGAGCTCCTGCTGCTTACTTGTCAGATAAAGAGAGAAATGCAATTTGTGAAGCAGGTGTGAGAATTGGAAAACAAGTTAACTATTCATGTGCTGGAACAGTAGAGTTTTTAATGGATGCTAAATCAAGAGACTTTTTCTTCATTGAAGTTAACCCAAGAGTTCAAGTTGAACATACAGTAACAGAAGAAATAACTGGTATTGATATAGTTAAAGCCCAGTTTCTTTTAGCAGCTGGTGCTAAAATTGGTGATGATATATGTGGTGTACCACTTCAAGAAAAAATACACATGAAAGGTCACGCCATCCAATCACGAGTTACAACGGAGGATGCAGCCAATGATTTTGCACCAGATTATGGAAAAATTAATGTTTATAGATCTGCGAGTGGTCTTGGAATAAGGCTAGATGCTGGAACCGCATCAACAGGTACGATTATTACACCATATTATGACTCTCTTTTGGTGAAAGTTACTGCGAAAGGTCAAACTCCTATTGAAGCAAAGAGAAGAATGAACAGAGCTCTAAGTGAGTTTCGAGTCAGAGGTGTAAAAACAAACATACCTTTTTTATTAAAGTTAATTAATCACGAAGGCTTCGACATTTTTAAATACCACACAAAATTTATAGATAGTGAAAAAAGTTTATTTCAATTCTCTGGTCGAAAAGATAGAGCCACTAAGACATTAAATTTTTTGGCAGAAGTTATTGTCAATGGCAATCCAGAAGTTGCTAACAGACCACGATTAAGAGAGACCACACCGGCAAAACTCTCTGACTACGGAATTTCTAGATCAAAAAAAGCACAAGAGACAGTAAATAATACATATAAACAAATTTTAGATGCTGAAGGTCCATCTGCTGTTGCTCATGCTGTATTAAAAGAAAAACAATTACTAATCACAGACACTACTTTTAGAGATGCTCATCAGTCTTTGATAGCAACTCGAATGAGAACTCAAGATATGTTAGGCATAACTGATTTATACGAAGAAAGACTTAAGAATTTATTTTCAGTAGAATGCTGGGGTGGGGCGACATTTGATGTTGCATTAAGATTCTTAAAAGAGGATCCGTGGGAACGTTTAGAAAAATTACGTGAGCAAATGCCATCCGCATTACTACAAATGTTATTTAGAGGGTCTAACGCACTTGGGTATACAAACTATCCAGATAATGTTTTAAGAAGGTTTATTCAGCTTTCTGCTCAGTCAGGGATTGATGTTTTTAGAATATTTGATGCATTAAACTGGATAGAAAATATGAGAGTGTCTATTGATGAAGTTTTAAAATCCGGAAAAATTTGTGAAGCTTCTATTTGTTATTCTGGTGATCTATCTTCACCTGCAGAAAAAAAATATACACTTGAATATTATTTAAAAATGGCCCAAAAACTTGAGAAAATGGGAGTTCATTTTCTTGCTATTAAAGATATGGCAGGCTTATGTAAGCCCAAGGCGGCAAAAATCTTATTTAAAGAATTAAAGAAAAACATAAAAATCCCAATTCATTTCCATACACACGATACAAGTGGAAACGGTGTTGCGACGTTGCTTAATGCCTCTGATGCTGGAGTGGATATAGTTGATGTAGCAATTGACTCTTGGTCTGGTTTTACCTCACAACCTAGCTTCGGTGCAGTTCTTGAATCACTTGATGGAAATAACAGAGACCCAAAAATATCTTCTGCTGTTGTTAGGACTGCAGCAAATTATTGGGAAGGTGTAAGAAAGCAATACCAGCCTTTCGAAAGTAAAACTCGAACTAGTATGTCTGAGGTATATTTACATCAGATGCCAGGTGGGCAATATACAAATTTAAGAGAGCAAGCAAGATCAATGGGCATTACTGATGAGAGATGGCCAGAATTAGCATCAATGTATGCGGAGGTTAATAAAATATTTGGAGATGTTATTAAGGTTACACCTATATCTAAAGTTGTTGGTGACATGGCAATTTATATGTTGGCAAATAATATTCAAATTAAAGATGTCTTAGACCCCAAAAAAGATGTTGGTTTTCCTGCATCAGTAATTGAGTTTTTTAGTGGTCGATTAGGTCAACCATACAAAGGGTTTCCAAAAGCACTCCAAAAGAAAATCTTAAAAGGAAAAAAACCAATTAATTATAGATTTGGTTCAAAACTCCCTTCTTTAAAAATTAAAAACAGAACTAAAGAATTAGAGAAAAACTACAATGAGATTATTTCTGAGAAAGATACAATTTCACAAATATTTTTTCCTGAAGTTTTTGATGAGTATATGAAACATAAAAAGAAATTTGGCAACACTAGTGTTATCCCAACTTCAAATTACTTTTTTGGTATGAATACGGATGAAGAAATATATGTCTCTATTGAACCTGGAAAAACATTAATCATTAGATACTTCACTTTAAGTGAACCCAACGAAAAAGGTTTTAGAACAGTTTATTTTGAATTAAATGGTCAAGCTAGATCAGTTGACATTAAAGACAACTCCATAGCAGTAGACGATTTAGCTAAAGAAATTGCAGACCCAAGTAACAAGGATCATGTGGCAGCACCAATTCCAGGCTTGCTTGTAGATGTTGCCGTCACAGAAGGAATAAAAGTACCCAAGGGTGCTAAATTATGTACTATCGAGGCGATGAAAATGGAAACTGTTATTTACGCCGACCAACCTGGAACCGTAGAGAGACTTTGCGTAAAAGCTGGCGAAAATATTGAAGCCCAGCAACTTTTATTAATTATAAAATAATTTATTTAATAATAATATGATAACTATTTACCGTGGTTAAAAAGATTATAACGGCTAAACATAGAGGTTTTTGTGCCGGAGTTGAACGAGCTGTTGAGATGGTTGAAAAAAGCCTAACAAAATATGGGGCCCCAGTTTATGTTCGCCATGAAATTGTTCATAATAAGTTTGTTGTCAACAATTTAAGAGAGAAAGGAGTTGTATTTGTAGACTCCCTAGAAGAAATACCTAAAAATACAAAACAACCAGTTATTTTTTCCGCCCATGGTGTTGCACAAAGAGTTATCAACAAAGCTAAAGATTATAATTTGTTATTTTATGATGCCATTTGCCCATTAGTTAGCAAGATTCACAAAGAAATAATTCAGTTAGAAAACAACGAATATAAAATAATAATGATTGGTCATGAACATCACCCAGAGGTTGATGGAACCGCAGGCCAATTAAAAGACATCAGTAATTTAACTTTAGTTCAAGATATCGATGATGTGGATAAGTTATATTTTCCTTCAAGCCAAAAACTTGCCTACATAACACAAACAACGCTATCAGTATTTGACACACAAGATATTGTTGATGCCCTTGAAAAAAAATTTCCTTCAATCCTTGCACCGAAAAAATCAGATATTTGCTACGCTACTTCTAATAGGCAATTATCTGTACAAGAGATGTCTAAAAATGTTGATGCTTTTTTTGTAATCGGGGCGCACAATAGTTCAAATTCAATTAGGTTGGTTGAGACTGCTAAAAGATTTGGCTGCAAATATAGTGAATTAATAGAAAATATAAATGACTTTGATTACTCAACCTTAGCAGAATTCAATACAATAGGTCTGACGGCTAGCGCCTCCGCTCCAGAAGAGCAATTAAATATGTTCATTGATCAAATTAAAAAGGTTTATGCAATCGAAGTTTTAAATTTTAAAGAAGATGAAAACATAACCTTTAAAATACCTAATTTTCTTAATTAAATTTTCTTCTATAAAAAACATCCACTAAAGTCATATGAGGAAGAGTTAGAGCAGCTAATCCAATAAACAAAGTTTTTATAAACGACTCTTCAAAAGAATAATTATTATAAAGATAGACTATTGCTAAGCTCCCCCCAATCCATGTTAGTAGAGTAAAAGAGATAGTAGTTATGCTTACAAACTTATTATTGGATAAGTGTTTTGATGTATCTTTAAGTATTGATTTAACGTGTTTAAATGTATGAATAAAACAAAAATAAATTGAGAAGCCAACAAGTGGTTCAGTCAAAAAAACAATCAGTAATACAATAATCATTTCTAAAAGACCCCATCTTAATCTTGGCACAATGAATGCTAAGTAACTATATCTTAGCAATAGAATGAAGTAGAAAAAATATGCTATGAAAAGATAGTTTTGAAGATGGATAAAAGATGAATTAGATAAAAAAGCAAATATTTCAAATGTTTCACTTGTGTGAAAAAAAATAATCCCAAATACAATATTTAAACCATGGGTTATCGATATTAACCACTTATATTTTCCTAATTCTAAATAAGACCAATCACATAATCCAAAATGAATTACGCTCATAAAAATGAATATAAATAAAGCGACTACAGGAAAGTAAATCCAAAACACAATTACAGACGCAGATATAATCAAATATAAGATAACAAAAATAAAAAAATCTTTTCTTGTCTTGTATCCTAATAAAGCTGCAACAGCTCCATCAAAAGAGCCGTGGGGAACGCCTATGAAAGAAACCATACAAAGTGCGAGTAATGAGATAAAGCTTAGTTCATACATTTAGTTAATAATAGTACCAAGAGCACTTTTTATAAATTTATATTTGGGCATTGACATTATGACCTTTAATTTTGTTGCTGTATTAGATATACCCATCATAAATGATGCAAACTCATTACCATTTAGTGAATTAGCCATATTCATAAAAATTTTTTCAGTCCCATTATTATTTTTTAAGTAATTGACAAATACTTTATCCATCCACTGATCAAAATAGGAATGATGTTTTTTCTCAGAGTCATCCTTATGTTTCACTAAGTTTTTTAGAAAAAAAGAAAAAGCATACCCTGTTGATATTTTAGTGGCACCCCCTCTTGAGCCAATATTAATATAATTTTTGTATGATTTATTTCTAATATCATACATCGGTAAAGCTCCTTTTTCTTCGTCAACTATTGTATATTCAAATATCTTTAACTTTGTCTCAATATATTTTTTAATTTGATCTTTATACCATCTATCAGCTTGGATTTCAGAGGAGAAAACTGTTGACTCAACTAATACTTTATTTTCACTTATCGGCAAACAATACATAAAGTGTAATCCAACATTTTGGTCAACACGAAAATCCATTAAAGTAACTTTTTTGTTATCAATAACTTGCTTAGTATCTATAAGGTACCCAAAGAAATGCTGCTTAACCTTATTTTCCTCCAATTTTGGTGTTCTAGAGTCATAAATTTTCTTTGCATAAACTTTTTCGCCGTTATCAAGCTCTATCTCAAAATATTTCTCTAAATTACCAATACGATGAACATTTAGGGTTTTAATGGACAAGTTTTCTAGGTTGTCTAAACAATATTTTTTCCAATCTTGAAACCGTATTGTGCAATACGGTAAATCTTTAGTTTCATGCAATATACATTCATTTGCCAAGTAAAATTCCCAATTAAACCATTTTTTTTGTGTAAGATTGCTAAAATTTTCCATCCAATCAGTCATCCAGAATGCAAAAAAATTATTTCTTTTATTATGATATTCTTTATCGATACCAATAAGACTATGGTTCGTTCCCGCATAATTTAATTTAGCTGTAGCAAGAGCACTAGCGCCCATACCTATAAAAGCGACGTCATATATTTTCATTTTTAAAATTATCTCTAATTGGTTTATAGGATGTAAAAATACTCTTTAAAAATAAAAACTCAGGTATTGAAGCTATTGTAATCCATAACTTCTCTAATTTATTTAAATAAACTCTTTCAAATTGATACGCATAACCTTTATTCTTAATTTTATTACCAATCCCTTTATAGATTTTTGCTGCGAAAAATATCGCTAATCTTGTTCTTAAAGGAATAAATTTCATGCCACAAAAACCATTTGCATAAAACTTTTCAGAGAGTTCTATTAAGTTTTTAATTGATAATTCAATTATTTTATTTTTTTGGTCATCAATATTATTATCCGTTAAATCACTTAAGGTAATTTGACCTATCCATTCCTGAGGTAAATACACTCTATTTAATTTAGCATCTTCAAATACATCTCTTGCAATATTAGTCAATTGCATTGCAATTCCTAGATCAACAGCATGCTTTCTAGCTTCATTATTTTTAGTATTAATAATTGGCAGCATCATTAAACCAACTGTTCCAGCCACTCTATAGGAGTACTCTACTAATTCCTTCTCATCAGCAATTCTAACGTTTTGTTGATCGCTAATTAATCCATCTATTAAATCATTTAAAATATTTAAATTGATTTGGTTTTGTTTAAAGAAAATATTGATTTCAGATGTCTTGTTATCCTTAACTTGTTCAAATATATCTTTTATTTGAGAGGAAGTATCTATATCAGAACTATCAGCAACGTCATCTAGATAGCGGCATATGCTATAAAGTTTTGAAGCAGCAATTCTATTTTTCTTAGGTAAGAAAAAACTTGCCCAATAAAAACTTTTACCCTCTGATTTAATGCTATAGGTGTTTGTTTTAAAAGATGTCACCTTAATGACTAACTTTAAAATCCTTAATTATAAGTTTCTCAATCACCTTAGCTGAACAAAGCACTCCTGGTATTCCAGCTCCTGGATGTGATCCCGCTGCAGAGAAATACAGATTTGATATTTTTTTATCCCTATTGTGATAACGAAACCATGCCGATTGAGAAAAAATTGGAGCTACTGAAAACCCTGCTCCATATTTTGATCTATAATCTTTTTTAAAATCTTCAGGAGTCATCCAAAACTCTGCCTCTATATTTTCTGTTAACCCTGGCATAATGGTTCTATCTAAGGCTTCGACTATTTTATCTTTAAGTTTTGGCCCTTCTGTATCCCATTGAACATCTCCTTGAAGATTGGGAACAGGGCATAACACGTAAAAACTATCACATCCCTCAGGCGCAAAAGTTTCATCTGTTGCAGTAGGTCGATGAAGATAAAGTGAAAAATCATCTGTTAAAATTTTTTTCTCAAAAATATCGTGTAGTAATTCTTTATATCTTTCAGACATCCAAATAGTGTGGTGAGCAACGTTAGAAAATTTTTTCTTAGATCCAAAAAAAAGAACATACAGACCCATAGAATAGTGTGTAAATTTTTTAGGCTTTAAAAGACTGTCTCTTGAATACTTTGAAGGCAACATCTCACTATAAACTGTGGGAGGGTCTGCATTACATATAACAAGATCTGCTTCTATTTTACTTCCGTCTGTAAGTACAACATTTTCTGCTTTACCGTTAGTTATAGAAATTCTTTCAACATCAGACTGTTTTTTTATATCAATGCCTTGCCTTACCATTAAATTTTCTAGCTCTTTTACAATTTTACCTGTACCGCCCATACAAAAGTACACTCCCCATTTTCGCTCGAGGTAGTGTATCAAAGCGTATATAGATGTTGTTGTAAATGGATTACCTCCAACTAACAAAGGATGTATTGAAAATGCTTTCCGTAGATACTTATTTTTTAATTTGCTATTTACCAATTGACTTACTGTTAAATAGCTCTTGAGTTTGATTAAAGAGGGTAATTGTTTTGCCATTTCCCAGAATGAAATAAAGGGTTTATCTGATAGCTTTTCAAAGCCTATCTCAAAAATATCTTTTGATGTTTTTAATAATTTGTCATAGCCTTTGACATCATTTTCATCAAATTTTCTAATTTCATTATTTGTATCTTCTATAGAAGGTCGATAATCAAAAGTTTTCCCATTATGAAAGTAAAATCTATACCAAGGGTCTAAGGATTTGAAATCTAAATGATCTTTAAGGTCTTCTCCAAATAACTCGAATAGTTCTTCAAATAAGAATGGTGCTGTTATTACTGTTGGTCCAGCATCGTGTTTGTAGCCACCTTTCTCGAACACTCTAGCCCTTCCACCGAGCATGTTAAGCCTCTCAATAAGTGTGACGTCAAAACCTAGCTTTCTGCACCTTAACGCTGCAGCTAGTCCACCAAATCCTCCACCAATAACTACAACTTTTTTACTCAAGATAATAAAATATAGGATTTTTAGATAAAAAAAAACCAGGCAAGTTAGCCTTGCCTGGTTTAAATAGGTTATAAAGCTTTATTAAGCTTTTTTGCCTGAAGATGCTACTGCAGCAGCCCAAATAACTGCGACAAAAGCGATCTTATTCACAACGTCAGCAACGTTATAGATAACGTTTAATGTTACGGCATCAGCTCCTCCAGTTAAGTAACCGAAGAAATATCCTAGAGGATAAATAGCCCAACCAACAGTAACGATCCATCTCATTGTGTTGAAAGCTGTTTGAACAGCTGCAGGACACTTGTCAGCAGCAGCTTTACCAGCTTCACCAGCAAAAATTTCATATAAAATGTATGCCCAACCAGCTAGACCTACAATGAATCCTGCCCATGCGTTGATGAAGCCTGCTTCACCAGCATAACCAGCTACAAGCATTACTAAAGTACCAATTAATAGTCTCCAGAAAATACCAGCTGAAACTGTAGCAACAGCAGCAAGGATTATGTAAAATTCAATCATCTGTAAAGGAACAGTGATTAACCAGTCAACATATCTATAAACAGTAGGTGTAGCACCTGTTGTTACCCACACTTCTCTCATGTAGAAGTAGTGAACTGCAGCAACTAAACAAACAAGACCACCAAGTGCAAGAGATGTCTTCCACTTACCTGATACGTTGTTAGTCTCTAAAAAAAAGAATGCAGTAGCGGCAACCATACACATTGAGATAACCCAAAAAGATATCCCAACAAAGTCGTTTGGCTCTAAGCCAACGCTTGCAGAAGCTATTCCTGGCAGTGCAACTAGTGCAGCTGTTGGGATAGCCATTGATTTCAAAAACTTAATCATTGAGTACTCCTTTTCTTAAGTTCTAAAACTTATAACAGAATCCTAAAAGTTAGGATTTGTTAATTTGAACGGATTATAGGTATTAATTGCAAAAAAAAAATACTTAATATGACTTTTATTAATATATTTTGGGAGTATAGTGGGTAAAAAAATGGCTATTTTTCAAGATAGTGTACTGTTTAATGGGTTTTTATTCTTTTTATCCACACTATTGTTATGGATATTGCTGAAATTCAACAAAAGCTACATAAATAACAAAAAAACTAAGAAAACCGTTAATTTAATTATTTATCTGGTTTTTATTGGAGTCATTATATTCATTTTTGATAATCACACGTCACATTATTTAGATAACTTGTAAGTACATGAAAATAAGTGCAACCTTTGACGAAACACAAATTAAAGCATTTTCTCTTAATTTTGATAAAAAGCTCCTCCGACACATTGAAAAATTAAAGTCACCTGATAAACGCATCAAAAAGGCTTTGCTTTATTTTGCCAAAACTGGGGGAAAAAGGATCAGACCTTTCTTGCTTTATTATATGGGTTCATTTTTAAATATTAAGCCTAACCTATTAGATGACTTTGCCCTCTCAATTGAGTGTGTTCATCTTCATTCTTTAATTCATGATGATTTGCCCTCTATGGATAACGACGACTATAGAAGAGGAAGGCTAACTGTTCACAAAAAATTTGATGAGGCCACTGCTGTCTTAGCTGGAGATATGTTCCAGGTCTTATCAGTCAAAACTCTAGCAGAGTCAAAATACCTTTCTGCTAGTCAAAAAGTAAACTCAATTGAGATGCTCTCTAAAGCTAATGGCATGGAAGGCTTAATAGCAGGACAATCCTTAGATATTTATATGAAAAAAAATTCTACTATAAAACAAATAGAGGAGATGTATCTTTTAAAAACAGGTGCTCTATTTAGTTTGTGCTTCAATCTTCTTTTAAACGTAAAAAATTTGAATGTGAGTAAGAAGAGAGAACTAAAAATTATTGGTAATACCATTGGAAAAATTTTTCAAGTTACAGATGATATGTTAGATAGATGGGGCAATGAACGTGAAGTTGGTAAAAAAATTAAAAAAGATTCAAAAAAAGCGAGTATTGCTTATAAACTTAGTCGTATAGAATGCTCGAAATATTTAAAACAGATACAAAATAAAAATTACAAAACAATGGAAAAATTCTTTGGTACAAATAAGGAGGCCTTGCTATACATGTCAAGTCTTGTAAACTTTATTGTCAATCGTGTTAAATAAAGAAAAAAATTTTTTAATATATGAAATGGCTCACATTAAATGACAATCAATGAAAATGAATTAGCTGATGCGCGTGTAGCTTGGGGCAATGGTATGATATCAATTTCAAAAGCCTATGAAAAATCAGGCATTGATGATGCTACAATAGTTGCAAATGAAATGTTAGATCAGCTATATGGGTTTGAGTTTGGGCCAGTCTTATTTAAACCAACCCTTAGTGGGGGCAGCCAAACATTTCGATCAAATAAAGAGGGAGCCTTATCTTATTTTATTGGAAATAACCCAAAGTACCCTTTGGATAGTGGATTTGGAATTAAATCTTGGCGTGAAGTTAAATCAGAAACATCTTCAACATTTGTAGAGGAGAATATCGCCATGTGGATGGGCTGGGTAACACTGATCGACAAAAAGGGAGACCGGGTTAAAGTTGATAAAAGCTGGGGTTATAAAAAAACTAAAAACGGTTCATTGAAAATAGTATTGCACCACTCTTCACTTCCTTATGAGGTATAAAAACTCATATTATTCATAAAGAACATATTATACTTAATTGGGTTATTAAAATTTAATCGCCAGTAACCTTTAGTATATATTCAAGAGGCTTTCCCTCTATCGTAAATTCATCGTAAAGATTTGAATTAAATGTAATTTTTATATAATTATCTTTTAGATTAAAAAAGCGTTGAGGAACATGCACCCAGTTAGAATAAACTCTTGTAATTTTTATATCATTTACAAATAATTGTAAGTATCCCACATTAGGTTGATTTTCACTTCCAATTTGTGAGGGGTTTAATGTAAAATTTTCTAAATCAATATATAAATTATATCCATCCACTTTATCTTTTATAATTTCTAAATTAATCAAAGGATAAGGCTTCTCGGCATCTATCTTGTTTCCAGGGTGATGAGCAAAACAATTAACGGATATAAATAATAAAAATATTGAAAATTTAATATTCATTAGGATTAAATATATTATTTATTACCCTTTGTTAAATGATTATCTGTTTCAAATTTATGTACATAAATCTTTCGAGTACATTTCGATGAAAGAATTATCTTTATAATTATAAATCGTAATATTAATTATTTTTTTATCAGATGATTTGTTTTGTATAAAGACTCTACAATTATCAGTATTGTATCTATGAAATTCATAAATCTTTTCTATCTTTGAAAAATCAGCCTTCCCATACTTTAAGATTAAATCGTTCAAGGGTTTATTTAAAAATAGCTCTATATCTTTGAAATGTTCAACTATTTCTTCATTTTCTTCAACGGTTTCCTCTACCTCTGGGGTATATATAATTTTAGGGACGGGCTCTGGTTTTATAACCTTCTCTTCCACATCAGTTGTCTCACAGCTCACTGTAATAATAAGTAATGAAATAAAAATGAAATATTTAAATGGAATTATAAAAGTCATCAATTTCCTAAATTATTAGGTAAATAAAGTTCACATGCAATTTCTATATTAAAAACAAAATATAACAATCGAAACTAAGTTATATCTTGTCCACTTTTTTCTTCGAGTTATATAGTTTATAATCTTATTTGTGAAAATTAAATATGAACAACCATCTGTTTGTCATCAATCTTATAAAAGTGTTTTAGGACAAAGACCAATCTGGGACTGGAGGCATGACAAGTTGCTATGGGTGGATATTTATGAAAATAAAATAATTGAAACAGATCAAGAGAATAGCGGAGAGCGACATTACACAGTACCTGACGGTGTGACTAATATTCTTTTACAAGACAATAAAAATTATATCATGAGCTCTTACGACTCTATTTTTTCTATTCATCCCTCCCTATCAAAAAAACAATTTCTTACAAAGATCAAGTTTGAAAGTCCTAATAATAGAATTAATGATGCAGATGTGGATTTAAATGGTCAGATATGGATATCGACTATGGATATTCAGCAAAAGTCTCAGACGGGTAAAGTCATATGCCACGATACTAATTTAAAACCAATTTATTCTGATAACTCTTATATTATTTCCAATGGACCAGTTTTTGATTACGAGAGAAACGTAGGTTATGTAACGGACTCCATAAAAAGAATAATTTATATCTTTTCAATAAACGACTTGTCTCGTAATGGAATAAACAAAAAAGTTTTTCTTTCCATGAACAAAATCGATGGAAATCCCGATGGAATGACAGTTGATAAAAAAGGCAACTTATGGGTTGCAATGTGGGGAAGTGGCAAAGTTTGTTGCTTTGATAAACAAGGCAGTCTCAAATTAATATTACAACTTCCTGTTTCAAAAGTAACAAGTTGTACGTTTGGTGGAAAAAATTTAAATGAGCTTTTTATTACAACAGCGTCTGTCGGTCTAAATGATATCGAGGCAGAAAGACAACCACATGCGGGAAAACTGTTTAAGTTCGTAACTCAAGAGCAAGGGTATGCCTCAAACTGTTATAGATCTGAAAACATCCCTGATTTGTATCATTAAATATGAAATTTAATCAAACTCAGATTGGTGACATTATTCAAATGGCATGGGATGATCAAACTGATTTTAGTCATATAACAAAAATTTATGAAATTAATGAGGGGGATGTAAAAAAAATTATGAAAAATAATATAAAACGAAAAAGTTATGAAATTTGGAGAAAACGAATTCATCAAAGAAGTGCACAAAGAACCCAGCTCAAAGGTAAAATAAATGTCTAAAGCTTTATTTGGAGCAGGATGTTTTTGGGGACCAGAAAAAAAATTCTCTGAGATCAAAGGAGTCATTGAAACCCAAGTTGGCTATTCTCAAGGTTTAACAGATAAAACTACATATGAAGAAGTTTGTACCGGCAATACAAACCATGCTGAAGTTGTTTTTTTAACTTTTGATGAAGAAAAAATCTCATACAAAAACTTAGTGGAGTTTTTCTACCAAATCCATGATCCGACAACTTTAAATCAACAAGGGCCAGATCGAGGCTCTCAATACCGCTCAGTTATAGCTTACTACGACGATACCCAATTAGAGGTAGCTAAACAGATCACAGACAAATTAAATGAAAGCAAATTTAATCAAAAAATCACAACAGTTATAGAGCCTGTTAAAAACTATTGTCCAGCGGAAGACTACCATCAAAAGTACATGGAAAGAAAATACTCTTTTTTAAACTTCTAATCTTTTATATAGGAGAGTACGGATAAATAATTTTAGGAAACTTATAATTAGATTTTTTTTTATAATATTTGTTCACAAAATAATTTGATTTTAATTTTGTTACAGACAAAGTTTTACTTTTAATAAATTTAAATTCAGAAACATCTTTCAGCTTCTCTGTCCCATTTCCTATTAGGTAATAATCTTGACTCAATAATTCAATAAGATCTGAATTAATCTTTAAAGTCTTTGTCTTGCCAACTAACTTGCCAGATGTATCAATTTTTTGAATAGCTAAATCTCTTCTATTTGTATCTACTAAACACAAGATACTTTTAGTGGGTTTCTTTTTAAGTCCCAAAAAGAAATGCTCAAAAATAGAGTAGCTCACTATTTCAACCTTGTGGCTTATAAAAAAGCCTTTCATGAGCGAATGGCAATTTCGTATTGCAGTAAAGCGCGCTGGCCCTTTGTTGAGGTGTAACTTTTTAATGAATTCAGCCTTTATTTTTGTTTTTTTTACTAAGTCGGCCAACAATTTAGACAAAATTTTTTCATGTCCAAACTCACTTTTTACTGTTTTATCCCAAATAATTTTTTCATTTTTAAATAAAGTAATAGAACAGTATGATAAAGAACTATCGATGCCGATCTCAAAATTTTTCATTTTATTAGTCATTTTTATATTTAATTTTGTAATTCCAGTAAATACATCCTATGCAACAAGTGTAAATGATACAATTCCAAATAACATTTTAATGTATCACCGTTTTGATGAAATTAAGTACCCCTCAACAAATATTCGAGAAGAACAATTAGTTAGTCATTTAACATATTTAAAGGATCAAGGATTTAAATTCATTTTAGTAAAAGATCTTTTGTTTCCAGATAAATTACAAGAAAAATCTATTTCCATAACAATCGATGATGCATACTTATCATTTTATGAAGTGGGCTTACCTGTTTTTGAAAAATTTGAAGTACCCGTAACTTTATTTTTAAATACAGAAAATATTGGTGGGCAAAATTATATGTCTTGGGGCCAACTCAAAGACGCATTAAATAGAGGTGTTGATATTCAAAATCACACACACTCTCATTCCAGTCTACCCACTCTTAATGAATTAGAAATAGCGAACGAAATAGAAAAATCTCAAAAGCTTATTTTGGAGAACTTAGGTATTACTCCTAATTTATTTGCTTATCCTTTTGGTGAGAACAGCTCCACAGCACAAAACGTTGTGTCGCAATATTTTGATGCTGCCTTTGGTCAACACTCAGGAGCCTTTTCGATTAATCAAAAGTATTTTATTCCTAGATTTCCTCTCAATGAAAACTATGGATCTATTGATCGTATCAAAGATGCGTCCAGTGTTTTACCTTTCAATAACGTAGACATTCAACCAAGCAATCCTTATCAAATAGAACCAATTACAAGATATGTTTTAGACTTTCAAGAAGACGCATCGAACATCAATTGTTTCATCAGTGATTTTCAAGGCTCTTTTAATCAAACAACAACAAACCTTAGTAGTAAATTATTAATTGAGCTCAACAGACTTCCTGTAAAAGGAAGATTAAGATTTAATTGTACAAAAGTTAATAATGGTATTTTTTGGTTTGGTTATCAGTATTTAATTAATTAATTTTGAACCGATCAAAATCTTGAAGTTTATTTGAAGCAATAATGAGTTCTAATTGATCAACATATTTATCGCCTATTTCAGCGTAAGCCGCTAAATATTTCACCTTCATACTGATGGGATCTGTATATTTGAGCCGCTCATCAATATGCCTCACGACTCGAAAATTATAATACGCAGGGTGTGTGTTTATATTAAACATATAAGCTTCAACGCTCTCAGATAAATTATTAAATTTTAAAACGGCATGAGTTTTATCCTCATCTCTGTCTTGGGGAATAATTCCTCTATCCTCACGGGTTGTCCATTGGCCGTAAAGAGCGTTTCCTTCACTGGCAAATCTTGACTGACCCCAACCACTCTCAATAATCGCCTGCCCTAGAGCAAGGGAGATAGGAATAATGTTTATGCGTTGTTTAAGTTTTTTAAATAATTTTTTGTTAATCTCGCTGTAATCTAACTTATACTTTTTAGATAGTCTGATCACCTCATTGGTTTCGTTTTCATTTAATTCTTTTCTAGCAAACTTTTTTTCTATATTCACAACCATTCTTCTTTCTTGCATGATTAAAATATTGGTTTTGTAAATTATAGGAAGTGTGACGAGGTAAAATAATTTTTTCTTTGTTGGGACATCTTGAATGTCTGAAAAATCTTTGGGCAATTCAGATATGATGGGAAGGTGATCGATGTTCTTTTCAGTTAAACTCTCAGGCATAAAATTATTTTTTTTGTAATATTTATTTAAATCTACCCAACTATCAAATTCTCCTGCGTTAAGAAAAGAATTTATAAAAAATCCAAAAAAAAAAATAAAAAAACTAGGCTTCAACGGGTCGTACTTCACGGACTTCAGGAATATAATGCTTTAGCATATTCTCAATTCCCATTTTTAAAGTAGCCGTAGAGCTAGGACATCCCTGACAGGCTCCTTGCATTTGAAGGAAAACTATTCCTTCATTATATTTGTCGAAAATTATATCTCCACCGTCCATCGCAACAGCGGGCCTTACCTTACTATCAAGAAGTTCTTTAATTTTCTTTACAACGTCACTGTCGTTTTCATCAATGACATGCTCCGTTGATGCTGTGTTTTCTGAAATGACAGGTTTGTTCATTGTAAAGTGCTCAATGATACAGCCTAAGATAGCAGGCTTCATAAGAGTCCAATCATTATCATTGCCCTTAGTGATAGTGATAAAATCCGATCCAAAAAAAACTCCCTCCACACCTTTAATATTGAATAAGTTCATTGCTAATGGAGAGTTAGAGGCAGATTCTTGATTTTGATAGAACATTGTTCCATCTGTCATCACCTCTTTCCCTGGCAAAAACTTTAAGGTTGCTGGGTTTGGTGTCGGTTCAGTTTGTACAAACATTGCTAATAATATGTCTATAAAATTGGAAAATTCAAGCCTAAGTGTTTATCTAAAACCGACTATCTTATAGACTTCCTTGATAATAGGGCCTGCGATTGTGGATGCTTTTTCACTCCCCACCTGCAAAATCTTATTTAGCTCATCCTTGTTATCGAGAAGATTGAGTATCTCTTTCCTCACGGGACCAACAACTTGAATTAAAGTGTCCGCAAGATCGTTTTTTAATTTTGAGTACTCTTTACCCGCATAGCCCGCTAAAGTTTTTTCAATACTTTGGTCCAAACAAGCAGACAGAATATTTATTAAGTTTAAACATTCAGGTTTATTTTGTAATTGGTCTTTATCTTCTGGAATAAGGTCTGAGTCAGACTTCGCTTTTCTTATCTTAGAGCTGATATCATCATCGCTATCAGTTAATAAAATTCTGGAAAGCTCGGAAGCATCAGACTTTGACATTTTTTTAGTTCCATCCCGTAGACTCATCACCCTCGTAGCATTGCCATAGATTAATGGTTCCGGCAGGGGAAAGAAATCGACATTAAAATCATTATTAAACTTTTGTGCAATATCTCTTGATAATTCTAAATGTTGTTTTTGATCATCACCAACTGGAACATGCGTTGCAAGATATGCAAGAATATCAGCTGCCATTAAATTAGGGTAAACCATTAACCCAACACTTACGTTTTCTCTATTTTTTCCTGCCTTATCTTTAAACTGTGTCATTCTATTCAGCCAACCAATACGACTGACACAATTAAACACCCAAGCGAGTTGAGAGTGCTCTGCTACACTTGATTGTTGAAATATAATTTGTTTTTTGTAATCCACTCCTGCAGCAATAAACGATGCTAATACTTCTAGAGTGTTCGAGCGAAGCTCCTTTGGATTTTGCTCAACGGTGATTGCGTGTTGGTCCACCACACAATAAATACATTCAAATTCTTTTTGAAGTTCCACAAAGTTTTTTATAGCACCCAGGTAATTACCTAAGTGCAGCGTCCCTGTTGGTTGAACGCCAGAAAAAACTCTTTTTTGGAAACTAGTCATTTTTTAATGTTAATAAAATTGATATCAGAATTATCTAATAAGATCGAGTGACTTCAGTTGATTCATAAATATCTAAAGAATAGAAATCAGATTGTTTTCTATAGATTTAAGCAGTTTTGTATCTTTTATTTTTTGGTTATTACTATTTGTTAATTGAAAAATATCAAAAACTTTCTCTCCATAAGTAGAGATTTTTGCTGATTGAACGCTAATTTGTTTATCATGAAACACTCCTAGAATGTCCATTAACAAGCCCGGTCTGTCGCCGGATAGTATTTGAAAAGTAGTGACTTGCTTGCTCATCTCGTTATCAATTGTGATTTGAGGATTGACGGCTAGTTTTTGCTGATCTTGGGTAAAGGACTGTAAGGGTTTAAAATCCTTTTGATCAAGAGCACTCATCACGTGTTTCGCTGTTCGCTTTTGCTCGTTGAGATCTAAAACACCTTTATTGAAGAAGTTCGTTACCCAAAATACATCAATTACTTGATTGTTATTCAAAGAGATTATTCTGGAGCTTAGAATATTTGATTGAGAATGAGTAAACCCAGAGACAATGTCTTTTAATATACCGGGTCTATTTTTACTCGTTACGACAACCGCACTATATTCTTTATTTTCATAGTTTAAAAAATTTACTGAGTTAATAATTTTTGCTTTTTTATTTTTTTGATAAATTTTAAATATATCTACAATCATTCTGGACGAAAAGGCTTCCCAAAACGGAGCAGGAAATTCTTTGATTGACTTGTTGATAAATTTTTTTAGGCTTATATCGGATTGTTGTAATACAGACTTCTTCAAGGATTCTTGAACAGAGGATGAATAAGTTTTTGTATCTAAACCTCTTTGAAGAAAGTCTTTTGCATTATAAAACAAACTTCGAAGCAAACTTATTCTCCATTCATTTAGAATATTTGGCCCAACAGAAGCAATATCACACAAGGTAAATAGAAATAATGAATTTATTTTTTCTTCTGTGTTCGCAATAGAAGTAAATTTAGCAATTGCTTCAGAGCTTTGCGTGTCATTTTTAAAGGCTGTATCGCTCATTACTAAATGATGTTCAACTAGCCACAATGTTAATTCTTTCACTTCTTGTGATACAGGAAGTCTTTTTAAAATTTTATTAGTTAACTCTGTTCCATAAACAGAATGACTCTTCGGCCCCTTCTTTCCGATGTCATGAAATAGTAAAGCGATGTGAAGGGCCTCTCTTGAGGATAACCTGCTATATATTTCATTATAAAAGGATTTTTGTCTTAGTTCATTTAGGTTGTGCAGTGTTAATAATAAATGTTCATCTGTGGTGTAGTGATGATAAATATCAAACTGCACTTGTCCCCAAACTCTACCAAACTCAGGAAATATTTCGCTAAATAGCTGGGTATCATTAAAATCATGAAGGGCTTGTATAGGATTTTTTTTGGAGACGACAATATTTAAAAATGATTGGAGGTGTTGTTTATCTGTGGTTTTTTTTAAAACTTTTCTCTTTTCCTCGACGGTCTTTAAAAAGCGAGGATGAATGAGTAAATTATGTTCCAAGGATTTTTCAAAGACGTTTGCCCATTTTAGTTGAAGGTTTTTAGCGGTATTATTTTTTAAATTCAAAAAACCTTTTTCAATTATAAATTCTTTTTCTAATGATTTAGTTTTAGTGGGTTTTCTTTTATAAATTGTTTTGATTATTAAATCCTCTGGAAGCTTTGAATAAAAGGTTCTTAAGAGAGAATTAATCTTTGCAACATTCACAAACAAATCTTTCATAAAAATCTCCACTCCTTTTTCCTTCTTTTTATCTTTGTAAGAGAGTTTTTTTGAAATTTTTAATTGATTTTCAATAGATAAAACATCGCCTTTGCTTTCGTTAAATAAATGAATAAATGCTCGAATAGTTAAGAGAAATTTCCAAGCATTCTTTAATTCTTTAATTTCCTCTTTGGTATAGATATTAATAAACGTTAAGTCTTCTAATTTATAAATATTAAACATAAAGATCGATACCCACAGAATGGTATGAATATCTCTAAGACCCCCAATACCCTCTTTGATATTCGGCTCTAAATTACTTTTAATTCCTATTCGATAGTCATGTCTTTCAACCAACTCTATAAGCTTTAATTCGCTGAGCTTTAGGGGATTTTGTTTTCCAATTAAAATCTTAATGGACCGAACAAACTCACCATATTGAATTTCATCACCAATAATAAAACGAGTCTCAACAAATTTTGTAATTGTCTTTGTATCTTTCTTAGAATCGATTAATGCCTGTTTAATTGTTAAGAAAGATATTCCAACTTCTAATCCAATATCCCAAAGTGTATTATTTAATTGAGTAATAAAATCTCTTATATTTTTATTAGATTTTTTATAAATAAATAGTAAGTCAACATCACTTTTTGGTGACAAGTCATGTCTGCCGTACCCACCTACAGCGATTAAAGAGAAATCTTCTATTGGATAAATATTATAAATTCCTTTAACTATTTCTTTTACAACTGTATCAACAAGATCTGTATGATTTTTATTAAAATAGAAGCCATCATTAGTTGATGCTAATTTTTTGAATAAATCAATTCTACTAGACTGATATTTTTTTTTTAATTTGAGAACATCTCGCATTTATAAATTTTATATTAAAAATTCCTAATCAAGCTATAAAGTTGTTCAGTTTTGCCTGATTTTGGTACTTTTTGAATAGACGAAACCTTTTTTTGCTCCGCCAATGTTAAAGATTTAAGATCGAGCTGTTTTAATAAAAAAGAAGAACCCTTAGTTATAGAGTATAAAAAATTTAATACACACCCGATCTGATAAGCTAACTTTTTTTCATCACTTGATAAATAAGATAAATAGCTACTTAATTCTTTTTCAATAACCCTCTGGTCTAAGATATTTTTCGTGTGCCTTAAATAAACTAAATATGCAATAAATACTTTTTCTGATTGTTCTATTCCTACTAGGGGTATATTTAATATTAGGTTTAATGCATATGAAGCTCTAATTTTGGCTGTTTGCTCCCATCCCAAATCTGAAATGATACATGAGAGTTTTATTACTCTTAGCTGTTTACTTGATATTTTTAAACTTATAAATTTTAGATAAATATTTTTAATCCAAGCAAATGTCTTTTTATTAAATATCAAAAAACGACATCTGCTTTTAGCTATTAATTCTAAAGAAATTTCAGTTGGATCTAAAAGCCTTTGCTTTTTGGAAAGCTTTTCATAAATGAAACCTTCTCTAATCCCGTACCTTGGATAAATAAATTGCTCGCAGTTTGATAATTTTAACACCTTGTCCAATACTTCTATTGCAATATCAATATGTTTAACTCTGTTTACAGAAATTTTTGGAATTTTTTTCAGGTCATCGATTCCAAATTTTTGTATCTTTGATTTTAGTTCATAAAAATTTTTCCTTGAAATAGTTAAATTATGTATTTCATTAAAGGGCAATTTGTTAAAATAAATATAACATCTTGCAATTGACCTAAATGCCCCACCAATTAAATAGAAGTTTTTTTGGTTTTTATGTTTTGAATTTATTTCTTTGTTAATTTTTTTATGCTCTTTATGCTCTTTTGTGAAGTTTAATATACCCAAAGGAAAAGAGGATATATTTTTAATCTTATCTGGTGTAATTTGTGCTAATTCAAAACTTCCACCTCCCATATCAATAATGGTTCCATTGGCTCTTGGGATTGAAGATCGAACACCTAGTGTAGCATAGGTGGCCTCTTGACTTCCTGATAAAGTTATAACTTTTCCCTTAAAAACTTTTTGTATCTTATTTGTAATTTCTTTTTTGTTAGAGGCGTTTCGAATAGCTGCTGTGCATAAAGCGACAGAGTGGCTAGGTTTCATTTCGTCAATTATAGAATTAAAAAAAATTATTGAGTTAATACATTTCTTTTCAGCCTCTTTGCTTATTAACTGTGTTTCTGGAATAAATTCACCCAGCCCACAAAAAAATTTTTTATTGTATAGTACATTTGGGCTTCTCATATTACCTCTAAATACACATAATCGAACTGAATTTGACCCTATGTCTATTAATGCAATAGAATCTTTTTTATTAAACATAATTTATTTCATATATTTAACAGATGGTTGAAAAAAAACTATTTTTATTACGTCACGCTAAATCTTCATGGAATAATTTAGAATTAGATGATCATGAAAGAGCGTTATCTCAGAGGGGGGTTTATAGTTGCCAAGTAATGTCAACATATATTTCAAAAAAATTAAAATTTAAAGATATCTCAATTTTTTCATCGAATTCAAAAAGAACACAAGAGACATGCAAAAAAATCTTTAAAAATTCAATTAAAATTAATTATAAAAGAGAATTGTATACCTTCAATTTTGACGATTTAATTGAATGGATAAAAAAATTTAAAATTAACAAAAATTTAATGATAGTAGGACACAATCCAGCTTTGATGGATTTAATTAATTATATTACAAAATCTCATATTGGAAAATTTCCAACATGCGCACTTTGTGAGATTAATATATATATTAATTCTTGGAGTGAGATAAAAAAAAATTCTGCTGATATTAAAGAATTACAATTTGTAAAAAAACTTAAAAATTATAATTATAAAAATGAATAAGTATTTTAATAGAGAAATATCTTGGTTAAAATTTAATGAGAGAGTAAATGAATTATCTTTCGATAAAAATGTACCAATTCTGGAACGACTGAATTTTATAAGTATAGCTGCATCAAACTTAGATGAATTTTTTTCAGTAAGAGTGGCTGGTTTAATTGAACAGTTAAAACTCAGTCCTAATAAAAAAAGTTATGATGGAATGAAGATTGAAGACCAAATTAAAATTGTTGACTCATTAACAAGGGGTTTGATTAAAAAGCAAAATGAATCGTATGGTCAAATTGAAAAAGAATTAAAAAAAAATAAAATCTATATTATAAGAGATAGGTTCTTAAAAAAACATTTGTCCTACATAAAGAATTATTTTTTCAATGATATTAGTTCAATTCTGACACCTATTACGGTTGATAGTACACACCCTTTACCCTTTATACCAAATCTATGTTTGTGTCTTATCGCTAAAATTAAAAATAAAAAATCAAAAAAACAATTTATTTCAGTTATGAGAGTATCAGATTTAAAACAACGATTTCTTAAGATTATTGATAAACAGGGTACTTATTTTTATCCAGTAGAGTCAATTATTAATAGTTATGTTGGGGATATATTTCATGATTTTGATGTTCTTGATAAGAATTTATTTCGTGTAATAAGGGATAGTGATTTGGAGGTTTTGGAGGAGGCAGATGATCTTATCAGAGAGTTTAAAAAACTTGTCAGGGAAAGAAAAAGAGGAGAGATAATCAGATTAGACATTCAAAAAAGTCTTAATATTAATTTTAAATCATTCATTATTAACGAGTTGAATGTGTCTGAAAATGAAATTTTTGAATATGAAGATCTACTAGGGTTCGACCAATTGTCAGAAGTTTTTGGAAATATAAAAAACAAGAATTTAAATTATAAAAAATTTAAACCTCGTTTCCCACAACGAATAAATGATTTTGGTGGTGATTGTTTTGCAGCAATCAAAAAAAAGGATTTAGTTATACACCACCCGTTTGAGTCTTTTAATGTTGTTGTTAGTTTTTTAGATCAAGCATCAAACGATAAAAACGTTGTGGCGATTAAGCAAACTTTGTATCGCACTAGTGATCAATCGCCAATCATTGATGCACTCATTCGAGCTGCTGAGGCTGGTAAATCTGTAACAGCAGTTGTTGAATTAAAAGCAAGGTTTGACGAAGAAAAAAATCTACAGTGGGCATCAAATTTGGAAAAAGCTGGAGTTCAAGTAGTCTATGGTTTTTTAAATCTAAAAATTCATGCAAAAGTTTCCTTAATTTCTAGAAGAGAAAATAAAAATTTAGTCCACTATGTTCACTATGGTACTGGTAACTATCATCCTCAAACAGCAAAGGTTTACACAGATCTATCATTTTTTACTTGTAATAAAGACTTAGCATCTGATGCCATAAAGTTATTTCATTACATGTGTAGTTACAACTTGGCAAAAGATTTTAAACGAATATCTCTCTCCCCATATAACTTAAGACAAAAACTCTTCGAAAATATTGACTACGAAATAGGTTTATCAAAAATTAAAAAGCCAGCTAACATATGGATCAAGATGAATAATTTAGTTGATCAAGAAATAATTAACAAACTTTATGAAGCATCTCAAGCAGGTGTGAAAATTACTTGTTTAATTAGAGGTATCTGCTGCTTAGTTCCTGGTGTTAAAGGAATGTCAGAAAACATAGAAGTTAAAAGTATTGTAGGAAGATTTTTAGAGCATTCACGTGTAGTTTGTTTCGGAAAAGGCAATAAACTACCCAGTAAAAAAGCAAAAATTTATATTTCATCTGCTGACTGGATGACTAGAAATTTCGACAGGCGCGTGGAAACATTAGTTCCTATCGATAACAAAACTGTTCACGAACAAATTTTATATCAAATTATGTACACTGCCATTAACGATAATCAAAATTCTTGGTTGCTCGACTCAGATGGAAATTATCAAAAAATAAACTCTAAACTAAAAATAGACTCACATAAATATTTTATGACCAACCCTAGTCTCTCAGGGAGAGGCACTGCTGCCAAAAAGGTCTATAAAAAAATAGAAAAACAATAAAATGTTATTTGTATTTTCTATTGCTGTTCTCTCATTAAACTTATTTTTGTTTTTTAGTACTTCAATTAATATTTTTTTAATATCAATTATTTCTCAGAGTTTAGTTTATTTCATTTCTTATTATTTCTTTGAGAGCTATCTTGAAAAAAAAACTTTTAACCTAAGAAAATCTGACAATATGTTATTTACAAAAGTCCGAAATATTTTAGAAGAGACTCTTTTAGACAAAGAAAGACGCATCGAAGTTGGTGACAAACAAAGTTTGGAGTATCAAGACATTCTTAACTCCTTAGACCTCTCAATAGTTATTATAGATTATGATTATAATATCATATTCGTTAATAATATTTTCAAAGAGACATTTAATTTAGAAAATGCAGATAACCTTAAAATAGGTTTAAGAGACTTATCTTTGTCTGAAAATCTAAGTAACGCACTTAAAACTAAATCAAAAAAAAATTTTGAGTGGAACAGATTAATACCAAATGACCGATACTATGACGTTACAGGATTTCCTATTAATGATTTTTTTTGTATTGCTTTTAAAGACATTACTGCAATTAAAAATCTTGAGATGGTAAGAACTGACTTCGTAGCTAATGTAAGCCACGAATTAAAAACTCCTCTCTCTTCAATAATAGGATATTTAGAAACACTTTTAACTGTTGATGATGAAAAAAATAGAAAAAAATTTATTTCAATCATTCAAGATCAGTCGAATCGAATGAACTCTTTGATCGATGATCTATTAAGTTTAAGTTCTATCGAGAATAAAAAAACTAACGAGAATGACCAATTTTGCAATCTATTAAATACTGTAAAAATTGGAATAAACTCATTGGAGTCAAAAATTTTAAAGAAAAAAATAAATGTTGATATTAATTTAGACCAATCTCTTTTAGTTGGATGCCCTCATGAAGAATTTATTCAAGTGGTTGTCAATATCGTTAACAACGCTGTTAAATACTCAAAAGATGGTACTAAAATTATAATTAATGCCCGAGAAAAAATGAATAGTAGCACTTTGACTGAATTTGTCGAAATTTCTTTCAAAGATAGTGGCATAGGCATTGCAGAAGAGCACATCTCAAGGCTTACTGAGAGATTTTATAGAGTAGACAGTGCACGATCTAAAGAGGTTGGTGGTACTGGATTAGGTCTTTCAATTGTGAAACATATTTTGACTAAAAACATGGGTTTTATTGACATAAAAAGTGAAGTTGGAAAAGGTTCAGAATTTTTGATAACAATTCCAAAGCACACGTAACAAAACTTTAACATATATGTAACATTAGATTTATTTTCACGCAGTATTTATAAGTAATAACTAAAATTTAAAAAGGATATTATCTATGAAAAAATCAATTTTAACCTTTCTTGCTTTAGCAGTAAGCGTTCTTTTCTCTGCTGAAACTTTTGCAAGAGATCAAATCAATATTGTTGGTTCTTCAACTGTATACCCATATGGAACTGTGAACGCACAAAGACTTGGAGAGTCAGGTTTTAAAACCCCAACTTATAACCCAACAGGGACTGGTGGAGGAATGAAATTATTCTGTGCTGGTGTAGGCGTAGAACACCCAGACATTACTGGTGCCTCAAGACCTATGAAATCTAAGGAAGCGAAACTTTGTGTCGAAAATGGTGTAACCAATGTTGTGGAGGTAATGTGGGCTAATGATGGTATTACGTTTTCTCACTCAAACGCCGCTGAAAAAATGGATCTAACAAGAGCTGAGATTTGGACTGCTATGGCGGCTAAAGTAGTTGTAGATGGTGAGGTCGTAGAAAATCCTTACACAAAATGGAATGAAATTAATTCAAGCTTACCAGCATATAAAATAGAAGTACTGGTAGCCCCTCCAACATCTGGTACAAGGGACGCTTTTGACGGTAATGTAATGGAAAAAGGCTGTGCTGCGATGGGATATGAAGATATCACAGGTGGAGATGATGGATGTACAGATTACAGAGAAGACGGAAGGATTATTGAGATGGGTGAGAATGATACCCTTATCGTCCAAAAACTCGTAGAGGACAAAGAGCGTTTTGGCTACTTTGGATATTCTTATTTAAAAGATAATGGTGATAAATTACAACCTGCATCTTTAGAGGGAGTCGATCCTAGTGAAGAATCAATTGCTGCTTATGAGTATCCAGTTGCGAGACCCTTATTTATTTACTTAAAGAAAGATCACATTGGAGTTGTTCCAGGTATTCAAGAATTTGCGCAAATGATGGTTTCCGATGAAGCAATTGGCTCTAACGGTTACCTTACAAAAATTGGCGCTGCTCCCATGGTTTCTGAATTATTATCAAGAACGAGATCAGATGTAGATACATTAGCTGCATTTGATGTAGTTGCCTGTGCCGACAAGAAACATCCTTTGAAAGATGCCGGCTACGCTTTCTCAGGTAAACTCTGTAAGTAATTATTCACATACTATTTATTTAAGGGCAAGTATACACTTGCCCTTATTAAAACCCTCGATAAATTAAGTTAATGATTTACTTTGCTCTTTTAATCTTAGTAATCATTTCTTATTTATTTTACTATATTGGTAAAAAAAGAGCTCTCAATTTAAAATTTAACGGCAACATTAAACTTTCCTCTCAACCTGATTATTTTGGGTACTATGTAGTCTTAATGGCATTGATTCCTGCACTGTTAATGTGGTTTGGGCTCCTGTTATTTAAAGGAAATTTTCAAGAAATGTTTGTCATGTCGCCCATTCTCTTTCCAGATATTTCTACCTGGAGTGATGGAAAGCTAGGCCTAATACTTAATAAACTTAATAATTTATCAGTCATAGTAAACCTTCCTTTAGACGATTTAACCAATGGTGAAAAATCAATTTTAAATATGGCAAGTGAGAACGAATTGACTGCTGCTAAAAATTTAGCAAACTTTGATAAAATTTATGGCTGGTCAAACCTTACTCTATTTATAATTCTTCCTATCATTTTAGGGTTTCTTGCCACAAGGTCGATTTCTGGGAAATTAAACGCACAACCAATTGTTGAAAAAATAATTACTTATATCATCAAAGGAAGTTCCTACATTGCGATACTAATAACTATTGGAATTTTCTTATCTCTAGTCTTTGAGGCAATAAATTTTTTCCGTTACGTAAACCCTGTTGATTTTTTCTTTAGTACCGGTTGGAATCCTAACCGAGCATTTGTTGTTGATGCTTCTGAGGGCTTTGATAAAGATGATCTCGAAAACGCATTTGGGTTTATACCATTACTTACGGGAACGCTTTTAATTGCAACTGTAGCTATGATTGTTGCTATTCCACTTGGTTTAATGTCAGCAATTTATCTTGCAGAATACGCCTCTAAAAGAGTAAGAGATATAGCTAAACCTATTATTGAAATTTTAGCCGGTATTCCAACAGTGGTTTATGGTTTTTTTGCTGCGCTCTCTTTAGCTCCTTTTATAAAAGATGTTGGTGAAAGTGTTGGTTTACCTGTCTCAGCAGAAAGCGCCTTAGCTGCTGGCTTAGCTATGGGTGTTATGATTATTCCATTTGTATCATCATTGAGCGATGATGTGATTAAAGCGGTTCCACAATCATTAAGAGATGGTTCTTATGCATTGGGAGCAACTAGATCTGAAACTATCAAAAAAGTTATATTGCCTGCAGCATTAGCTGGAATTATGGGCTCTTTTCTATTGGCGGTGTCAAGAGCCATAGGAGAGACAATGATTGTTGTAATGGCAGCAAGCTTAAGAGCAAACTTAACATTTAACCCTTTAGAACCTGCAACGACTATAACTACACAAATAGTAACAAGTCTTATTGGAGACGTAGAGTTTGATAATCCAAAAACACTTGTTGCATTTGCTTTAGGTTTAACTTTATTTTTAATGACATTACTTCTTAATATACTAGCCATAACTATAGTTAAAAAGTACAGAGAGAAATATGAATAGTTTAAATAAAAGACTATCTGCCGAAAAAAGATTTCAAGCATATGGACTTTTTGCAGTGGCCCTTTCTATGTTTTTTGTTTTAATATTGATGTGGAAAATTTTTTCTACTGGAAGTGGAGCTTTTGTAAGAACCACAATTGAGGCAAATGTTTTTTTTAATCCAGATTTTATCCAAGTAAATCAAAACTCTTTAGAAAAAGAATTATACAGAGCCTCTTATGTTGCTTTAGCCGATGAAGTTGTAAGACAAAATCACCCTAACTTAAATGAAGAACAATTTATAAAAGTAAGAGAAATGTATACAAGAAAATTTGACTACCAATTAAGAGACTATCTTTTAGAAAACCCAGATAAAATTGGACAATCGATAATAATGAAAATAACGGCATCATCTGACCTAGATCAAATTGTAAAAGGAAATTATCCAAGGGATGTGCCAGAGGCACAAAGAAAAATAAATGATTATCAATTATCTGTTTTAGATAAACTTACTTCAGAGGGAAAGGTTTCGTCAGTATTTAATTTTTGGTTTTTTACAAAGGGAGACTCTAGAGACCCAGAGACGGCAGGTATTTGGGGAGCGGTTATGGGATCTTTGTACGCTCTTATTATCTGTTTTTCATTTGCTTTTCCAATAGGATTATTAGCCTCTGTCTACTTAGAGGAATTTGTTAAACCTGGAAAGGTGACTGACATTATTGAAGTAAACATCAATAACTTAGCCGCTGTGCCTTCCATCGTATTTGGCTTGTTAGGTTTAGGAATGTTGATCGGAGTAATTGGTTTACCTTATCAAGTTCCGTTAGTTGGTGGTTTAGTATTAGGATTTATGACTTTACCTACAATAATTATTGCCTCAAGAGCATCACTTCGATCGGTACCACCTTCAATTAGAGAAGGAGCTTTGGCTGTTGGGGCCACTAAGATGCAAACAGTTTTTCATCACGTCATACCATTATCATTACCAGGAACACTCACCGGCACTATTATTGGAATGGCACAGGCATTGGGTGAAACAGCACCTTTATTGATGATAGGGATGGTTGCGTTTGTTATGGAAATACCTGGTGGACCCCTCGATCCTGCTACAGGACTTCCCTCTCAAATTTACCTCTGGTCGGAGAGTGCAGAAAGAGGATTTTTAGAGAAAACATCTGCAGGTATAATGTTATTGCTCCTATTTTTGATTATAATGAATACAGCTGCAGTTTTAATAAGAAGGAGATTAGAGATAAAATGGTAGAGCAGGTAAATTCCTTTGCAATAAAAACAAAAAATGTTTCCGTTCATTATGGAAATAAAATGGCCATTGATGATGTTACTATAAATTTTACTAAAAATGATGTGACCTCACTAATTGGTCCCTCAGGCTGTGGTAAATCCACTTTTCTTAGGTGCTTGAACAGGATGAATGACGTTATTGACTCATGTAAAGTTCAAGGTGAATTCCTATTAAACGGAGTTACAGATATTTATGGAGATAGCATTCAAGTTGAAACGCTTAGAGAAAAGATCGGAATGGTTTTTCAAAAACCAAACCCTTTTCCAAAATCAATTTTTGAAAATGTCGCCTATGGACCTAAAATTCATGGGCTGGCATCAACCCAAAGTGAGTTGAACGATATAGTAATGGATTCCTTAAATCGAGCAGGTTTATATGAAGAAGTAAAAGATAGAATGGATGACATAGCCACAGGTTTGTCTGGAGGACAGCAACAAAGACTTTGTATCGCTCGAGCCATTGCCATTAGGCCTGAAATCATTTTGATGGATGAACCATGCTCAGCTTTAGACCCAATTGCAACTGCTAGAATAGAAGAATTAATCAATGAATTGAAAGAAAACTATACTATTATTATTGTTACACACTCTATGTCACAAGCTTCTCGTATCTCTCAAAGAACTGCATTTTTTCACTTAGGCAAGTTAATTGAACATGGTGATACAAGTAAAATTTTTACAAAACCAGATAAAGAACAAACAAACGATTATATAACAGGAAGGTTTGGATAGAATGGAAAATACACATACAGATAAAAACTTTGAGCAAAAACTTAAACAATTGCAAGATGATCTAATCAAAATGAGTGAGATAGTTGAAAAACAGATTGAAATTGCTGTAAATGTAATCAAAACAAAAGATTCTCAAGATGCCCAACTAACCCAAAATCTTGACGAACAAGTAGATGTGGCCGAGAGGGACGTAAGAGATTTAAGTTTTGAAATTATGACCTTACATAGACCGGTCGCAAGTGATCTAAGACTTGTTTTTACAGCTTTAAAGGTATCAAAAGAGCTAGAAAGGATGGGGGATCACTCAAGAAATTTAGCAAAAAGAGCAATTTCAATATCCTCTTCCTTCGATGACGAATTAATAGAACAAATGTACAGCTTGGGTAGAAATGTTCAGTCCATGGTAAATCAAGTTCTAGATAGTTTTTTTAAAAAAGACGAATTAAAAGCTAAAACATCATGGAATCAAGATGCAGAAATAGATAAAGAGTATAAGTCTTTACTTAAAAATTTAATTGAAAGAATGCATAATAAGGAAACAAGTGTTGTTGATGAAGGCACTAAGCCAATTTTAATTGCAAAGTCCTTAGAAAGAATAGGGGATCATGCCACCAACATAGCTGAAGAGGTCATTTTTAACATCACAGGTCATTATATTGATTTAAAAAAATCTGATTTTGAATGACAGATAAAATTTTAATTGTTGAAGATGAAAAACCAATCTCTGAATTAATTGGATTTCATTTAGAAAAACAAAACTACCAAATAAAATTTTCATATGATGGAGAGTCTGCTATTCAAGAGATCGAACATTGGCTGCCTGACTTAATTTTATTAGATTGGATGCTGCCAAATATATCGGGCATTGAAGTTTTAAAGAGAATTAAAAGAAAAGATAATTTAAAAAATATTCCAATTATAATGTTAACAGCTAAAGGTCAAGAGGATGATAAAATTAGAGGTTTTGAATTAGGTGTGGAGGATTATGTAACCAAACCTTTTCTTCCAAGTGAGATCCTTGCTAGAATTAAATCATTACTTAAAAGAACAAAAGCAAGAGAAGAGAACGACTCACTCAAGTTTCATGATATAAACATTAATCTCACCAACAGAAGGGTAACAAGGGGTGAGAGAAAATTAAATTTAGGACCGACTGAATTTAATCTTTTAAAATTTTTTATTGAAAATAAAGGTAGAGTTTATTCTAGGCAGCAACTATTGGATAATGTTTGGTTAAATGACGCTTACGTTGAACCTAGAACAGTTGATGTTCACATAAGAAGACTCAGAAAAGAGCTGAATTTAACAGGAGAAAAAGATTTCATTCGAACAGTTAGATCCGCTGGCTACTCTATCGATTCAGAAAATTAAAATGATTAAAATTCTTGTACTTTGTACAGGTAACTCTTGTCGATCAATTATAACAGAGGGGCTTTTAAACCATTATGGTAAAGACTTTTTTAATGCTTATAGTGCAGGAAGCCACCCTGCAGGATATGTGCATCCATTAAGTATAAAAACATTAGAAAAAAATAAAATTTTCCTAGACAATTTTAAAAGTCAATCATGGAATGATTTTTCAGATATTAATTTTGATTTGGTTATTACTGTGTGTGATAATGCAGCTGGAGAAACTTGCCCCCTGTATCTCAAAAATACATTAAAGACACATTGGGGTGTAGCTGATCCTGCAAAATTTAAAGGCACTGAGGAGGAAGCTGAGATAGAATTTTTAAAAGTATTCAATGTTCTTAAAAAAAGATGTCTTGCACTAGTTCAAAATTATAAGCAAAACAACTTATTAAATATCGATCAAATAAAAGAAATTGGAAATTTAATCTAAATTTAACTTTTATTTAATATAAATGATTATTTTATTAGGTGGAAGATTGGCATTTCCCCTGTGACTGAAACATAGACCTCCTCTACTTGTAGAAAAATCATGTCAATCTTCCCAAATTAATTAAATAAACCTAAGATTAAAACTATTCCATAGGCTGTTAGAGATAAAAAAATTGCAGCAGAGCCCAAATCTTTAGCTTTCTTTATTTTGTTTGACTTATCCATAGTAATTTTATCACAGGTATATTCTATTGCAGTGTTTAGAGCCTCAATACTAAGTATGAGTAAAGGTAAAATTATCAGCCAAAGTATGAACAAAAGAGCCGGTTGAAAAATTACGATGTATAGAGCAGACAAGGGAAACAATAATAGCTCTCTTCTTGCTGCTTTTTCTTGAAGGAGAATTTTTAGGCCTTCAATTGAACACCAAAAAGCATCTACTATATTTTTATTTTTAAAATCCATATCTGAAGTTTAACTACTTATGTGAAGTTTTTGTTAAATCTTGACTTTTTATTTTCAATTAACCTTTTTTTAACTCTCCATCTAAGATTGCTTCGAACAATATATCCAATACAGTTTTGAGACCCACATCGACACGGGTGATCCTCGAAACAAAACATGTCATATCCATAGTCGTAGGACAGCTCCTCGCCTTTCTTAATATCTTTAATTGCGCTAATCCATATTTTTCCTTTGATGATATCAGTTTCACAATTAGGGTTGCAGGAATGATTAATATATTTTGCTAAATTCCATGTTACTTTTCCATTGATGTCGTATTTTTGATTCAGTGTAAAAATGTAAACAGACCCGACTGTTTTAGCCCTTTTGTTTGCCTCTATGTGAACATCAGCAATCTTGTCTGATTGAGCTTTATTTATCTTTAACCCGCGATATTCAATGATTCTAGTGCCAGCACAGATATCAGCTTTTGCAAAAAGACCAGATGCATGAATTTTAGAATTTTTTCTAATATAAAGCTTTTGTGAAGAGCCCATTTAATAAAACTTTAACAATCCTCAATACTATCAATCGTAGATATATCTATTTTTAGATTCTATGCAAATCAAAAAACATCGATCCATATTCATTTCAGACATTCATATTGGCATACGTGCTTCAAAAGTAAAGGAGCTCTTACACTTTTTAAAATATAATGATTGTGATCATCTTTATTTACTTGGAGATATTATAGACGGATGGCGTCTAAAAAAAAATTGGTTTTGGAATCCTGATTTTAATACTTTCATACAAAAAGTTTTACGAAAAGCACGCGCAGGTACCAAAGTCTATTATATACCTGGAAACCATGATGAAGTTTTTTCAGATTATTGTGGTTTTTCATTTGCAAACATTAAAGTTCGAAAAAATAGAATTCATACAACAGCGAACAATAAAAGACTTCTCTTAATGCATGGGCATGAATTTGATGGAATAGTTCTAAATTCAAAATGGTTAGCAAAGATAGGTGCCGTCCTTTATGACTACTCTGTTTGGTTTAATAATATTTTAAATTTCTGTCGAAGAAAACTTGGTCTTTCGTATTGGTCTTTATCAGGATATTTAAAAACACGAGTAAAAGATGCTCAACGATATATTGAAAATTTTGAAAATGCATGTCTTGAGAGAATAAAAAAAAATAATTGTGATGGAATTGTTTGTGGTCATATTCACCATCCCCAAATAAAAAAAATTGGTGATAAGACATATCATAATCTAGGAGATTGGGTAGATAGCTGTAGTGCAATGGTTGAGGACTTTAAAGGCAACTTGGAGTTAGTCTTTTGGAATGAAAAAAAAATCCAGTCTTTAGAAAAACAAACTCTTAATAAGGTATCTGCAGCTTGAAATTATTATTAGTAACAGATGCATGGAAACCTCAGGTAAACGGCGTAGTCCGTTCTTATCTGAATACCATACCGGAATTGGAAAAAATGGGTATGCAGGTAGAGGTAATACACCCTGAGTTATTTAAAGTTCGCTTTGGCCTTCCTTCGTATAATGAGATTAAAGTTGTGATTACTCGCAAAAAAACATTGAAAAATATGATGGATCAGATCAATCCTGATCATATTCACATTGCTACAGAGGGGCCCCTAGGTTTTTTGGCCAGAAAAATATGTCTTTCAGAAAAAATTATTTTTACAACTTCATTTCATACTCGTTTCCCTGAGTATATTCAACAACGTATAAAAATACCTGCAAGTTTCTTTTATTTCTTCATAAAGCATTTTCACAATAAAGCGAAAAAAGTTCTTGTTCCTACCCCATCCATGCAGGCTGAATTAATAAATATGAATTTTAAAAATACCGTTGTTTGGTCAAGAGGTGTCGATCATCAAAAATTTGGCAACTATCAAAAATTAGACTTAGGCCCAGGACCAATATTTTCTTATATCGGTCGAGTGGCTACTGAAAAAAATATTCAAGCTTTTTTAGATTTAGATTTAGAAGGTACTAAAGTTGTCGTTGGCGATGGACCACAGTTAAATAAACTAAAAAAAAAATATACAGATATAAAATTTGTTGGTTACCAGTTTGGCCAGAATTTAGTGAATTACTATGCTAGTTCAGATGTAATGGTTTTCCCTAGCAAGACTGATACCTTTGGAAATGTGGTAACTGAGGCAAATGCAACCGGCACACCAGTCGCTGCTTATGATGTAACAGGTCCTAAAGATATTATTGTTAATGGGGTCAACGGTTTTATTGGTGATAACTTAAAAGATAATGTTTTGAATTGTTTGACTATCGATCGAAAAAAATGTCAAGAATATACAAAAAAATTTAACTGGTATGAGTGTTCCAAGGTTTTTTATGATAATATTGTGGCTTGAACTTTACACATACTCTATCTGATTCTAAAAATTGGATTATCAATCATAAAGACCAACTAGAGATTAATTGGAGTGAAAAAGATATTGAGCTTCACCTCAATAAAGAAACAAGTTTTAATATTTATCTTCTAGATCAAACTAACGTCAAAGGTGCTTTGATAGGACATTTTTTATATCAAGATCAAAAGGTCAGTGAATTTGAAATTTTACATATTGCTGTTTTGCCTGAATTTAGAAACCAAGGGTTGGGAAGAATGATTTTAGAAGAGCTTGAAAAACAACTCAAAAGTACTGGAAAATCATTTAAAATCTTTCTGGAAGCGAGTGCTATTAATAATTTTGCTATTAAACTTTATGAAAAATTAGGCTATAAAGCCTACAATGAAAGAAAAAACTATTATCGGAGTAAGTCTATAAACGCTCCGCATACGCAAGACGCAATTTTGTTTGCCAAATCCCTCAATGCCATCAGATAAGAAATTTTATATTAGAACATTTGGTTGTCAGATGAATGTTTATGACTCTGATAAAATGAAAGATATTTTTCTATCGCATAATATTAATCAAACGGATGACTTTCAAACAGCAGATTATGTTGTTTTAAATACCTGTCACATTCGTGAAAAGGCAACGGAAAAAACATTTTCAGATTTAGGAAGAATACATAAAAAAGGAAAAGATAACCAAAAAGTTATCGTTGCAGGGTGTGTAGCGCAAGCAGAGGGGGAGTTAATTCAAAAAAGGGCACCCTATGTTGATTTGGTCATTGGCCCACAATCTATCCAGTCCCTTAATAAATTTTTAGATAAAAATAACTTACCAAAAACCTCTATCACTGAATTTGATGTAAATGAAAAGTTTGACACGCTCAACCATATAAAAACTCATACTTCTAGCAAATCTGCATTCGTTACAATACAAGAGGGCTGCGATAAGTTTTGCCATTTTTGTGTGGTTCCCTACACCAGAGGTTCAGAATATTCTAGAACAGTGAAGGAAATCTCAGATGAGGTGAAATCCTTAATTGATCAGGGAGTCGTTGAATTCACTCTGCTAGGTCAAAATGTGAATGCTTATCATGGTTTAGATAATCAAGGGCAATCAAATAATCTAGCTTCGCTCATTAACAGTATTAGTTTAATAAATGGAGTTGAAAGAATTACCTATTCTACAAGTCACCCAGTCAATATGACGGATGATTTAATTTCCCTACATGGTGAAAATTCTAAACTGATGCCTTTTCTTCATTTGCCCGTTCAATCAGGATCTGACAAAGTCCTAAAGCTGATGAACAGAAAGCATACAAGAGATTACTACTTTGAAATCATCGAAAAAGTAAGAAAAGTCAAACCTGACATAGCGCTTTCTTCAGACTTTATTATTGGTTTTCCTGGAGAAACTGACAAAGACTTTGAAGACACAATCGATCTAATTGAAAGAGTTAAATATATGAACTCCTACTCTTTTAAGTATAGTCCGAGGCCAGGTACCCCCGCGGCTGATCGTGAGGAAATAGATGAAGAGATCTTAAATGAGCGTTTAAAGATCACACAAGATTTATTAAACGAACAACAAATTGAATACAACAACCAGTTTGTAAAGAAAACGGTGCAAGTTTTAATCGATGGTGCCGGTAATCGCACAGGACAAATTAAAGGGAAGTCACAATTTAATCAAAGTGTAGCGCTCCAAGGTGAAAAAGAAACTATCGGTCAAATAATTCCTGTACAAATTAAAGAGGTTTTAACACACTCTTTACTTGGAGAAAAAATTTAATTGAGTCCAGTAAATATTTCTTCTCATCAAAAACAATTAGAGTTTGAGGATAATCAATTTCTCTCAAGCTTATTTGGGTACCACGATAAAAATTTAAAAGTTTTAGAAAACAAATTTAAAGTAAAGCTTTATACTAGAGGTAATCTTTTATCTATTAAAGGAAATCGAGATCCAGTTGAAAAAGCATATTTTATAATTGAAGGTTTATACAAAAAATTAAAAAATAATGATATTTCTGCAGAGGAAATTGAAAGTAATATTGATCTAGCGAAACCTACCTATATCAAAGAGCAAATCGAACAAGATCAAAAATTTCAAATTAATACAAAATTAAAGACAATTTATCCAAAGACTAAAAACCAAGAAATCTTTTTAAAAGAGATGAGATCAAAAGATATTGTTTTTGCAGTTGGTCCTGCTGGTACGGGTAAAACATATTTAGCTGTTGCTTATGCAGTAAGTTTGTTTGTTGAAGGAAAAATTAATCGCTTGATATTATCAAGACCTGCCGTTGAAGCGGGAGAGCGACTTGGTTTTTTACCAGGAGATATGAAAGAGAAGATAGATCCTTATCTACGTCCTTTGTATGACGCTTTATATGAAATGATGCCAGGCGAGGAAATTGACCGAAAAATGGTCAATAATTTAATAGAAATAGCTCCCCTCGCTTTTATGAGAGGAAGAACCTTGAATAAATCCTTTATCATTTTAGATGAAGCACAAAATACATTATCCACACAGATGAAAATGTTTCTAACTAGATTAGGGCAAAATTCAAAAATGGTGATCACAGGAGATTTAAGTCAGAAGGATTTACCCGATAATGCAAAAAGTGGAATGCAGGACGCGATGGAAAAATTAGAAAAAGTAAAAGATATTGGCTTTGTACATTTAAACAGTAGTGATGTTTGTCGACATACATTAGTTGAAAAAATAATTAATGCTTACGATAAGTAATTTTGAGGATTAGTAACAAAAAATTTGTGATAGAGATAATCGGAGACGATAATTTAGAAAAATTTCTTAAAAGCTCAAAAGAAAAAATTAAAAAATTATCAGAATACTTTCAAACGATTCATCAAGCAGATCACAAAACACAAGTTACAATAAAAATAGTTTCTAATGATGAAATTAAAAGCATGAATAAAAATTTTAGAAAAAAAAATAAAATAACAGATGTACTATCTTTTCCTGATGGAGACTTTGCAGGTGATATAGCTATTGCAGACAGTTATATTTTAAATAAAAATAAAAAAATTAATGAACAAAATTTTTTTATGCTTGTGAGCCATGGATTACATCATTTATTTGGTTATGATCACTATGATAAACAATCAAGAAGCAATATGAGATTCTTAGAGAATACTTTTATGAAATTTTTAGGTTTAAAAAAAGTACATGAAAATTAAAAAAAATTTAGCAATTAAATTAGTCAAAGAACTAATACAAGATGAAAACTTTAAAAAAGATATTATAGATCTTATTTCTGCAACATCGGACAGCTCAGGGATTGCAAAAAGTGAAGAGAAGAAGATTTTTAATAATCTTTTGAAGGTACACAAAAAAACAGTTGATGACGTTATGGTGCCCAGGGGTGAGATAATTTTTATCGATCAAAACATTAACAAAGAAAACATCATTAAAATTATTAACAAAGAAGCACACTCAAGGATGCCTGTTGTTAAAAATGACTTAGAGCATTGCTTAGGAATGGTTCACATTAAAGACTTATTTAAAAAAATTAATAATAAATCGTTTAATATCAAGAGTTTACTGAGAGAAGTTATCTATATTCCCTCAGCGACACCAGTTTTCAACCTCCTACAAAAAATGAAAAAACAAAACATTCACTTAGCGATTGTGATGGATGAATTTAATAGTGTGACGGGTTTAGTAACCATTGAAGACCTAGTGGAAGAAATAGTTGGTGAGATTGAAGATGAGCATGATAAGGACGAAGCGCCAATGTACCGCCAAAAGAACGAGAACATTATTATGGACGCTGCAATGCTAGTGGATGATTTCGAGAGGGAATTCGATGTAAATATCCCTGAGGACTTAAAAGAGGATGTTGGAACAATAGGCGGTATAATATTCAATATGGCAGGGCGTATCCCCAAGAAAAAAGAAAAATTTACAATTAATAAAAAATTATCTTTCACCATTCACAAGGTATCAACAAGAAAAATTCTTGAAGTTGTGGTCAGTGGTGTTAAATCTCAATAACTTATTAAGCTCTATATCTAGGCCATCATACCTAATAATTATTTGTTCTGTTTTATATATATTTTCACTTCCCCCGTTTGGTATATCTTTTTTCTATTATCTGTCTTTTGTAATATTTTTTTTAAACATTTTAAATAGCGATGTTTTTTTTAAAAAAAAAATATTTTATTTTTTTTTAGTAACCCAATTAGTTACTCTTAGCTGGATTATCCAGTCATTTTATTCAGGAGGAACAGGATATTTATTTTTAGGAATAATTTTAGTCTCTATCCTCTCTTTGTTTGTTGCATTTTTACACTATTCAGCAACTATTTTAATTTTAACATTTTATAAACAAAAATTATTACTAATTTTTTTACTTCCTCTAGGCCTCTCTATAGTTGAGTTATTAAAAGAATTTATCTTCGGGGGCTTTCCTTGGAATCCCTCAGCGATTATTTACTACAAAAATATTTGGATTTTGAAATCCTTACCTTATCTAGGTGTATATGGCTTAGGTCTTGTCGTTCATTTGATTGTCGGTTTAATGATTTATTTTATTTATTACAAAAATAAAATCATACCTAGTGTTTTATTAGCACTAAGTATTATCTTTTATTTTTTTGGTTTTATTGAAAACAATAATATTAAAAAAACAGAAGATGAGACACTTAATATACTTCTAATACAACCCAACCTCTATGAGTCACTAGTTGAATTTGATGTCCTTAAAAATCTTGAAAAATATGAACAATTAACAATTGAGGCCCTTTCAAAATCAGCAAAAACAGATTTAATTATCTGGCCAGAGGGGTCCTTACCTATTGATTTAAATAATAGGATAGGACTACTGAGCAGAGTATCCTCCTTGATTAACGAAGATCAAAAAATAATAGTTGGCTCAAGTGCCATCGAAGAAGATCAATTATTTAATCGTTTATATGTTATTGATCATCAGGGAAAGATCATAGATTTTTATGATAAACAAAAATTAGTTTTATTTGGTGAATACATACCTTTTATAAAACCCTTAGTGAGTAAGTTTTTAAATTTAGGAATGAATTATACACCAGGTCATGTCCAAAAAACTCTTAATCTACCCAAAGATATAAATGCTGTCCCCATGATTTGTTTTGAGTCAATATTCAATTATCAATCTATTAATAAAGAGATTTGTGGCTCAGATATGGTTATACAAATTTCAAATGATTCTTGGTTTGGTAAATGGTATGGACCTCATCAGCATTTAGCAAACTCTCTTTTACGAAGTGTTGAATTTCAAAAACCTCTCATTAGATCAACACCCTCTGGGATTACTTCTATAGTGGATCGATCAGGTAAAATTATTCAAACTATTGCAAGTAATAAAAAAGGTTATCTGCATTACCAACACTCAATTACTAAAAACCAATCTATCTGCTCCTCAACACTAAACTCAGTAATGGTTTTACTTTTCTTTATTTTCCTATTTAGTTTTTTATATGTTCGAATCAAAAAATAAATATTTTGGAAGAAAGAAAGGAAAGTCTTTTTTAAGACTTGAACAATATACAAAATTTCTTGTCGAGCCAAAAAAAACATTATTTAACAAAATTAAAACTCCTAGGGTTTTAGAAATTGGAATAGGGGATGGAGAAAAAATAAGTGAAGACGCAAAATCTAATTCTAAAGTCAACTTTATAGGTTGTGATATTTTTGCTGATGGAGTACTGAGAGCCATTAGAAACTCTGTTGATCATAAATTAAAGAACCTTCAAGTATTCCATTTAAACATCCAAGAGCTGTTACCTTTAATGCCAGATAACTATTTTGAGGAAATAAGGATATATTTTCCAGATCCTTGGCCAAAAAATAGGCATAAAAAAAGGCGAACCGTGAACCAAACACTTGTTAAAGACCTAACTAAAAAACTCAAAAAAAAAGGCTTTATTCGTTTTGCAACCGACCATGGTGATTATTTTATTGAAGCATTGGCTTTGATGAAAAAATTTAAATACACCATGCCAAATATTAGCCCGAAATCTTGGGAATACAGTGATTCCAATGCTTTACACACTAAATTCGAGAAAAAAGCCTTAGACAAAAATCATAAATTATTCTATTTTAGCGTTCTTAAAAATTATTAACCAACAATGAGGAGGTGGGTTATCCCGCCTTTTTTTTTAACTAGAAAAGATAATGCTAAATAACACAGAAATATTAAAAATTGCCGAAGTCGTCTCACAAGAGAAGGGCATCGAAATGGACATAGTCATGAAGGCTCTTGAGGAGTCTTTTGAAATAATTGGAAAGTCAAAATATGGTATGGATAATAATATCAAAGCAGTGATTGATCGAATGACTGGTAATATCAGTTTATCCCACATTAAAGATGTAGTTGAAACAATTGACCCTGTCTTACAGTCTAATCAAATTTTATTAGATCATGCAAAAAAGTATGACGCTAATACAGAAGTTGGAAAACAAATAACAATTCCTTTGCCTTCAGTTAATTTTGGACGAGTTACAGCCAACATGGCAAGACAAGTAATTTATTCAAGAGTCAGAGAGGCAGAAAAAAGTAGACAGTTTAATGACTTCAAAGATCGTGTTGGAGAAGTCTTATCAGGGATTGTTAAAAGAATTGAATTTGGAAATATAATTGTTGACCTTGGTAAAGCAGAGGGATTTTTGAGAAAAGACGAACTGATACCAAGAGAAAATTTTAAAAATGGAGATCGCATCAGAGCTTATTTTTTTGATATCAAAGAAGAAGCTAAAGGTCATCAAATCTTTCTTTCAAGAACACATCCTCAATTTATGGCAAAATTATTTGAACAAGAAGTCCCTGAAATTTATGAAGGTCAAATAGAAATTCTATCTGTTGCAAGAGACCCGGGTAGTAGAGGAAAGATTACAGTTCGAGCAAATGACAAGTCCATCGATCCTGTTGGAGCATGCGTAGGTATGAGGGGCTCTAGAGTCCAAGCTATTGTTAATGAATTACAAGGGGAAAAGATTGATATTGTAAATTGGAATGAATTAAAGTCGATGTATGTTCAAAACGCTATCGCTCCTGCACAAGTTGCAAAAGTCAATGAGTTTGAAGACTCTAATCGCGTAGAGATTGTTTTACCTGAAGATCAACTCAGCATCGCTATCGGTAGAAGAGGCCAAAATGTTAAATTAGCCTCAATTTTAACTAATTTAGAAATTGATATATTAACAGAAAAAGAAGACGCCGAGAGAAGACAAGAAGAATTTAAAAAAATTACATCTCTTTTTGCCGAAAAGCTCGACCTCGAAGACATGATCGCACAATTACTAGCGGTTGAGGGATACTCAAGCATAGAAAAAATAGCGAACGCATCAATCCAAGACATAGAAAAAATTGAAGGCTTTGACAATGAACTTGCAGCTGAGATATATGCTCGTGCAACACAGTTTATGGAAAATGAAAAAGCAGAACTTGAAAAATTAATCCAAGCTTCAAATTTAGATGATTACATTAAAGGGATATCAGAGTTTGATAATAAAATTTTAGCTACTTTGATAGAAAATAATATTTTTTCTCGTCAAGACCTTGCTGATTTAGCAACTGATGAATTAGTTGGTAAAGAGGGCATACTCCAAAAAAGAGTTGAAAAGTCTGCTGCTGAAAAAATTATTATGGACGCTAGGGAGATTTTTCTTAATAGCTAAATTTTTTGAATGACAAAAGAGACTAAGAACACAAAACCAACAACAACAAGCAAACCTGCCACACCCGCCTCTGCAGGCTCTGCTGCGCCTAGAAAAAAACTTACTCTCAATACAACCGCATTTCAAAAAAAACTATCATCTATTTCAGTTAACAACCTTTTAGACGAAGAGCCTGATTATGAAAAAATGCCGAGTCTGGCAAAAACAAAAAGAAATAGAGAAAAACAAAAAACTAAATATAAACCAAACCTAACTAGTTCTCAAAAAATCGTTCGTGAAGTTGACATTCCTGTCAAAATCTCTGTTCAAGAACTAGCTAGTAGAATGTCCGAAAAAACAGGAGACGTTGTAAAAGCTTTAATGAAGAGTGGTATTATGGCTACAGCTAATCAATATATTGATGGTGATACGGCCGAATTAATTGTTACAGAATTAGGACACACTCCTAAAAGGGCAGAGGCAATTAGTCTAAAAGATGAAATTGCAAATCATCAAAAAACTAAAAATTCTAAAATTTTACCAAGGCCCCCAATCGTAACTGTCATGGGCCACGTTGATCATGGCAAAACATCATTATTGGATGCACTCAGAAATACCAATGTTACCTCAAAAGAGTCAGGGGGTATTACCCAACATATTGGCGCCTATCAAATTCAACATAAAAATAATCCCATCACATTTTTAGATACACCCGGTCACGCAGCTTTTTCAAATATCCGCTCGCGAGGTGCTAATTTAACGGACCTTGTTGTTTTAGTAGTCGCTGCTAACGACAGTGTAAAACCTCAAACAATTGAGGCTATTTCACATGCCAAAGCAGCTAAAGTGCCGATCGTTCTTGCCATTAATAAAATGGACTTACCAGATGTCGACCCAAGCATTGTTAGAAACGATTTGTTAACACACGAAGTGGTCGTAGAAAGTTACAGTGGTGATGTACTAGAAACAGAGATATCTGCCATCAAAAAAACAAACTTAGAAAAATTACTAGACAATATTTTATTACAAGTTGAAATTTTAGACCTTAACGTCGAGCATGATAAACTTGCTGAAGCAATAGTTGTTGAGTCTAAAATTGAAACAGGTAAAGGACCAGTTGCAACAGTAATAGTAAAAAATGGAACTTTCAAAGAAGGGGATCATTTTACCTGTGGTTCAGCTTTTGGAAGAGTGAGAGCTTTACTCGATGAGAATGGAAGCAGAATTAAATCTGCAAATCCAGGTATGCCGATTGAAGTGTTGGGCTTTGACTCAGTCCCTCAAGCAGGCGACACAGTTTATGTTATGCCTAATGAAGATATTGCAAAAGATATTACAGAAAAAGTAAAAGAACAAAAAAAACTAGAAAACACCGAGTCAGTTAAAAAATCTTCATTAGAAGAAATGATGGCGAATGTATCGAAGGGAGACATGAAAAAACTTCCAATTATTGTTAAAGCAGACGTTCAAGGCTCTCTTGAAGCAATAGTTTCTTCCTTAGAAAAAGTAGGCAATGAAGAAGTTAAAATTAATGTTGTCCATAATTCAATTGGTGCAATTAATGAAAGTGATGTGAGCTTAGCAAGTTCCGCTCAAGGATTAGTAATTGGTTTTAATATCAGAGCTATCCCTCAAGCCCGAACAATTGCAAAACGTGATAAGGTAGACATCAGATATTATTCTATTATTTATGAATTAATCGATGATATGAAAAAAATGCTCTCTGGTCTTCTCACCCCAGACACTAAAGAGGAGATTATTGGCCACGCTGAGGTTCGCGATACTTTCAAATCTTCAAAGTTCGGCACCATAGCCGGTTGTTTTGTTACTGATGGAATCGTTCAAAACTCAGCCAAAATCAGGCTTGTTAGAGAAGGGAAGATTATCCATGAGGGAGAAGTTGGAACCCTGAAACGATTTAAAGATGACGTTAAAGAGGTCAGAGAAAATTATGAGTGTGGTATTTCATTTAAAGACTACTCAGATATTTTAGAAAAAGATGAAATTGAATTTTACATAACTAAAGAAGTTCAAAAAGAATTGTAGTGTGGACAATAAGCCAAGTTTTCGAACCAAAAAAGTTGAACTTTCAATTAAAAGGCTTGTCTCCGAATATCTCGTAACCCAAAAAGATTATCTTATAAAATTTCCCAATGTTCGCTTTGAAATCACCGAAGTAAAAGTTAGTAAAGATCTAAGATTTGCAAAAATATTTCTTATTCATAATATTACAGAGACAGAATTTAAAGAATTTAACAAACTTTATCTCAGAGAAATACAAAACTTAATAGCAAGAACTCTGACAAGTAAATACACACCAAAGGTATCTCTAATATTCGACCAATCTTTCCAAGAGTCTTTAAAAGTACAATCGCTTCTTGATAAATTATAATTTTTAATGAAAGAAAAATTTCCTAGTAGCGGATGGTTACTTATAGATAAACCAGAGGGCATCGAGTCTTTTGGAGTTATAAGAAAATTAAAATTTCGTTATTCATTTAATAAAATTGGTTTTGCAGGAACCTTAGACCCTCTTGCTTCTGGTTTATTATTAATAGGTATTAATAAAGCAACTAAAAAAATACCAAACATACACCAGTATCAAAAAAGTTATGAAGTTGAGATACGATTTGGTGCTTCAACAAACACTTTAGACTCAGAGGGAAGATTTTTAAAAATGAACCCTATTGGTCATAAAACTATAGACAGAATTAATCACTTAAAAAAATACATAGGAGCATATCAACAAAAAATACCAGACTTTTCGGCTCACAAATTAAAGGGAAAGAATTTTTATGAGCTGGCTAGGAAAAATGAAAAAATTGAAAAACGCTATAAAAAAGTATCAGTTCAGAGTTTAAAAGTTTTACTCTCTAGTACCTCTAAAATGAATGTTGAGTTGCATTGTCATTCAGGATTTTATGTGAGGGCATTTGCAGAAGAGTTTGCAAATTCTTTAGGGGATATCGCATATGCTAGTATGATAAAAAGACTGAAAATAGGGACTTTTTCTTTAAATCAAGCCATTCCCTATGAAAAAATCCTTGATTTCTCAAGCATAAATGATTTACATAGCAACCTGATTACCATTTGAACTGGGCGACATCCTGGTCAGATGATGTTTACTTTGAAAGGAGTATTGATGTCGGAAATACAAATAAACGATATAGCACGTGCTGATAATGACACTGGTTCACCAGAGTCCCAAATTTTTTTTCTCACAAAGAAAATTAATCTGTTAACAGAACATATCAAAATACATAAGAAAGATTTTCATTCTCGAAGAGGTCTGCTGATGATGGTTGGTAAAAGAAATAGATTGATGGCGTATTTAAAGAAGAGGAATGTAGGAAAGTACTCAGAAGTAGCAGATAAACTAAAACTAAGAAAAAAGTAAAACTTTTTAATTAGTGTAATAAGTAGAAAAGAGGAAGATGAAAATAGAACATACTTTTACGTTGGGTAACCAACAAATCACTTTAGAAACTAATCGAATTGCAAAGCAAGCAGATGCATCTGTTGTTGTAACTTGTGGCGAAACCATGGTTATGGCAAACATATGTGCTGCCAAAACACAAAAACCTGATATCGATTTTTTTCCTTTAACAGTTAATTATCAGGAAAAATATTATGCCTCTGGAAAAATTCCAGGAGGTTTTTTTAAAAGAGAAGCAAGGCCAACAGAAAGAGAGACATTAATCTGTCGATTAATTGATAGACCTATTAGACCTCTTTTTCACAAAAATTTTAAAAATGAAACTCAAGTTACACTAACAGTTTTGTCATATGATGGATCAGTGGATCCAGATGTCATAGCAATGTACGCAACTGGTGCTGCACTCGCAATATCTGGTCTGCCCGTTGCAGGAACACTTGGTGCCGCTCGAGTTGGTCATATTGATGGCAAGCTAGTAGCTAACCCAACGATTGAAGAGTTAGAAAATTCAGCTTTAGATTTAGTTGTGGCCGGTACAGAAGAGGGTGTATTAATGGTTGAGTCCGAAGCAAAGGAACTTCCAGAAAGCACTATGCTTGAAGCTGTAATGTTTGGTCATGACTTTTATCAAACTTTTATTAAAGAAGTTCATGAATTTGCTGGAATGACAGAGATCAAAAAATTTGATGTACCTTCATTACCTGACTTTTATGAGGGTCTTCAAAAGGATATTGCCTCAAAAATTGCAGACCCAATTAAAGAGGCTTATGGTCTTGTTGATAAACAAGAAAGAAGTCAGAAGTTAGACGAAATCAGATCTTCAATTATAGATAACGTTGAAGATGATCAAGTATTAGCCGCCACTACTATTATTAAAAATATTGAAAAAGACGTTGTACGTGGTGACATCATCAAAAATAAAAATCGAATAGATGGTAGAAAACTTGATGAAGTCAGAAAAATTACATGCGAATTAGACCTTCTCCCTAGAGCTCATGGTTCTTGTTTATTTACTAGAGGAGAAACCCAAGCAATCGTTGTTACAACCCTTGGCACAGGAGACGATGAACAAATGATTGACTCTCTTGACCCTATGCACAAACAACATTTTATGTTGCATTACAACTTCCCCCCATACTCAGTTGGTGAGGTCGGAAGAATGGGTTCAACGGGTAGAAGAGAGATAGGTCATGGTAAGCTAGCATGGAGAGCAGTTCATCCGATGTTACCGACAAAAGAGGATTTTCCTTATACGCTTCGATTGGTCTCTGAGATAACTGAATCAAATGGCTCTAGTTCTATGGCTACCGTATGTGGCTCATCTCTTGCTTTAATGGCAGCAGGTGTTCCCATTAAAAAACATATTGGTGGAATTGCCATGGGACTAATCAAAGAAGGTGATGACTTTGTTGTGTTGAGCGATATCCTTGGTGATGAAGATCACTTAGGTGATATGGACTTTAAAGTGGCAGGTACCATGGACGGTATTACTTCACTTCAAATGGATATTAAAATTACAAGCATAACAAAAGAAATCATGGAGATAGCTTTAAATCAAGCATCAGGTGGAAGAAAACACATAATAGGAATTATGTCAGAAGCTTTACCAGAAGCTCGTACTAAGTTCTCAAAGCATGCACCTCAGGTAATTTCTATTTCTATCGATAAAGCTAAGATTAAAGATGTTATTGGGTCTGGTGGAAAAGTGATCAGAAATATTGTAGAGGTCTCAGGAGCAAAACTTGAAGTCAACGATGACGGTATTGTCAAAATTGCATCTAGCAATGAAGAGTCTATTAATACTGCAAAACAAATGGTTGAGGACATCGTCGCTGAGCCTGAAATAGGCAAGGTATACAATGGTAAAGTTGTAAAAATCGTTGAGTTTGGTGCCTTTGTTAACTTTATGGGTGCTCGTGATGGTTTACTACACGTCTCTCAAATCTCTCAAAAAAGAGTAGAGAATGTATCTGATGTTTTATCAGAAGGCCAAGAAGTGCAAGTGAAAGTACTCGACGTTGATCGTGCTGGTAAGGTAAAACTCAGCATGAAAGAAGTCTAAAATTTATTTCTAGCGCAGATATTTAAATTTATCTGCGCTATTAGTCTTATCCCTACACTCAAAGATAAATAGCTTATTTATTATTAACTAGGTAGAACATCTAATTCGTGATACTAGATCTCATCTTATAGTTCTCAAACACTCTCTGATAAAAAAAGCATGCAAAAATTTTCCGATTTATCTATTTCACTATTGGTGTTAGATGCCATAAAAAAATTAAAGTTAATTAAACCAACTCCAATTCAAAAAATTTCTATTCCTTTGGCTCTTGAAGGAAATGATATATTGGGTACAGCACAAACTGGAACTGGTAAAACATACGCTTTCGGAATTCCATTAATTAATCATCTCACTTTGGATAAGGATAGTTATGCAATAATTCTCACACCAACTAGAGAGCTAGCTTTGCAGGTCTCAAGCG
>CACDYZ010000002.1 GCA_902557145.1 uncultured Alphaproteobacteria bacterium | reverse complement strand
TCTATCAATACATCCAAACCAATTTTGTTTGCTAGTTTGTATAACTTTCTAATTTCTGATTTTGATAAAATTTTTGCAATCAATAATATTGCATCAGCACCAAATTCTTTAGTTTCAAACACTTGTGCTTCATTAATTATAAAATCTTTTCTTATAATTGGTTTATTAGATATTTTTTTTGCAATATTTATATCATTTAAACTACCTCCAAAATTTTTGTCAGTTAAAATTGATATACAGCAGCATTTTGATTTATGATATTGTTCAATAACATCTTGCAGATATCTAACTTTATTAAAGTTTTTAACAGATGGACTATATCTCTTAAATTCTGCAATTAGTGCATTTTTGTTTTTACTTAAATTATTTTCTATGGCATTCAAAAAAGAGTTTGAATTAGTAGACTTAAAATTATTTTTTTTATCTAACTTTTGACTTAAATATTTCACGTGATTTTTTTTTTCTAAAACTATTTGATCTAAAATATTCATCACTTCTTAATTTTATTTAAATGATTTAAAGCTATGGAATTATCTAAAGAATTACTTAAAATTTCAAAGCAATTATCAAACTGATAATCTGGTTTAATGGTTTGCATTGCATAAATAGAGTTAATTATTGTAATATCTCTGTAACTATCTTTTTTTCCCTGAAACAATTCAATTAACCTATTTGCATTGTAAGATGGTAAACCACCTTTGATATCTTTAAAATTTAATTTTGAGGTAAGGTATTTTTTATAAACCATGTGTGAAATTTTTCTCTTTGTAATACTTTTTTCTTTTTTAAAATAAAAATTTGTTGGAGCAAATATACTTATCTCATCTAAACCATCCTCTGAGAAAAAAATAGTAAATTTTTTATTTTTAATTTTTGATAATATTTTTGACATAATTTCTGCAGAACCTTTATCTATTGTGCCTAATATTTGAAATTTTGCACCTAATGGATTTAATGTAGGACCCATATAATTAAATATTGTTTTTATTCCTATTTTTTTCCTAACTTCTCCAACTCTACTTAAGTTAGGATAAAAAAATGGTGCATTCAAATATACAAATTTATCATTTGAAATTCTTTTAATAATTTTTTTTGAATTCTTCTCATTTGGTATTTTTAATTCAGAGATAATATCTGAGGAACCACTTAATGAACTAGCAGCCCGATTTCCATGTTTTGCTATGGGTATTCCTACAGAAGATAATAAGATTGCAACTGTAGTAGATATATTGAGTGTTTTTAATTTGTCTCCACCTGTTCCACATGTATCTAAAGAATTAGGATATTGCTTAATTTTATTCGAATTTTTAAAGATGTAATTTCTTAATGATAAAAGTATATCACTATCATTAATTAATTTATTAAGTTGATGAATGATTATTGCCTGATGAGTTATATTATCTGTATGAAATAAATATTTAATTACATATTTTATATTTTTCTTAGTAACTGTATCACCTATGTTATATTTCATATACACTCTATAAAATTATCTACAATTTTAGAACCAATAACAGTTTCAATACTTTCTGGATGATATTGCACTCCAAATATTGAAAATAATTTATGTCTAAAACTCATTATTTTTTTATCATCATCAGAAATACTAGTTATTTTTAAATTTTTAGGAAAATTATCTCTATTTAGATATAAAGAGTGATATCTCGTTGCTTGAAAATTCATATTAATATTTTTATAAATTTTACATTCATTAACTTTTTTAATATTCGATACTTTCCCATGCATGGGTATTTTTAAAGTATCTATTTTAGCACCAAAATATACACCCAGTATCTGATGACCTAAACACACTCCTAATATTGGCATAAATGAGTAAATTTGGTGAACTAAATCTAGACATTCTCCTGCATTAAATGGATTACTGGGTCCAGGAGAAATCACAACACCCTTACTATTAATTATTTTGTCAAAATTCTTTAGTATTAAGTCATTCTTTATAACTAAAACATCATCATGCTTACTCAGACAGTGATAAAGATTATAAGTAAAGCTATCGTAATTATCTATTAATGTAATCATTATATCTGATGAGCCAATTTGTATGCTTCAAATAAAGCATTAGCTTTATTAATACATTCGCTGTGTTCGTTTTTAGCTATACTATCAAAAACTATACCTGCACCACTTTGAGCATATATCTTTTTATTTTTAATCATTGCTGTTCTTAGGTTGATACAACTGTCCATATCTCCATTAGCATCTATATAACAGACTGATCCAGAGTAAAATTCTCTATTATTAAGTTCATGTTTCTCTAATATCTCTAGTGCTCTTATTTTGGGTGCACCCGAAACTGTACCAGCAGGTAAACCGGCAAAAAGAACATCAATTGGTGTTAAATTATTTTTTAATTCCCCTGTTACATTGCTAACTATATGCATAACATGAGAGTAATACTCTATTATATTTTGTTCAGTTACTTTTACTGTATTATTTTTTGAAATTTGACCTACATCGTTTCTACCTAAATCTACTAACATTAAATGCTCTGCTAACTCTTTTTTATCATTAAGTAATTCGTTTTTTAAATAATTATCTTCTATTTCATTTTTTCCTCTTCTTCTAGTTCCAGCAATAGGTCTTAAGGTAATTTCTTTATTTTTTACCTTGATCATAGTTTCCGGACTTGAACAAATAATCTGATAGTTTTTTAGGTTTAAGAAAACAAGATAAGGAGAAGGATTAATTGATCTTAAGGCTCTATAAAAATTGAAAGGATCTATTAAATATTCATTAGAAAATCTTTGAGATAGAACAGCCTGAAATATTTCACCCACCTTGATATCTGATTTGATTTCATCTACTCTTTTTAAAAAATCCTCTCTATTTACATGATTTTTAAACTTCTTCAATTTTTTAACATTTAATTTGTTAAATTTATGAAAGGGTGATTTGAGTAAACTCTCTAAAGTTTTTAAAGATTTAGTTGGAATTTTCTTATTATTTGAGACCTCAATTAAGTGAGTTTCGTTGAGAACATTATCAATTATTATTAAATTTGTTGGTTTAACAAAGTGCGCAAGTGGAATTCCAATTTCATTTTTACTAGGGTCATAACTTAATTTTGGAAGTGTAAATTTACATAAATCAAAACAAATATTACCAATAAAGACAGGTAGTGGTATATTTTGTTCATATAATGTTTTAATTTTTAAGTTTTTATAAATATTCTTTATAAAGATTTCTGGTGATTTTATAATTTTCTTTCGATCATTAATTAACGCATAATTATGAAAAATTTCTATATTTTGATTTACATTGAAGAGAATAATTGAATATCTTCCTTTATTATCGCCTCCAATTACAGACTCTAAAATAGAGACGTCTTTAAATTTTTTTGCAAGCTTATTGTAAATCGTAATTGTATTTTCAGTATCTAAGAAAACCTTTTTACCGTGTACGTACATATTAAAGCTGAATAAGTTGTTCGTTATCTACTTCTATGTCTATGTTATTTTTAATTTGTTTTATGATATTTGAGTAAATTAAATTGACAATATTTTGTTTAATATTTAAAGAGTCTATTGATCCTATTGAATTTATATCTAAATATATAACCTCATTTGGCAATACCACTTTTAATTTTTCGTCATTTTTAATAATGATAATTCTCTCCAAGTCCTCTGCTTCAATAAAATTATTCTTAATAGTGAGTGAGTCAGTAAAATAATTTACTTTTACGGTACCAGTTTTATTTAATAATTCATCTCCATGAGAGGTATCTATATTTTTTTTATAATTACTAAATGAAATTAAAAATTTTTCTTTAATATCAACAGGTAAATCTTCTTTAAATAATTTTTTTACATTAAATTGAAATAAAAAATTATCTTTCTTTATTTCCCCAGATGATTGATTGAAGTTAATAAAATTATATTGATCCGGTATATTTTCTAGGAAATTAAAAGAATTAGAATAAAAAATTTGATTTGTACTATAACTTTCAATATTTTTTATTTCATCAGTCATTTCAAAATTTTCAATCTCTAATTTTGTTAATGTGTTTATTATATCTTCATAAGCATCTTTTAAATTCACTTGATATTCATCTTTGAATGATAAAAGCTTTACATAAAAGAATTTTTCACCAATCTTAATACTTTCACTTTCATCCCCAACTTTAAGTTTCTTTAAATTATCAAGCACTTGAGGTAAAATTAATTTCTCATTAACTTCTTCAAATAATTTAAATTGTGAATTATTACTTTTTTTGAGTTCTACAAAACTTTCATTCCTATCATTTTCTAAAATTATTTGTTCATATGTATAATTTTTAGGCTCAATAAAAGTAGTAATATTTTCATTATAATAATTCTCTATAATTGCATCGGTTATAATTTCTTCTAGTATATAGTTTCTCAGACTTATCTCGTTTATTGTGATTTCATATAATTCATTATCATTGTAAAACTCTTCTTCTAGTTGATAATTAATCAGACTATAGTCTTTTTTAATTTCGTAAATGTTCAACTCTTTTTCTATGAGAAGTTCTGGATTAATTTCATTATTTACTAAGCTCTGTGCATCAAGACTATTATTAAATAAATCTATATAGATGTTTCCTTCAATTTCTTTTAGGTAATTTTGAAGGGATGCCTCGTCTAAATTTCTAAACATTTCATCATTATTTAGTGATTTTTTTAAAACTACTTTTTTTGAATTATCACTAATACTAATTTTTTCGTCTAAGTAATTAATAAATACTAATTCATTTACATATTGATTTGTGAATTGAACTTTTGAGAATAACTCTTCTTGCTCTGACAGGTTAGAGAGGCTATTTTCAGATTTATAGTTCTCATATGCTCTAGAAAATTCAATAGATGATATCTTTTGATTTCCTACTTTAAGTACATATGTCTTCCCAACATAAGATCCAAATCCAATAAACAAGAAACTTATTCCAAGTGCAGCACTAAATATAATGACAATTAATTTTTTAGTTTTCATTTATCTCAGTATTTTGATATCAGTTAACCCTATGAAATATATAATATTTAATTGGAAATCATATTTAAATATAGCCGAAAGTATGAACTTATCTAAAATCGTATCAAAGCTTCCATCTACAAAAAAGTACAAACTTATTTGTAGTCCAAATAACTTTTATAATCTCTCTCTTAAATCTAGATATCCAAAAAATATATATGCTGCACAAAATATAGATTTGCATGGTAAAGGCGCTAGTACTGGCTCTATTGATATTGAAGACTTAGTAAATAACAAGATTAAGTATTGTATTCTTGGTCATTCTGAAGTCAGATCTAATTTTGGTGAGACGGATTTGATTGTACAAAAAAAAACAGATCTATGTTTAATTAATAAAATAAAGCCTATAGTATGTATTGGAGAACCGTTAAAGATTTATAAATCAAAAAAAACCAAAGTTTTTTTAAAAAAACAAATCAATAAAATATTTAAAAAATCAAATAATTATGAAGAAGTCGTCTTAGCTTATGAGCCTTTATGGTCAATTGGTACTGGATTAACACCCAAATTATCAGAAATTGATGATATTTTGGGTTTTTTATCAAAAATATTGGAAAATTATTCTTTTAAAAAAATAAATATTTTATATGGTGGTTCGGTAAATTTATCAAATATCAAAGATATTTTAAGTTTGCGAAATTTAAACGGAGTTTTAGTAGGTTCGGCTTCTACAAAATCTTCATTTATTAAACATTTTAAATGACATTATGATAAATCTTTTTCTAATTATAAGTGCGGTTATTGGAGTGGTTCTAATTTTAATAATATTATTTCAAAAAACTGAAGGTGGGAGTCTTGGTTTGGGTACTCAAACTTCTCTTACAGGCGGTATGACAGCAAACAAATCTTCATTTTCAGGTATGACAAAAATTACTTATGTTTTAGGTTTTGGTTTTTTGTTTTGGTGTTTATTTATGGGCGCAATTATTACAAAACAATATTCTTCTTCAACTGATTTAGAGACTATTCAGGAAGAAATTATCTTAGATGAGTCTATAGAGGAAATGATTCCAGAAGTGCCTAATCAGTGAAATTAATTTTCGTTACCGGAGGTGTTGTATCATCGCTTGGTAAGGGAATAGTCACTGCATCATTAGCCTCTCTTCTTAGAGCTCGAGGTATCAAACTTAAAATTCGAAAATTAGATCCATATCTAAACGTTGACCCTGGAACAATGAGTCCATATCAACATGGTGAGGTTTATGTAACAGATGATGGTTATGAGACTGATTTAGATCTAGGTCATTATGAGAGATTTACTGACATAAAATGTTCAAAAAATGACTCAATATCCTCAGGTAAAATTTATTCAACTATTTTATCTAAAGAAAGAAAGGGTGAGTATTTAGGCTCAACAGTTCAAGTTATACCTCATGTCACAGAAGAAATAAAAAATTCAATAAAAAAATCAACTAACAAAGATGACGTAATTATCTGTGAAATAGGAGGTACTGTTGGAGATATTGAAAGTCTACCTTTTTTAGAAGCTATTAGACAATTTAAAAATGAAAGACAGCTCGACACTCTTCTTATACATTTAACTTTACTTCCTTATATAGAGACATCAGGTGAAATTAAAACGAAACCTACTCAACATTCAGTAAAAGAACTTTTAAATGCAGGTATCCAGCCTGATATAATAGTTTGTAGAAGTAATCAAAAAATTAAGAATGAAGAAATTCAAAAAATTAGTTTATTTTGTAACGTACCCACAAATGCGGTGATACCTTCTTATGATGTAGGAAGTATTTATCAAGTTCCGTTACTATTATCTAAATCTAAGTTAGATGACCTAGTTATCAAAAATTTAAATATAAAATCTACAAAGAAAAAAGACCTTTCAAAATGGACAAATTTCGAAGTGTTAGAGTCCAGGGCAAAAGAGGAATTAAATATATTTATTATTGGAAAATATGTTCATTTAAAAGATAGTTATAAATCTCTCTATGAGGCTATCTATCACGCTGGTGTTCATAATAAAGCAAATGTTAAAATAAAATGGATTGACTCTGAAACAATAAATAAAAAAAATGTTGGAGAGTTACTGAATAAGGCTGCAGGTATTCTTATACCAGGAGGTTTTGGAAATAGAGGTATAAGTGGAAAAATAGAAGCTATTAGGCATGCTAGAGAAAATCAAATTCCTTTTTTGGGTATTTGCTTAGGTATGCAATTATCTATTATCGAATTCACCAAAAATGTATTGAAAATGAAAAATTCTGGAAGTTCTGAATTTGGTAAACACAAAAATAATGTCATTTCTCTTATGACAGAGTGGAGTAAAAAAAATCAAAAGGTCAAAAGGACCAAAGAAAATGATTTAGGAGCTACAATGAGATTGGGTACATATCCTTGTTATATAAAAGAAAAATCCTTAGCTTCAAAAGTTTATAAAAAAAAATTAATTCACGAAAGACATAGACATAGGTATGAGGTAAACCCAAAATATAGATCATCTATTGAAAAAAAAGGTTTAGTTTTTTCTGGTTTTTCAAAAGATAAAAAATTATTAGAAATTATTGAAAATAAAAATCATAAATGGTTTTTAGGAGTTCAGTTTCATCCAGAACTAAAATCAAAGCCATTTAAACCTCATCCTATTTTCTTCTCATTTATCAAAAATAGTTTAATTAATAAAAATGCCTAGATCAGTTCTTTTATCTAAACAGTTAATCAAAAACGACACTGATAGACTCACATTAATATCAGGCCCATGTCTATTAGAAAATGAGAAGTTAGTCAGACAAGTTGCAAAGTCTTTAATCAAATATTCAAAAAAAGAAAAGTTTAATTTAATATTTAAATGTAGTTTTGATAAAGCTAATAGAAGTTCTGATCAAACTATAAGAAATAAAATTTCTTTTGATAAATCATTAGATATTTTAAAAAATCTTAAAAATGATTTAAAAATTTCTATAACTTCAGATGTACACGAGACTTCGCAAGTAGACAAGTTATCAGAATTTTTAGATGTTATACAGATTCCAGCCTTTTTGTGTAGACAAACAGACTTAATAAAATCCGCTGCACAAACAAAAAAGATTGTAAATGTTAAAAAGGGACAATTTTTATCTCATAAAGAAGTTTCAAATATCATTAAAAAAATTGAAAATGAAAATAATAAAAAAATACTTATTACCGAAAGAGGAAATTCATTTGGATACAATTACTTAATAAATGATTTTAAAGGTATTCATTTTATGAAAGATTTTGGATATCCAATTATTTTTGACTCAACTCATAGCGTACAACTTCCAGGTGGATTGGGAAAAAAAAGTGGAGGTGCTAGAGAGTACGTAGTTCCTTTATCTAAAGCTGCTTCTTCATTGAGAATAGCAGGTTTTTTTATTGAAACACACCCAAACCCAGAAAAAGCATTAAGTGATGGCCCTAATATGATTTATTTACATAAAATGCCAAAACTTTTAAATACTATTAATAAAATAAATAAGGCGGCAAAATAAATGAAACTTAAAAACATAACTGCAAGAGAAATTTTTGATAGTAGGGGAAACCCAACTGTTGAATGTGAATTAATCTTTGAAAATATCCCATATCCTTTTCGTGGAATGGTTCCATCAGGTGCTTCAACTGGAAAATTTGAGGCATTAGAGCTAAGAGATTTAGACTCTAATAGGATGAGTGGTAAAGGTGTACTTAAAGCTGTATCTAATGTTAATGAACTGATTAAACCAATAATTTTAGAAAAGTCTTTCAATGGTTTTAAAGATTTTGATAAATTTTTGATAGATTTAGACGGGACAGAAAATAAATCTAAATTTGGCGCGAATGCTATTTTATCTCTAAGCCTTGCTTACTATAAGGCATGGTCTTACTCAAATTTTGGAGCTATATTCCTATCTCAAGGTACTGAAAATTTAATTATCCCTGTACCAATGCTTAACGTAATTAATGGTGGTCAGCACGCAGATAACGATGTTGATTTTCAAGAATTTATGATTTTACCAATAGGGTTTAACTCATTAACCGAAGCTTTATCTTCTACACATTCTGTAATAACAAATATTAAGAAAGAATTAAAATCTCGATCTCTTAATACTAATCTTGGTGATGAAGGAGGATTTGCTCCTAATTTAAAATCTCATCTAGATGTATTAGACCTAATATGTGACTCAATTTCAAAAGCAGGTTATAAACTAAATGATCACTTTAAAATTTCACTAGATGCAGCCTCTAGTGAATTTTATTCAAATGGAAAATATAACTTTGAGGGTAATTCTTATTCAACTGAAGAAATGATCAGTGTTTATGAAAATATATGCGATAAATATCCTATATTTTCAATTGAAGATGCTCTTAATGAAGAGGACTATGAGGGTTGGGTAAAAATAACAAGTAAACTTGGTTCTAAAATACGTTTAGTTGGTGATGACCTTTTTGTAACAAATATACAAAAATTAAAAACAGGTATCGATGAGAAACAAGCTAATAGTATTTTAATAAAATTAAATCAAATTGGCACAGTAACAGAAACTCTAGAAGCTATTAATTTAGCAACAGAAAATAATTTTGCTTCTATAATGTCTCATAGATCAGGTGAAACAGAGGATTCTTTTATATCAGATTTAGCAGTTGCATCGCGTTGTCCTTTAATAAAAACAGGCTCATTGGCCAGATCGGATAGAGTTGCAAAATATAACCAGTTACTTAGAATATCAGAAAATGATAAAATTAAAGGGTATGCTGGTGAATTAAGTGAAGTTTTTAAAAGCTAGTAGTCTAATTAATTTCTTTTTTGTTTTTGTATTGATTTACCTTATATATCATACAGTTTATGGAAAATTTAATATTGGAAACTACTTAATTTATCAATTTGAAGAAAAAATGTACAAAAAATTGCAATCTAATCTCGATCAAAAAATGTTAGATATTAACATAGATCTTCACTCTTTCTATTCTAATAAAGATGATTACATTGATGAAATTACTAAACAAAATAATCCAAATATTCAAGATGGAGAGACTATCTTAAAACTAGATTAAAACATGAATAAAAAAATTAATAATTCCTTCTCTGATGACCAGCTATTAAAATTTTATGAAAAGATGTTTTTAATACGAAAATTTGAGGAAAAGGCAGCTCAGTTATATGGTGCTGGTAAAATTGGAGGTTTTTGTCATTTATATATTGGTCAAGAGGCAGTTGTAATAGGCATTCTTTCCTCTATTAATTCTGAGGACACTGTTATCACTGCTTACAGAGATCATGGACATATTTTAGCTCGTGGAGTAGATCCTAAATCAGTTATGTCAGAATTAACTGGTAGAAGTGATGGAATATCAAAAGGTAAGGGGGGCTCAATGCACATGTTTTCTAAGGCTAATAGGTTTTATGGTGGACATGGTATTGTTGGCGCTCAAGTACCATTGGGTGTTGGTATTGGTTTTGCACACAAATATAGAAATGAAAAAAAAATTTCTAGAGTCTATCTTGGTGATGGAGCAATGAGTAATGGCCAAGTTTTCGAAGCTTTTAACTTAGCATCATTATGGGAGCTACCCGTATTGTTTATTATTGAAAATAATAAATATGGAATGGGAACATCTATAGGTAGATCAGCAGCAGGAAATGAGCTGTTTGAACGAGCTACCGTATTTGGCATTAAAGGTGAAAAGGTAGACGGAATGAATTTCTTTACAGTGAGTGATGCTGCTATAAGAGCAAGAGATTACATAAATAATAACTCCAAACCATACATCATTGAAATGGATACTTACAGATTTAGAGGGCACTCAATGTCTGATCCTGGTCTTTATAGAACAAAAGATGAGGTAAATAAAATGAAAGAAATAGACCCAGTGCTAATGATGAAAGAAACTCTATTAAAAGAGTATAAATTTAAAGAAGACACTATTAAAGATATTGAAAGTGATATTAAAAAACAAATTAAAGATGTTGAAAAATTTTCATTAGACTCACCACTTCCAGATATAAAAGAATTATTCACTGAGGTGTATTTATGAAAATATTACTTCCAGCATTATCTCCAACTATGGAAACAGGTAATTTAGTAAAATGGTTAGTTAAGGAGGGAGATGATGTACTTTCTGGTGATATTTTAGCAGAAATTGAAACTGATAAAGCTACTATGGAACTTGAGTCTCCAGATGATGGAAAAATTGAAAAAATATTAGTCAAAGAGGGCTCTGAAAATATTAGCGTCAACACAGAAATAGCATTACTGTCAGTTGAAGGCGAGGAAATTGAAGAAAAAATAGAAAAACCTATTGAAAGTTCACCACCTGTGATAGCGAATGGTACCGATACAAAAATTAAAGAAAATAATATTTCTATGGGCTCTCTTTTAAAAGAACAATCAGACAGCTTGGAAACAAAGGATTGGTCTGAAAAAGAAATTACAATGAGAGAGGCTTTGAATCAAGCTATTGAAGAAGAAATGATTTTAGATAAAGATGTTTTTCTTCTAGGTGAAGAAGTAGCTGAGTATGATGGTGCATACAAAGTAACCCAGGGCCTTTTAGATAAGTTTGGATCAAAAAGAGTGCTAGACACTCCTATTTCTGAGCACGGTTTTACTGGTCTTGCAATAGGTGCAGCTATGTCTGGACTCAAACCAATTTGTGAGTTTATGACTTTTAATTTTTCAATGCAGGCAATTGATCAGATTGTAAATTCAGCCGCTAAGTCTTTATACATGTCAGGTGGAGAGATTAATGTGCCTATAGTATTTCGTGGGCCAAATGGCGCTGCTGCAAGAGTAGGTGCTCAACATAGTCAATGTTTTATTTCTTGGTTTTCTCATATACCAGGTTTGTTAGTTGTTGCTCCATCAAATGCAAGGGATGCTAAAGGTTTATTAAAATCATCAATTCGAAATCCCAATCCTGTTGTTTTCTTAGAGCATGAATTACTTTACAAAGAAAAAACTAATGTCCCTGAAGAAAATGATTTTTTAATTCCAATTGGTAAAGCAAATCTTATAAAAGAAGGTAGCGACGTAACTATTATTGGTTTTTCAATGTCAGTTCAACGAATATTGAATACTCTTCCTTCAATAGAAAAGTTAGGTATAAAACCTGATATAATTGACCTTAGATCTATTAAACCTTTAGATGAAGATCTTATTTATAAATCTGTTAAGAAAACAAATAGAGTTGTTATAGTTGAGGATGGATGGGGAAATACAAGTTTTGGTTCACATTTATCTTACCTTATCCAATCAAATTGCTTTGATTATCTTGACTCAGAAATAATTAAAGTTAGTGGAAAAGATGTTCCAATGCCTTACGCTGAAAACTTAGAAAAATTGGCACTACCTAATACTGATGAGATTATATCTGCTGTAAAAAAAGTATCTTATACAAATTAATGTTATTTGAAGTTAATTTACCTTCCTTGTCTCCCACGATGGAGGAAGGAAAAATTGTTAAATGGATAAAAAAAGAAAACGATCCAATATTAAGTGGAGAAGTTTTGTTTGAAGTAGAAACAGATAAAGCCACCATGGAGTACGAGTCACCAGAAGACGGATATGTTGCTAAAATAATATCTAAGGAAGGTGAAACAGCCGATGTTAATCAGTTAGTCGCTATAATTTCAGATGATTTATCTTTTACTCAAGAGGATATAAATAATTTTTTAAAAAGAAGAGATACAAATAATAAAATACAAACTCCAAATATACCAATCCTTGAAAATGATCAAAATTTATCATCTGATAATATTTTAATTACCCCTCTTGCTAAAAAATTATCTTTAAAAAATAATATAGATATTTCTAAAATAAAACCTAACTCAAGAAGAATACATACTGAAGATCTTGATATTTCTAAAGATCAGGACAATGGTATTTTAAGATTATTTATATCTCCACTTGCAAAAAAAATATCTACTGAAAAATCAGTGAATTTATCAAATATAAATGGTTCAGGACCAAATAATAGAATTATTCTAAGAGATGTAATAGACTCTAATCAGTTGTCAGATAATCCAAATATAAATAAATTAAGACAGGCTATAGCAAAAGCTACGCTTCATTCTAAAAATAATATTCCACATTTTTATTTAAATACTAGAGTAAACATGTCTAATTTATTAAAATTTAGAAAAGATCAAAAATTAAAAGGCAACAAGTATTCTTTAAATGCAATCTTAATGCAGGCTATATCTAAAGCATTCAAAGCATTCCCAGACTCAAATTGTACATACAAAGATAACGGTGAATTTTTTATTAATGATCATCATAATATAGGCATAGCAGTTGACTCAAAATTTGGTTTAAAAATGCCCGTAATAAAAAAAATTAATGACCTTTCTCTTAAACAAATAAACTCCAATCTTAATGACAAGATAAATTTAACTAGAGATAACAAACTCTCTCCCTCTGATCTGTCGGATGGTGTAATAAGTATATCTAATCTAGGATCATTTAATATCCGAAGCTTTGATGCCATTATTCTGCCTGGTCAAACATATATACTTGCAGTGGGACAAATATTTGAGGATGTTTTTGTTGACAAAGGAAAGATAGAAATAGGAAGTTTTATAAATTTGACATTATCTTGCGATCATAGAGCAGTCGATGGTGTATTAGCTTCTCAATTTTTATCTAGTATAGTACAAAATATGGAAATTATATCAGATGACAAATAAATATGATTTATCAATCGTTGGTGGTGGCCCTGGTGGATACGTCGCTGCTATAAAAGCTGCTCAACTTGGATTGAAGGTTGTCCTGTTTGAAGAAGATAAACTAGGAGGAGTGTGCCTTAATTGGGGATGTATTCCAACAAAATCTCTTCTACACTCTGCAGAATTCATGGAAGAGGCTAATCACTTTGGACTAGATAAAAAAGACCTTTCTAAAATAGCCCTAAATAAAGTTGTGGAGATGTCAAGAACCGCATCAGAAAATTTATCTAAGGGTGTTAGTTCATTAATGAAAAAAAATAAAATAGACATATATAAGCACCGCGCTTATCCCAAAAAAATGGATAATGAATTTTATGTTAAAACATCCTCAGATGAAATTATTTCAAAAAATATGATCATTGCCACAGGCTGTAAGCCTAGAACAATAGGTGACATTAAATTTTCTGATTTAATATGGAGTTCCAAAGAAGCAATGATACCTAAATTTCTTCCAAAAAAACTATGTATCATTGGATCAGGTGCTATCGGAATAGAGTTTGCAAGTATTTACAATGCTTTGGGTTCAGAGGTTATAGTATTTGAGTCACAAGGTAAAATTCTTCCCCAATTTGACAACGATATTTCTAATGAAGCAAAAAAAATTTTTGAGAAAAAGGGCATTAAATTTGAATTAAACGCAAAGATTGAGAATATAGTTGAAGAAAAAAAATCTATCTCATTTAAAAATAATAATGAAAATGTAGTATGTGATGCTTTGATACTCTCTGTGGGTGTCTTACCTAATTTAGATAAAGATTTTATAAGCACACTTAATTTGAATTTAACTGATACAGGCTATATTGGCACTAACCATAACTATGAAACCAATGTAAATGGTTTATTTGCAATTGGTGATATTATTGGCGCTCCTTGGTTAGCTCATAAGGCTATGCATGATGCCATAAACTGTGTTAGTTATATTTCATCTGGAAAAGACACACATAAGCCTAAAGAAAATCATATACCTGGCTGTATTTATAGCCTACCTCAAATAGCCACAGTTGGTTTTACGGAGCAACAACTTAAAGACAATAATACACCATACAAATCAGGTAACTTTCCTTTTTTAGCTAATGGTAAATCTCAAACAATGTCTAATTCATATGGTTTTGTTAAAACACTTTTTAATTCTGAGACAGGAGAAGTTTTGGGTGCCCATCTCATCGGCCCAGATGTTACAGAAATGATAGCTACATTTGGTCTAGCAATTTCATCTGAGTCAACCGAAGATGAATTCATTAACACAGTATTTGCCCATCCTACCTTATCTGAGTCTATTCATGAAAGTGTCCTTTCTGCATTTGAAAAACCTCTTCATTTTTAAATATGATTAGACATCCAGAAAAAATCAAAAAATTTAATCCAACCACACTTAAGAAACCAAATTGGCTTAAAGTTAAAGCCCCAACTTCAAAAAAATATTTTGAAACACTAGATATAGTTAACTCTCATAATTTGATTACCGTATGTCAAGAAGCTGCATGTCCAAATATAGGAGAATGCTGGGAAAAAAAGCATGCAACGTTTATGATATTAGGCGATACTTGCACAAGAGCTTGTGCGTTTTGTAATGTTAAAACAGGCAAGCCCTCTGAGCCGCCAGACCCTATGGAGCCATTAAATGTTGCCAAATCTGTTCTGAAATTAGGACTAAAACATGTAGTAGTTACGAGCGTTGATAGAGATGACTTGCCAGATGGTGGAGCTCAACATTTTATTGATACAATTAGATACATACGAGATCTTTCAAATACTACAACTATAGAAATACTTACACCAGATTTTTTAAGAAAAAATAGAAACTATATTGATATAGCAAAAGTGAAACCCGATGTTTTTAATCATAATTTAGAAACTGTTCCTAGAATTTATAAACAAATTAGACCTGGTTCTAATTACTTAGAGAGTTTAAAATTATTAAGAGAGATCAAAGAATTTGATAAAACCATTTTTACTAAGTCTGGTATTATGATTGGATTGGGGGAAGAATATTCAGAAATAATTGAAGTGTTAAAAGACATGAAAAAATCTAACATAGATTTTGTTACCATTGGTCAGTATCTTCAGCCTTCAATCCACCATGAAAAAGTCCACAAATTTTACTCTCCAGATGAATTCAAAAGTCTCTATAATTACTGTTTGAACCTTGGTTTTAAAATGATTTCATCCTCACCAATGACTAGATCAAGTTATCATGCAGATGAGGATTTTGAAAAACTTAAAAAAGCTATTTAGTTTGCTCTAAGAGATACACTGGACCAACAAGCAATAAAATCTCCACTACCAATAAGTCCGGATTTTTCATTTGTAGTAGCTTTAATAGTAATATTTTTTTTATCTGTTTTAAGTAATTTCGACAAACTACTTATGATTATCTCAAAATGAGGATTAATTTTAGGTTCTTCTGAAACTATCATTATATCAATATTGTTAATTAGCATTTTTCTTAAAGTCATTTTTTTTAAAGCATAATTCAAAAAATCTATTGAATTTCTATTCAAATTTCTTTTGGTATTTGGAAAATAAGTACCTATATCTCTTTGAGACAGTGCACCAAGTATTGAGTCTGTTATTGCATGGAGTACCACATCTCCATCAGAGTGAGAAATGACTTTAATTTTTGATTTTACTTTTACTCCTCCAAGTTTGACAAAGTTATTTTTTATAGTTTTTTTTGTTTTATGAATATCATAACCAATCCCAGCTAAAAAATTATTTCTTATTAATTTATTTAATGAATTTAACTCATCTTTATAGGTTATTTTAAAATTTATTTCGTTTTGTAATAAATATTTTATTTTGTAATTATTTTTTTCATTTCTAAAGAGTTGACTATCATCGGTTAATTTATTTTTATTATTTCTTTTGTGTAAATAAATAATTTTATTTTTAACAAAACCTTGAGGAGTTTTTATAAGTTTAATTTTTTCTCTATCAAGGTTTTCGTGATTTACTACTACTGTATCTGTGCATCTACTAAATGGGACTACGCAGTCATATTGTTTTTCAATTAGATTTTTAATTATATTATTAATAATTTTTTGAGAATTTAAAGGTCTAGCTGCATCGTGTATTAAAACATATTTAGATTTAAATTTAGATTTGTTTAAAGCATTTTTAACACTTTCTGATCTAGTTTTTCCTCCTTTTATTATTTCTAAATCATCAAAATTACTAATATTAGCCTTTTTTATAGTATTAATGACTACGGTTATCTTTTTAAATTTAAGTTCTTTAAGAAAATCAATATTATGAGTAAGTAAATTTTTGTTTTTAAATTTAGCTAAAAGCTTATTAGTATTGGATGAGAACCGTAAACTATCACCACCAGCTAGAAGAATGAAATGTATTTTAGAGTTAATTAATGTCAAATTATTTTAATAAATTTTCTGCTTTTATATTAATAACTATTTTTATAACTCTTTTTGCTCTAACTGTATATTCACTTATTTCATCAAATGAGATTGTTCGTAACGCTGAATTAATTCAATATGTCCTAATCGCAGATTTTGTATTTCTCTTAATCCTTCTTTTATACCTATCTTTATTTTTAATAAATTATTTAAAATATAAAAATAGAGAAGTAGTGGGTCTGAGACTTTTTAATAAATTCTTTCTCTTTTTTGGACTTTTTTCAGTTATTCCTAGTGGAATAATATTAATGGCATCAGCAATTTTCTTTAATATCGAAGTCAGTACTTGGTTAGGACCAGCATTTAAATCTACAGTAAATAATTCTTACCAATTAGCTAAAAAATATATAGATCAAACTGAGAGAGATCTTATTACAGACTCAAAATTTATCAGAAATTATGTATTAGCTGAGAGACTAATAGACAGAGATATAATACAAAGATTTAATATTACCACTGTTTACAATTATAATAATGGTAATCAATTTATAGAGCATATTTCTGACGAAAAAATATTTCTGTCTGATGACAATTTGAGAGATGCAGGCACAAATAGTGATACTGATATCACTATTTTTTTTTCAAATGATCAACTTTTTTCAAAAGTAAATCTAAATAGCACAAACTACTTATTATTATTAAAGAATATTGATTTAGAAACATTAAATTACTATCAAAACATAATACAGTCCTATGAAGCTATCAATTCATTTGATAATAACAAAAAAGATATTCAAATTACATTTTTTACTATCTATATAGTTCTCTCAACAAGTTTAATCTTTATATTTATTATTATTGGAACAAATTTTAGTTTTAGATTAGCTAAACCTATAAGGGAACTCAATAATTCAATCATAGACCTTCGCAAAGGAAAATATCAGCATTCTAATTTTGAAAAATTAGATAATAAAGACGACATATCTGTTTTAACAAACTCATTTCATGAAATGAGCAAAACTATAATAAGTCAAAAAAATAATCTAGAAGAAGTCAACTCTACTATAAACGACCAATTAAGTTTTATAAATAATATCATTGAGAATTCACCATATGGAATATTTGTTTTAAATGATAAATCTATGATTTTTGAAAATTCTGCATCTTTGATATTTAGATCAGAAAAAAATTCCTCATTTCAAAACTTTATTAATTTACTATCAGATCATTTTAAAAATCAAAATTTTTATAGAAAATCATATGAAATAAATTTAGAGGTGAAATTAGAAAATATTCAAAAGTATTTCTTTGTTAAATCAATATTTATAGATAATAATTCTTTATTTGATCAAATAATTATTTTCAATGATTACACTGATTTAATATTTGCAGAAAAAAATAACGCAATTGCTGATCTAGCTAGAAAAATCTCTCATGAAATTAAAAATCCTTTAACGCCTATGCTTTTATCTACTGAATTTATTGAAAGTCAACTTGAAGATGAAGAATTAATTAATTCAATTACTTCTATTAAGAGACAAATTTTTTTAATTCAAAATTTAGTTAATGAATTTTCTACATATGCTAGATTACCTAAGGCTAATATTACTAAATTAAATTTATCCGAGATTTGTTTAGTTTATATTGATGAGTATAAAAGAAATTATGATCAAATAATTATTAATCATAATATCGAAGATAATTTATATGTTCACTTTGATCATTCATACTTAGATATTATTTTTAATAATCTCTTTAAAAACTCAATTGAAGCACTAAATTCAACAAGCAATCCTGCAATCGAAATAACACTAAAATTAATCAATAGTAATTTAATCTTAACTTTTTTTGATAATGGCCCAGGTTATGATGGCAATATTGATGACTTAAAAAAGCCATATTTTTCAACTAAAAAATCTACTGGTTTGGGTTTATCGTTAATAGATAAAATAATTACTGACAACTCTCATAAGATGAATATAACAACCAACAGTTATTCCGGATTTAAAATTGAAATAGTTTTTAATGACAAAGATATTAGTAATTGATGATGAATTAGAAATTTGTAAACAAATTTCTCTTATACTATCTAAGCAAGGCTACGAAGTGACATATGCTAACTCCCATAAAGAATTTGTTGAACTAGAACAAAGAAGCTTTGGCTATGATGTAGTTTTAGTTGATCTTTGGTTAAAAAATAGCAACAAACAAGGTATCGACATTATTGAATACTTAAAAAATAAATATAAAAATCTTGTGATTGTATCATTTAGTGGTCATGCTAACATTGATAATGCAATTGAGTCTGTTAAGGCAGGAGCAAACGATTTCATTGAAAAACCATTTGAGACTAAAAAACTTATCCATATAATACAGAAAAATCTTCTTGAGTTAAAACAACGTGTTACAATTAACAATTATAGAAATAAAATTTCATTTCATTCAAAAATTGATAGTATTGGACATGGAATATACATAGAGAATATCTTTAAATCACTAAATAAGATAAAAAATAATTCTTCAATTCTAATATCTGGCCCTAATGGTATTGGTAAAAACTTTCTTGCAAATACTATTCATATGCGCTTATCATCAAATAATCCTGATACTTTCATCAATCTAAATGAAAATCTATTGAATGAGACTGATCTTTTGAAGTTAAGCTCTTTACACAATTATTTTACTATATATTTAAATGATTATGAAAATTTTAATCAAATTGAATTATTGAATTATTTAAATTTAGTAAAAAGTAAAAAAATAAACGCATCAATTATTTTTGATAGTAAAAAGATTGATATAAAGGACCCTTTTGTAAATAATGTTGACTATAAAGTTTTATTAAACCCTTTAATATCAAGAAAAGATGAAATCTTCCCTCTTTTTAAACATTATTTAAATATATTTTCATTAAAGAAGTTTGAAAATAGAATTCAGATAGATGAGAAAATTCATCAACTATTATTGAAACATAGTTGGCCTGGAAACATATTTGAAATCATGAATTTATCTGAAAATGTAATTAGTCTATTGACCGACAATAATTTATTTGTCTCTAAAGTACTAATTGAAGATTTAATGAAAAATTCAACTAATAATGCTGATTTATATGACCTTAATTTTAAAGAGGCAAAAGATAAATTTGAGAAAGATTACTTAGTTCAAAAATTAAAAATAAATAATTTTAATATGACTTTAACTGCAAAAATGCTTAGATTGGATAGAGTATCTTTGTATCGTAAGGTTAAATCACTCAACATTAAAATAGATTAATGAATATACTTATATTGGGATCAGGAATAGTTGGAGCAAATCTTGCTAAAAAATTATCTGAACAAGGGAAAAATGTATTTCTTTTAGACGATGATGCCAATGAATTAAAAAACTTGTCTGAAAGATTTGATATAAAAACTATTTATGATGATCCATTAAATCCTTCTTTTTATAAAAATTTTGATACTAAAATTGACTATTTTATTGCAGTAACACGTAGTGATGAAAAAAATATTATTACAAGTAAATTTGCTAAAGAGTTTCTAAATGTTGATAAATCTATTGCAAGGGTTAGAAACCAAAATTTGATACTAGATGAGAATAAATCATTATTAATTGAGTCAAATAGTTTTCTTGATCACATTATATCTCCAGAGTGGGAGGTTTCTAATAATATTTTTGAAAAAATTCATTTACCTGGCGCTTTTTTTAGTGAGTCTCTTATTACACAAGACTATCTATTAATTGGAATGCAATCTTCTGATTTATTTAAAAATCATACTTTTGAAGAAATTAAAGTTTTTTTTAAAACAAATAATCTTTGTTATTTAGGTCATAGTAAAGAGGATAAGATAAATTTCGAATTTAAGAATATATCTATATCAGACCAACTTTATTTACTAATAAAGAAAAAATATTTGAATAAACTAATAAAGTTTTTTGGTTTTAAAGATTATGTATTAGATGTTTTAATAGTTGGTGGTGGTAATATCGGGCAAAATTTATCGACTTTAATAGAACAGGATGAACAGGAAATTAATTTAAAGATATTAGAATTAGATAAAGAGCGATGTAATTTTTTGGCAGGTCTTCTTAAAAAGACTACAATTTTCCATGGAGATGCACTAGATCAAACACTTTACGAAGAGATTAAATTAAATAATTCTGATCTTGTTATAACTGTTACAGATAATGATCAAATTAATACTATATTATCAATTATAGCAAAAAAAAGAGGCTCAAAATCTGTTATTTCAGTTATTAATAATGAGTCTTACTCTTCTTTTGCAAATGATTTAGGTATTGATGTCATTATAAATCCCCGAGAGCTAACAACATCAAGAATTATAGAGAAAATTTCAAAAGGATCTCTTTTATCATACCATTCCATCTTGAAAGATGAATATGTAATATATGAAATTAAATATAAAAATGAAATTTATGAAAATATTAAAAACTCAAAAGTAATTAATCATGTCTGTACATTAACAAATGAAGCATTGGAATTAAAAAATAACGATCATATTCCTTTAAATAATGATATTTTAATTTTAAGTGTTTCGCAAAAAGACTCCCATGTTTTAGAAAAAATTATTAATGATTATTAATAATACTTTTTTTTTAGATACCCACTCATATCTTAAGAAAATAGCAAGTGATATAATTATTCCAAAGATAGGTAAATTAAATGAAGATGAAGTATCAACTAAAATTGATAATTCTAAAGTTACTAGTTATGATGTTATTATAGAGAACGAATTAATTGAATATTTTAAAAAAATAGGTTTCACTAATATTATATCCGAAGAAGGTAATTCAGATTTAATTAAAGATGATGAATATTTAACTGTTGACCCTATAGATGGAACAAGAAACTTTATTAATGGAATTAATAAAGTAGCTATAATGTTATCTTTTATAAAAAATACTAAGTGTGAATTTGCAATTATTTATGATCCAATTGCTGATATTTTTTACCACACCTTTAATCAGTCTATATTTAAAAATCATAAGCAAATAAAACCTCAAATTTATAGTAATCAAATTGGCTTTTTGGGCGATCATGCTAAAGTTTACTTTAAAGATATTATTACTTCCTACACAGAAAAAATTAGATCAAGGTCAATAGGTTATGATGTTATTGAGGCAATAGAGGGCGAAAGATCTTTTTTGACAGTCTATGGATCTAAAATATGGGACTTATTTCCAGCAATGAGTTTTTTAAAGCTATTAAATTTTGACACTAATTTGCCAGATATGGAATTTGATTATTCCAAGTTAGAAAAAAAGATTATTTTCTATGCCAATTTATAAAGTTTTATTTGTTGGTCTTGGTAAAATGGGCTTCCATATGGCTGGTTTTTTATCTAAACAGAAAAATATAGACTTATACATTTATAATAGAACCAGTACCATTGAGACTAAATGGAAAAAAAAATTTTCTGGTGTTCAGTATAATTTTACTAATAATATTAAATTTGATTTTGTAATCAGCTGTTTAAAAGATGACAACGCAGTTAACTCATTTTATAAGAAATTTATAAAAACGAATAATTATAAGAAAAACACAACTATTATTGAACACTCTACGATATCTTTAAATCAAATAGAATTACTTATTAAATTATTGTCCAAACCAAAATTAAAATTTGTGGATGCACCAGTAACAGGTGGACAGGAGGGAGCAAAAAAAGGTTCTCTATCAGTAATGGTTGGTGGTGATAAATTAAATTTTAATAAATCAAAAAAAATTATATCCGCTTACTCAAATAATTGTACATATATGGGAAAAATTGGTTCAGGACAATTAGCTAAATTTACAAACCAAATTTTAATTTGTGGTATTCTGTACTCAATATCAGAAGCATTTCAATTTAGTAGAAAGAATAATCTTGATCAAAATAAAATATTCAATGCATTGAAAAATGGAGCAGCAAGTTCATGGCAATTTACAAATAGGTATCCTACAATAGTTAAAAATAAATTTGACTTTGGTTTTTCAACAGAACTAATGACAAAAGACTTAAAATATGTACTGCAACATGCAAAAAAACTAGACTTAAATCTTAAACTTACTAAGAATGTTTATGAAAAATATAAAAAATTACAAAGTACTGTATATAAAAACTATGATACTTCTAGTTTAGTAAAATATTTTGTTGATTAATGAATTACTGGAAAAAAGGTTGTAACCACTTACTGAAATGTGATCCAGTATTTAAAAAATATTATAATCCAAAGCATCAACTAAAAACTAATAAAAATAAATTTGATGTTTTATTTAAGTCTATTTGTTCCCAACAAATATCTGTTTCTGCAGCCATGTCAATCTATAAAAATTCTAAGCATATTATTGGTCCTGTAAATTTTACTAATTTTCAAAATAATAAAAATAAGATAAAAGAACTACCTCTAAGTAATAATAAAAAAAAGTGTTTAATTTCTCTTTTAGAGAATTACCATTTAGTATCTAAAATTAAATTAAATAAAAATTCTTTTGATATTGTAAATAAAGATTTAACACAAATCTTTGGAATAGGTAGATGGACCGCTGAAATGTTTTCTATTTTTTATTTAGGATTACCAAATATCATGCCCTTAGGTGATCTTGGCTTTATAAACGCTTATAAGAAATATTATAATGATATAAAGTTAAAAAAATTTTCTAATAATTCTAAAAAATGGGGGAATTATTCGACAATTGTTACTTGGTATCTCTGGTCTTCTTATGACTCAGAACCTCTTTATCTATAAATAAATTTTAGCCTAAATCAAAAAAAACAATTTAATCTTTAAAAAAAAGAATCTATTAATATTTATGCAACCAATAATCGAATTTCAGAACATCTGTAAAGAGTATCCAGGTGTAGTTGCAAACAATAATGTCTCTTTTAAAATTTTAAGACAATCTATACATGCAATTTTAGGTGAAAATGGTGCTGGTAAGTCAACTTTAGTAAAAATTTTGTATGGACACGTTAAACCAGATAATGGTCAAATCATAATTAATTCTGATCTAGTAACTATTAATTCACCAACTATGGCACAAAGCTTAGGTATAAATATGGTGTTTCAACATTTTAGTTTATTTGAGTCACTGACAGTAGCAGAAAATCTAATACTAGGTATGAGTGAAAAAATATCATTAAGTAAACTAAAATCAAAATCTGAAACTATATGCAATAAGTATGGTTTTAATTTAAATCTAAATTCACCTATAAGTTCACTTTCAGTGGGTCAAAGACAATCTGTAGAAATTGTTAGATCTCTTTTAAATAATCCAAAAATTTTAATAATGGACGAACCTACCTCTGTCCTAACCCCAGAGGAGATTAATAAATTATTTAAAATAATTAAAAAATTAGTAGCCGACGGTTTAACAGTAATTTTTATATCTCATAAATTAGATGAGATTATTAATTTATCAGATCATGTAACAATTATGAGAAATGGAAAAGTAATAAGTAATTTAACTACTAAGAATGAAGACCCTGAAAGTTTGGGTTATAAAATGCTAGGTTATAAAGTAACTAAAACTAAACAGATAAATAATGTCGATTATTCAGAGAATGTATTAACTTTAAGTAATTTATCTTCATATTCTCAAGATCCATTCACAACAAATTTAAATAAAATTAATTTCAATTTAAATAAGGGACAAATTTTAGGTATTGCCGGAGTGGCTGGTAATGGCCAAAAAGAGTTAATGGAAATTTTACTAAATGAGAATGATTTTGAGTTTAATGGAGATATTATTTTTAAAAATATTAACATCAATAAATTATCTACATTTCAAAGAAAATCTTTATCTATTTCTTATGTGACTGAACAGAGATTGGGTCATAGCGCAGTACCTGAAATGTCTTTAAGTGAAAATATTTTACTAAGTATGAATCATAAAAATTATTTTAAAAAAGGTGATTTTATTAATTTTGATAGAATTAATTCCTACGCTAATGATGTCATCAAAAATTTTAATGTTGATACTCCTTCTTTTAATGTCAAAGCTGGTAAGTTGTCAGGTGGCAATCTTCAAAAATTTATAATTGGAAGAGAAATCATGTCTGATCCTGAATTGTTAATCTTATCTCAACCAACATGGGGTATAGATGCAGGTTCTGAGGCTTTTATTAAAAAATCTTTAATAGAATTATCACAGAAAGGAGTTTCAATAATCATTATTTCCCATGATTTGGATGAACTCCTTGAAGTTTGTCATAATATTTCTGTTTTATATGAGGGCTCATTATCAAAATCTTTAAATGTTGAGAGTATAGATATTACTAAATTAGGTAAGTATATGGGTGGTCTATTTGATTAACATTAAATTAAGAGAGGATTATTCTAATCTAATATTTTATTTATCCCCATTAGTAGCAGTTTTTTTAACACTATTTTTTGGCTCATTTATTTTTTTAATATTAGATTTAAGTCCAATCGAATCTTTTAAAATTTTTTTTATAAGCCCTATTTCAAATTCTTATGGTATCTCAGAATTATTTGTTAAAGCTACTCCCCTCGCTATTATCGCACTTGGTTTATCATATTGCTTTAAAAATAATATTTACAATATTGGAGCTGAAGGACAGTTAACTATGGGTGCTATCTTTGGAGGAGGTATAGGACTCTTATTTAATGACTCTACAAGTATTTTCTTACTTCCTTTGATGATTTTATTTGGAGCTATCGGAGGTGCTTTTTGGGCTACGATACCAGCTCTTTTAAAAACAAAATTTAATACTAATGAGATTTTAACTAGTTTGATGCTGACTTATGTTGCTCTATTTATACTCGATTATTTTGTTGTTGGTCCTTGGAAAGATCCAGCTGGATATGGTCTCCCAAAATCAATGCCGTTCCCAGATGCTGGAAGACTACCGGTGTTATTTGATGGTCTTCGAATTCACATTGGTGTGTATTTTGCTATAATGATTTGTTTAATCTCTTATATTGTTTATAACAAAACTTTATTTGGCTTTAAATTAAGAGTCTCTGGCTTCAGTTCAAAAGCATCTCAATATGCAGGTTTTAAATATAAAAATTTAATTTTTTATACTTTCATAATTAGTGGAGCCTGTGCAGGATTAGCTGGGTTATTTGAAGTCTCTGGACCAATAGGATTGCTATACAGAGATATTTCTCCGAACTATGGTTTTACTGCAATTATTGTTGCTTTTTTGGGAAGATTAAATCCTCTTGGAATAATTTTATCATCATTATTGATCGCTTTAACTTATTTGGGTGCTGAAGATGCCCAACTATTTTTAAAAATACCCTCAGCCGTTGGATTTGTTTTTCAGGGCTTAGTTTTATTTTTTTTATTAGGCACAGACTTTCTTAACAAATATAAGGTTTCTATATCATGAATATAGATATTGTTATTGGTATTTTGAATATAGTTTTAATATCAACTACACCTCTAGTATTTGCTGGTATTGGAGAATTAGTCACTGAAAAAAGTGGAGTTCTTAATCTTGGACTTGAAGGCTTAATGTTAGTAGGCGCTGTTACAGGTTTTATAACTTTAGTTTTAACGGGTAATTATTTTTATTCTTTATTTTTTTCTATTATATCTGGAGTTATTCTTTCAGGTATATTTGCCTTTCTAGTTCTAAATTTGATGACTAATCAAATAGCAACTGGTCTTGCCTTAACAATATTTGGTATCGGTTTAAGTGCAATGCTTGGAAAAAAATTTAGTGGAACTCCTATTGAAGGGCTAAACCCATATTACTTCATAGTTATTTCGTTCTTATTAGTATTTATGGTGAGTTATTTTTTATCTAAAACTAAATCGGGTCTGATTGTCAGAGCAGTTGGAGAAGACCATAATTCTGCCTATGCTCTTGGTTATAATGTAATAAAAACTAGATACATGACTATCATATTTGGAGGAGTAATGAGCTCTCTTGCAGGTTTTTATATTTCTATTTGTTACGCACCTATGTGGCAAGAGGGAATGACAGCTGGAAGGGGATGGATAGCTTTAGCTCTGGTAGTTTTTGCTACTTGGAAACCTTGGAGGCTTTTAGTTGGTGCCTATATTTTTGGTGGAGTAGCTATAATGCAAATGAACCTTCAAGCTATTGGTGTCAAATTACCGGGACAATTTTTCAATATGATGCCATATTTAGCGACAATTATAGTATTAGTTTTTATCTCATCCAATAAATTAAGACTTAAGTTGAGTGCCCCAGCATCTCTTAATATGCCTTTTGAAAAAAATCAATAGGTTATCCACTTATTTTTTTTCATATTTAGGGCATCTATTTCTATTTTGTTATAAATTTATTACATATTTATTATTAACTAGATTCATTATTTATTACTGAAAATAGTTTTATAATAAAAATTATTAAATTTTAAAAAGATAGGATTTTAAATATGATAAGAAAAATACTAACTATTATCTCATTTTTTACCATAATTTCTGTATCTGCTCTTCACGCTGATCAAAAGAAAATTGGATTTATATACATAGGTCCTCCAGGAGATCATGGATGGACTTATATGCATGATCAAGGCAGAATTTATATGGAAAATGCTTTAGGAGACACTATTTCAACAACTTTTATAGAAAATGTCCCAGAAAATGCTGATGCTGTAAGAGCCATAAGAAAACTTGCTGCTTCTGGTCATGACTTGATTTTTACTACATCATTTAACTACATGGACCAAACTCTTGAGGTAGCAGAAGAATTTCCAGACGTAAAATTTGAACATGCTACAGGGTTTAAGAGAATGGATAATGTTTCAACATATTCTGCAAGATTTTATGAGGGTAGAACTATTATTGGGCATATCGCAGGTAAAATGACCAAGACAAATACAATAGGTTACATAGTGTCATTTCCAATACCAGAGGTAATAAGGGGTATTAATGCCTTTTACCTAGCTGCTGCAAAAGTAAATCCAGACGTTAAAATTAAAATTATATGGAATTACTCCTGGTATGATCCAGGAAAGGAAGCAGATGCTGCTAATACATTAATCAATCAAGGAGCAGATATAATCGTTCAACATACTGACTCGTACGCTCCTTGCCAAGCTGCCGAAAAGGCTGGAGTACTTGCTTTCGGTCAAGCTTCAAATCAAGAAGCATTCTGTCCAAATGCCCATATGACTTCAATCGAAGATATTTGGGGCCCTTATTATGCCGCAAAGGCTCAAGCTGTTGTAGATGGTACTTGGGGTTCTGAGGACACATGGCAAGGTTTTAAGGATGGTATGGTAGAAATGTCACCATATAATACAAAACTTTTGCCTTTGGATTTAATTTTAGAGGCAAAAAATATGGAGACTGCTATTGAGAATGGAACTCTTCATTCATTTGAAGGCCCAATATACAACCAAGCTGGAGAATTAGTTGTTAAAGAAGGCGAAGTTGCTGATGATGGGATGCTCGCTGGAATGATGTTCTATGTTCAGGGTATAGACGGAGAGGTACCTCAATAAGTACAAAATTAAATATTTAATTAATCCTGTTCCCAAGGAAAAACAAGCCAGTCTTTATCCCTAAAATCATATAGATGAAGATCGGCTTGCTTTTTTCCCGATGTTTTAGCATATAAAACCACAAACTTTGAATTAGGCATCATTTCTTTGACTATTTTAGCTGTGTCGCCGCTATCTACTAAGTCGTCAATAACAACTAACTTTTTTTCTGATTTTATTCTTTTAAAAATTTTTATATCTGAATTTTTTTTCCTATCTGCATAGGTTTTAAGAGCAATTACATCAATATCCTGTATGCCTAAATAATTAGCTATTATAGAGCCCGGTATAAGTCCACCTCTAGAAATCAAAATAAGTTTTTCGGGTTTATATTTTTTTTTTATTAGTTTTGCTAATTTTATACAATCTGTGTGTATATCGTGATAGCTTAAAAAAACCTGTTTCATCCAAGGATTATAATAAAAAATAAATGAAAAGCAATTTAGCTATACTAAGTTCAGATCAAAAATCAATTGACTTTATAAAAATAAACAAACTATCTAACACGCTTAACCTTTATGCAAATAGTTCAAGAAACACTGAGGCCGCTCAAGTATTTTGTAAGTCTCACAATTTTAATAAATATTATGGTTCGTATGAAGATCTCATTTACGACAAAGAAGTAGATTTTATTTTAAATTTTTTACCGTCGGGCATTAAGTTTGAGTATATTTATCTTTGTTTGAAAAATAATATCAAAGTAATAACTGATTACCCAATTATTAGTAGTTCAAATGACTTGGAACATTTCAATGAATTAGTTGAGTCTAAATTAATAAATAATCTTTTTTTAATAAATGAAATAAATTTCAAAAAGCTTTATGAAGTATCTATTAATCAAAATGCAATTACTTATGTAAAAAATTTCCAGTACTCTAATGATTTTAAAAATAGGTTAGATACTAAAGATGTTTTGTTTGATCTGTGCCCAGATCTCTTTTATTTAATTTATAAATACCGTAATGAAAAAATTACAATTCTTATCAAGGATAAAAGTATCGATAAAATAACAAATAAAATAAACAGTTTAAAATGTGAGATTGAAATAAATGAACAATTAAAAATAAAAATTGTGTTAAAAAGTAATGTTTTTAATACTGATTCAGCAATCAAATCAAAAGAGGGGTCATTTGACACAAATAAAACCCTTTATAACTCTGAGGATCTAAATTTTTTTGTAAATTCAAAGAATTCTTTTGAAAACTTATCTATTTTTACATATTATCCGTACAAATTATTTCAAGAGGTTCTTTATGAGTGAAAATATTACATTCTCAGTATCCGGTTCTGAGACTTACTACCACAAGGATTGGCTTAAATCAAAAGGCTTTAAATGGGTAGCATCATCTAAAAAATGGGAAAAATTAAATATATTAGAAATCGAAGCTGACCAGCTATCAGAGTACTGCAGAGAGTTTGGTCTTTATTATGAAAGGTCTGATAAGGGCATGCCTAAATTTGATTATGAAAGTTATTTATGGGATGGAAACATTCCTGATAAGTCAATTTGGTATGAAGAGAAGAGCCTTCCTAATTCAACAAATAAAGAGGATTAGTGTATTAAAACTGAAAATATTCCATAAAAAAAGAATATCAAAGCAATCATTAAAGCAAAATAGTAAGGTATTTTTTTCTTATTCATAAATGAAGCCATTATTACCAAATACTTATGTACTAAACAATAAATATCTACAATCAATTATATCTCCGAATACAGATATAATTGATTACAATTTTACCTCTGAACAAATACATAAACTTAATCTTTTACAAATATTAAGACCTGATATTTATTTTAACAAAAATCTTTCTGAGGAAGAATTTTTTGACTTATCAAAGAAATACTACCAAAAACTAATTGATGAAGAAATAATTTACAAATCAGAAAAAGAATATTTTTTATATAGGATTGACTCAGAAAATCATTCTCAGACGGGATTAATTTCCTTATTAAATATACAAGATTATATAAATAGAAATATTAAGCCTCACGAAAAGATTTTAGTGAGTAAAGGAAAAGAAAGAGCTAATCAATTATCTAAAGTTAAATTTCAATTAAGTCCTATTTATCTTTTTTATGACGATGAAAATATTGATCTAAACCTTGATATCCATCATGACAAAAAACCAATTATAAAGTTTAAATCAGGTAAGTATACTCATTCTATATATAAAACTAACACTGATTTTAGTGGTATAAATTTTAAGGAACTTTTTGTTGCAGATGGCCATCATAGGATTGAGGGTTTTGCACAACTAGATGTAGATAAAGATACCAAGTTTTTATCAATAGTTTTCCCAAAATCTAAGTGCTTAAACTTGTCTTATAATAGAAGCATTAAGTTTCCTAAAGATTATACTAAAGATTCGTTTTTAACTGATTTAAAAAAATTTTTTCATGTTGAGGAGCTAAAGTATCACGAGAAGATAGACCGTTTTTTTGTAATCTACTTCGAAGGTAAATTTTTTAAAATCGATTTGAAAGATGACTATTCTACAAATGGTGCAGATTGCATTGATTTTGGAGAGTTTGTCTTAAAAGAAATATTAAATATTTATGATGAGACTAATGATGAAAGGGTAGAATTCGTCCCACCCACACTAGGGACTGATTATTTGATTAATCAAGTTGATACAGGTATAACAGACCTATCAACATTGATGAGACCAGTTAGTATGGATTTAGTTATAGATTATTCAAAGAATTTGAAATTTATGCCACCCAAAGCTACTTGGTTTGAGCCAAAGCCACTAGATGGGCTATTTTTTTATAAAATTATTGAATAAATCTTAAAAACTGAGGAGTAATATAAACAATGCAAAAACCCACTATTAAACCAAATCATCCATTTTTTTCATCAGGTCCTTGCTCTAAAAGACCTGGTTGGAAATTAGAGGCTTTAAGTGATGCGGTATTAGGAAGATCTCATAGAGCGAAAAGTGGTAAAGCAAAATTAAATGAAGTTATAGTTAAATCAAAAGAGGTACTCGAATTACCTGATGATTATTTAGTAGGTATAGTACCAGCATCAGATACAGGGGCTATAGAAATGGCTATGTGGAGTCTTTTAGGATTAAAAGGTGTCGAGGTTTGTGGTTGGGAAACCTTTGGATTGACTTGGGTAAAAGATATTACAAAACAGTTAAAACTAGAAAATGTCACTGTTCATAAAACTGATAGCTATGGTGAGCTTCCAGATTTAACTAAAGTAAATTTCAATAATGATGTTGTTTTTACTTGGAATGGTACAACCTCAGGTGTTTGTATACCTAATGTCGATTGGATCCCAGACGAGAGAGAAGGTCTATCCATTTGCGATGCAACATCTGCTGTATTTGCTATGGATATGGATTTTAAAAAATTAGATGTTGTTACTTGGTCTTGGCAAAAAGTTTTAGGTGGAGAGGCTGCACATGGAATGATTGCTTTATCTCCAAAAGCTGTTGAAAGATTAGAGACTTATGAACCTCCATGGCCAATGCCAAAAATTTTTCAATTAGCTAAAAATAAAAAATTTGCTAAAGATATCTTCGAGGGAGCTACAATTAATACACCATCTTTACTTGCTGCTGAGGATGCTTTAGATGCTTTGAATTGGTGTATTGAGATAGGTGGTCAAAAAGAGCTTATATCACGATCAAAAAAAAATCTTCAAGTCATAAGAGATTGGATTGAACAAAGGGATTGGGTAGAGTTTTTGGCTGTAGATCCAAATACCTATTCTTCAACTAGCATATGTTTTAAGTTTACACATCCTGATTTTGTAGCTTTAGACAGTGACAATCAAAAAAAATTAGTAAAAGAGGTTTGCTCTACATTAGAGAGGGAAGATGCTGGTTATGATATTAATGCTTACAAAGATGCTCCAGCTGGTATAAGGATTTGGGGAGGCGCAACCGTAGAAGCCTCTGATATTGAAAAAGTTTTACCATGGATTGAATGGTCCTTTTTTGAAACAATGGAAAGGTATAAATAATGAAGATTTTAATTTCAGATAAAATGAGTAATAAAGTTGAAGACGTTCTTAAATCTAAACAAATTAATTTTGATATAAAGACCGGAATGTCTCCAGAGGAACTCAAAGAAGTAATTGATCAATATGATGGTATTTTAATAAGATCTGCCACTAAACTAACGTCTGATATACTTGCTGACTGCAAAAACCTTAAAGTTATAGGAAGAGCAGGGGTAGGTGTTGATAATGTTGATCTCGATCAAGCAACTAAAAATAAAATTTTAGTAATGAACACTCCCTTAGGAAATCTTGAGGCAACTGCAGAGTTAAGTGTGGGGTTAATGTTTTCACTTATGAGAAATATACATTTAGCTAATGACTCGACTCATCAAGGAAAGTGGGAAAAACCAAAGTTTATTGGGACTGAATTAAAAGGAAAAACACTTGGAATAGTTGGTTATGGTAATATTGGCCAAAGAGTTGCTGAAATTTGCTCAACAATTGGTATGAACATTATTACTAACTCTAAATCAGCTAGTGATGAAGATCTATCTAGATTTAAAGCAAAAAAAGTTTCAACTGAGCAATTAATAAAAGAAGCTGATATAGTTTCTATTCACACAAAATTAAATGATGAAACCAAATATATGTTTAATAAAGAAACACTTTCTACCATGAAACCTACTTCAGTTATTATAAATTGTGCAAGGGGTGGTTTAATCAATGAAGCTGATTTAAAAGACGCTTTAAACAATGAAGTTATTGCAGGTGCAGCTATCGACGTTTATGAAAATGAACCTGCAACAGATAACGTTATGTTTGGTGCTAAAAATTTACTTTTAACACCACATTTAGGCGCATCTTCAAAAGAAGCACAATCTAATGTTGCCATTGATGTAGCAAATCAAGTTGCTGATTTCTTAATAGATAAAAAAATAGTCAATAACGTTAACTCTTTTTAAATTTTTTTAAATATTCATATATTGAAATTTTTGTGAGAACGTTTTGAATTGATTTACTTTCATTAATTTTTTTTAATTGATTAAGTGTTAGTTTAAAAATTTTTATTTCTTCATTTTCATTCTTATTGTAGAGCGATTTAAATTTAATTTTTTCTACCTCGGCATAGTAAACATGAACGATTTCATCCGAGTAACCTGGCACTGGGCAGTATGTAGTTAGTTTGACTATTTTTTTTGTTTTAACTCCAATCTCTTCTTTAATTTCTCTTTTTAAGGCTGTTGTTAAATTTTCACCCTTATCAACCAGACCACCAACAATTTCATATTTTAAATTTTTACTTCTAACAAAGTAAAATGGCCTAAATTGTTTTATTAAATAAAATTTTTTTTCATCTGGGTTAAAACATAATGCAAATACAACATCACCAATGTTCAAAATTTCTCTATTAATTTTGTAGGGTTTAACTTTTTTGTTATAGCTCTTGATTAAAAACTGGTATTTCCAAAATCTGAAAAAACTTTTTGATAAAAGGGTTTTTTTTATTTTACTTACTTTTTGCATGTAATTTAACTGTTTGACTATTTATAAGACAAAAGTATATATATTCAATACTCGGGGAGTAGCTCAGTCTGGTAGAGTGTCTGCTTTGGGAGCAGAAAGTCGCAGGTTCGAATCCTGTCTCCCCGACCAAAAAGTAAATGATGAAAAAAGTTACAATTAAAAGACCTTCAAAAACAAATATGCAATCGGGTCTTAAAAAAACTAAATTATGGATTATTGAATTTGAATTTGACCCTAGCCTTCAAAAAGATGTTTTAATGGGATGGAATAGTTCCAAAAACACAACTAAACAGTTAAAACTCAACTTTGATACTCTGGATGACGCTATCTTATGGTGTCAAAAGAACTCATATGAATACAATGTTGTAGATCAAACTTATAAACAAGTAAAACCAAAGAGTTATGCGAGTAATTTCTCAAATAATAGAAAAACCTCCTGGACCCATTAACAATTAAATATTCATTTTTCAAAATATAATACTATTATCACTGCATAATTATTAATTAATAAGGGGGAAATAAATGATTAAGTTCATTACAACTCTGCTTGCTTTATTTATGTTTAGCACGTCATACGCTAAAGAAGTTAAAGTTGGCATTATTTTAGGTTTTACAGGACCTATTGAATCATTAACGCCAGGTATGGCTGCAGGCGCTGAGTTAGCTTTTAACGAAGCTTCAGACTCTGGTGCACTTTTAGGTGGTTCTACAGTTAGTTCAATTAGAGCTGACTCAACATGTATCGACTCAGCAGCAGCAGCATCTGCGGCTGAATTTTTAATATCACAAGGCGTTACAGCTATCATGGGAGCAGACTGTTCTGGTGTTACAGGTGCAGTTCTTTCTAACGTAGCTGTTCCTAATGGTGTACCAATGATTTCACCATCTGCGACTTCACCTGCTTTAACTACAGCAGAGGATAATGGTCTATTTTTTAGAACAGCTCCTTCTGATGCTAGAGGCGGAGAAGTATTAGCAGACATTACTAACGACAGAGGCATTACAAGTGTTGCAATTACGTATGTTAACACTGACTACGGAGTTGGTTTAGCTGATGTATATGAAGCTGCCGCTAATGCTAGAGGTATCGAAGTTACAGCAAAAACTGCCCACGAAGGTGATAAAGCTGACTATAGTGCTGAAGTAGGTGTTCTTTCATCTGCTGGTGGTGATGCGTTAGTTGTTATTGGTTATTTAGATCAAGGTGGAAACCAAATTATACAGGGTTCACTAGATAGTGGTGCTTTTGATACATTTGTGCTTTCTGATGGAATGATTGGTGCTTCATTAACAGATACTTTTGGTTCTGATCTTGATGGATCTTTTGGTTCTATGCCTGGTTCATTAGGCGCTGGCGCTATGAAGTTTAAAGCATATGCCGAAGCTAACGGTGTTGACCCATCTGTTTATGTTGGCGAGTCATACGATGCTGCAGCTTTAATAATGCTAGCAATGTGTAAAGGTGGATCTGATGACAGTGCAACTGTAGCTGCAAATATTATGAGTGTGGCTAACGGTCCTGGTACAAAGATTTATGCTGGTGAATTAGCAAAAGGTCTTGAACTAGCATGTTCTGGTTTTGCAATTGACTATGACGGAGCAACAGATGTTAACTTCACTGAAGTTGGAGAAGCATTTGGAGCGTTCCTTGAGAAAGGAATTGAAGGCGGTCAATTCACAGACGTAGCTCAAAGATAAACATTAAAATTTAGCCTCATCTTTTTGGTGGGGCTAAATTATTTTCTTTAATTTTTTATAACCTTTTCCGGTAGTAATCCTTTCGGTCTATATCTCATAACTAATAGTAGACCCAAACCCATCATTAAATATCGAAAGTATGGAACACTATTTTGAAGATGATCTTTGATGTAACTAGTTTCATCTAAATGGCCAGTGAATAAGTTAATTACAACCATTGCAAATGGAGCTGATTGTATCCAAATAAACCAGACTACAAACCCTCCAAGTACTGCTCCATAATTATTCCCTGTACCACCTAAGAGGACCATCACCCATATTAAAAAAGTATATCTTAGTGGTTGATAACTTGATGGAGTAAAAAGACCGTCATAAGTAACGAGCATTGCACCTGCAAATCCAATAATAGCTGAACCTAACATAAAAATAAATAAATGCTGTTTAACAACATTTTTTCCCATAGCCCTAGCTGCTTCTTCATTGTCTCTTATGGCTCTCATCATCCTACCCCAGGGAGAATTTAAAGCCTTTTCTGAGAAATATAGAATTACAAATACAACGACTAAAAAAATCAAACTAAAACAAAGTTTCACAAAAACACCTGAAGAGGAGATTACTAATTGATTAAGTAAAGAAATTTTTACTTCAGGGTCTAAAACATTGGATAACTTTGAGGAGTTAAAAAACTGAACTAAATTAATAAACCATTCTGACTCTTGTAAATTCACTTCATAAGGAACGGGTCTCTTTAGACCAATAACATTCTTAACACCTCTTGATAACCACTCTTCGTGTTTTACAATCGTAATTATAATTCCTGATACCAACAGAGTAGAAATAGCTAAATAGTCTGATCTTAATCCCAAACATACTTTACCTACAACAAAAGCCACTAAGGCAGATAAAATCGCTCCTACAAACCAAGAGAAAATAATTGGTAAATTCGCACCCCCAAGGAAACCAGAAGTAGCAGCATTTATAGACTCAATTTTACTAATTGATGGTCCTGCTATGAATTTAAGTAAAGGGATAGATAAAATTATAATTAAGAACACAAAATAGTTTTTATATTTATGTTTCGATAATTTTTTATTAATCATAAATACGCTAATTACAACTGCTGCTAAAAATAGTCCTGATATTAAAATACCTATACCTCCAGCACTCCAAGCTTCATGCACAGGTGGTACAGAAACTAAAACAGTAGCAAGTCCTCCTATGGCTAAAAAACCCATTACACCAAAGTTTATTAACCCCGCAAATCCCCATTGTATATTTACCCCCATTGCCATAACTGCAGAGATCAAACAAAGATTTAACATTGATAGAGCTATGCCCCAGGACTGAAACAGGCCAACTAAAACTGTTAATATAGTCATCACAGAAAAACAAATTCTAAAGTCTATATTTTTGATCATATGACTTTCCCTTTAAAAATACCATTTGGCCTAAATATGAGAACAACTATCAATATTGCAAAAGAGATAGCAAATTTATAATCAGTTGAGATAAATTGTATAAGCGTACTCGGCTCTAAACTTTCTGGCATAATATATTTAAAGAATTTTTTATATGCATAGGTAAGACCTATTTCAGAGAATGCTATTAAAAAGCCCCCATAGAATGCCCCTAAAGGATTACCTATCCCTCCAACTATTGTTGCTGCAAAGATAGGAAGGAGATTATTAAAATAGGTAAAGGGCTTAAAGCTCTTGTCTAATCCATATAATGTTCCTGCAACAGTCGCTAAAATAGAAACTATTACCCATGTTATTAAAACTATTTTTTTTGGGTCAATGCCTGAAAGTAGGGCTAGGTCTTCATTATTTGAATATGCCCTCATTGATTTTCCAGTCTTTGTTTTATTTAAAAAATAAAACAGTATTGAGCAGGTGATTATAGTTGTTACCAATGTAATTACTTGTGTAGACTTTATTGCTAGACCTTCATTTAAACCTGTTAATTGTTTAAATTCTCTAGCTTTCATTATGAATTTATGTCCATCCATAAAATTTATATCATTTGGTCCAATGATAATTCTCACCACTGCATTTAAAACAAACATAATACCAAGGCTCACAACTATAAAAGTTACAGGATTACTTTTTTTATTTCTGTAATATTCAAAAACTGTCTTGTCAAAGAATAAGCTCACAGCAATTGTTAATAAGATTCCAATGGGTAAAGCCAGAAGAGCCGTTGGAAGCAATCCAAATGAAATTCCCTTTGACTGTAAATACCATGTCATAAGAATTACAACCATAGTTCCAAAAGCCATTAAGTCTCCATAGGCAAAGTTAGCAAATCTTAACACTCCATAAATCAAAGTTACCCCAATAGCACCAAGCGCCAATTGAGATCCATAAGTGATACCAGGTACGATAATAAAGTTAGTTAGAAGTATGATAGAGTTTAAAAAATCCATTTATCCCCCCAAAAAAGCTTTTCTAATTTCTTTATCATTTAGTAGGTAGTCACCTTTACCTTCGTATGCATTCTTTCCTGTCACCAATATATAACCCCGGTCAGATACTTCTAAAGCTTGTCGTGCATTTTGCTCAACCATCAAGATAGCAATATTTTGTTTTTTAATATTCAGGATGTGTTGAAATAATTCAGTCATAATAACTGGTGAGACACCTGCTGTAGGCTCATCGAGCATTAAAACATCAGGATTAGTCATTAATGCCCTTGCTATTGCCACTTGTTGCCTTTGTCCACCTGATAACTCACCAGCAAACTGATCCTTCTTTTCTTTAATTATAGGGAATAGATCATACATTTCCTCTATTCTAGAAGGTAGATTATCGTCATTAATAAATGCTCCCATCTCTAAATTTTCTTTTACTGTTAACTCTGTAAATATATTTTTAATTTGAGGTACGAACGATAAGCCTAGTTTTATTCGGTCTTGTGTTTTTAGATTTGTAATATCTTTACCATCTAGCATTACATTACCATCTTTTAAGTCTAATATACCAAGCATGGCTCTCATTGCCGTTGATTTTCCTGCACCATTGGGACCCAGAATAGACACAATCTCTCCACGATCTACATTGAAAGAGCAATCTTCAATAATGTTAACTCCACCGTACCCTCCAGTTAACTTTGTCGCTGAAAAAAACATTACTTTTTTAATCCCTTACCCAAATAGGACTCAATAACTTGTTCATTTGACTTTACTTCTTCAGCAGAACCTTTAAAGAGGACTGATCCCTCTGCTAAAACAATAACTGGATCACATAACTCACTTATAAAATTAAAATCATGCTCAATCATACAAAAAGTGTAACCTTTATCCTGATTAAGTTTTAAAATCGACTCACTGATATCTTTTAAAAGAGTTTTATTAACACCTGCTCCAACTTCATCTAAGAAAACTATTTTTGCATCAACCATCATTGTTCTCGCCAACTCTAATAATTTCTTTTGTCCTCCAGAAAGATTTCCAGCTCTTTCATTTTTTAAGTGTTCTATCTTAAGGAATTTTAGAACATCCATAGCCTTATCTCTTATAATTTCATCCTCTTTTTTTATTTGTCGATTATTCATAAGAGAGTAGAGAAGTTTTTCACCCTTTTGATTACCTGGAACTACCATTAAATTTTCAATAACTGTCATATTTGAAAATTCGTGTGCAATTTGAAATGTTCTTAATACACCTAAATGAAACAAGTCGTGTGACTCTTCATTTGTGATTTCAACACCATTAAAGAAAACTTTCCCTGTATCTGGTTTAAGATTACCAGTTATGACGTTAAATAATGTCGTTTTGCCTGAGCCATTAGGCCCTATAATACCAGTAATAGCTTTATCTTTAATTTCTAAGGAGCAGTCATTAAGCGCTACTAAACCACCAAATGTTTTTACTATATTTTCGACTTTTATTAATGTGTTGTTCATTTAAAAATTAATGCATATTAAAGTAGAAAATATAAAGTTGAAGTGGTAAATATTCCAATAAATGCGCTCTTAGCTCAGCTGGATAGAGCATCTGCCTTCTAAGCAGAGGGTCGCAGGTTCGAATCCTGCAGAGCGCGCCAAAAGATTGAATAGTATTTCAATGTTCATCTTGTAAAATAATCAAATTATGTCGGTTATAAAATTTATTGTTTTAATTTTTATTATTCAAATTACTAATTTTTATGCCAGTGAGAAAGAACTCAATCCATACAATATATGTCAGAAATACAATCTCAATTAGAGTTTATTCAATATTCCCTAAATAAACTAACTAGAGAGAATATTTCTATTTCAGAGATTAAAGACACTTACTATAAATTATTTAGCCAATTACATAATAAAAAAACACTAATGATTGCAGGATCACAAGGCTCTGGTAAATCTACTTTATCACTACTTATTAAAACTTATTTTAAAAAATTTTATAAAAAGGATGTTGTTATATTAAGTATTGATGATTTTTATCTATCTTCATTTAAAAGAAAAAAATTAGCAATCAAATTTAAGACAAATTTATTTCACACCAGAGGTGTTCCATGTACCCATAATTTAAAATTACTTATTGAGACAGTAGATAAATTAAAGAGAAATAAATTTCCAGTATATATTCCAATCTTTGACAAGGTAACTGACAATAAAAAAAAACATAATAGAAAAATAAATAAAGCAGATTTAATAATTTTAGAAGGGTGGTGTGTTGGCTCAAAACCAATTGATCCTTTGTATTTAAGAAAGAATATTAATGACTTAGAAAAAATAAATGATCCTGATATGATATGGAGAACAGCTTACAATCAATCCTTAGTTGAATACCAAAAACTTTTTAATAAGTTTAATTATTATATTTTTATTAAACTTCCTGATTGGAAATATGTGATTAACTGGAAGTACAAGCAAGAATTAAATCTTCGTTCATTGAGTAGTGATAATCATCTTAAAAAGAAACTCTATCTTTTCATACAATATTATGAAAAATTATCAAAATGGATGTCTTTATCTTGTCCTGATATTTGTAATATTCTAATTACATTAGATAAAAATCAAAAAATGAAAAAAATAATATACAAATGAAGAAATATCTTATCTTCACTGATTTAGATGGGACATTATTAGATCACGAAAATTATTCTTATGGTTATAACAATGAAACCATTACTAGTATTATCAATAATCAACATGATATTATTTTTAATACAAGTAAGACATTTAGTGAGTCTATAAATTTATTAAAAAAACTAAATTTAACCAATATGCCTTTTAGCACAGAGAATGGAGCACTTTTATATTTTCCAAAAAATCGTTTCAAGAAAATTAAGAACTCATCTGATTACGGTAAATATTGGAAAATTAGAATTGCAAAATTATCCTCTAAGAATTGGCATCAATTTTTATTAAAAAAACAAAAAAAATTTAAACTTCTAATAGCCCAAGATCTTCCCTCTAAGATTTTAAAAAAATACACAAACTTAGATAATACTAGTAAGATGCTAAATAGAGAGGCTAGTCAAATTATTCTCTGGGAAGATAGTTTTTCAAATTTAAGAAAATTTATAAATGAGCTTAGATCTGAAAAACAGGGAGTGTTAATACAAGGTAGTAGATTCATGCAAGTTTCATCTGTATGCAACAAAAGAATAGCTAAAAAGTTAATATCTCATATATATGATAATCAATTTTATGGTACATACTCTAAAAATACTATAGCTCTTGGCGACAGTAAAAATGATATTGATATGTTAAATTCTGCTAGTTACCCATGTCTTATAAATAATCCATCTGGATCTTTCCCTAAGTTGCGTTCAAATAAAAAAAATATATTGAAGTCATCAAAGTTTGCACCTGACGGTTGGAGTCAAGTCCTATATAAATTGAACAATACATTGGAGAATAAAATTTTTTAAATATGCCTGATTTTCATCAAAATGGTGTCATAGCTACACTTCACAATTTTAATACAAAAAAAATTGAACAAATTGAAAAAGATCTTTTATCTTTTTCAAAAACTTCCCCCATGACTCTAATTTTACCCTCTCTTTATTCTGAATTAGAAAAACCAGCTTTGACTTATATTGTTAATACTTTAAAGAAAGTAAAATATATTAAAAATGTAGTTATCGGTTTAGATCAAGCAAACAAAAATGAATTTGTAAAAGCTAAAAAGTTTTTTTCAGTCCTTCCACAAAAAACTTATATTCTTTGGAATGATGGCCCAAGATTAAAAAAAATAGATCAAGCCTTGGCTAATTTAGACTTATCTCCTTTAGAAAAAGGTAAGGGCAGAAATATATGGTACTGCATGGGTTTTGTAATTTCTTTAAAAGATTCTGGTACAGTAGCTATGCACGATTGTGATATTGTTACTTATGATAAAAATTTATTAGCAAAGTTATTTTATCCAGTTGCAAACCCAAAGTTTTCTTTTGATTTTTGCAAAGGTTTTTACCCCCGCGTAGCTCAAGGAAAAATGAACGGAAGAGTAACAAGATTACTAGTAACACCTTTAGTAAAATCTTTACAAAAAATGGTTGGTTATAATGAATATCTTAACTTTCTAGATATATTTAAATATCCTTTAGCTGGTGAATTCTCATTTAAGTATGATCTTTTAAATGATATCAGAGTTCCTCATGATTGGGGCTTGGAGGTTGGTATACTGTCTGAAATGTATAGAAACTTTGCTAATAATCGTATTTGTCAAGTTGATTTAGCAGAAACCTATGAGCATAAACACCAAGAAGTTTCAAAAAATAATAGACAAAAAGGGTTGTCTAAAATGACCATTGATATATCTAAAGCTATCTTTAGAAAACTGGCTACTCAAGGTCAGGTATTTTCTCATGAAAAATTTCGTTCATTAAAAGCTACATATTTTCGTATGGCTCTTGATATGGTCCAGATATACAAAACAGATGCTGAAATGAATGGCTTGGACTTTGATGTACATAAAGAAGAGGAAATGGTTGAGTTGTTTGCACAAAATATTATTGAAGCAGGTAAGATTTTTTTAGAGTCTCCAAGTGAAAATCCCAACATCCCAACATGGAGAAGAATTGACAGTGCAGATCCAACAATTTTAGATAGTTTTAACAAAGCTGTAAAAGAAGATAACGCATAAGTTGAGAGAAGAATTAAAAAATAATTTAAATATCCATTTTCAAATTATTTATAAAGATATCTTAGATCAAAATGAGATCTTAAAGTTAATTAATAAGGTTTTAGATTTATTTGAAAACAAAGATCAGGGTATTACTGAACCTAATTGGTCACAAAAAGATATTTTTTTAATATCATATGGTGACTCTATTATAGAAACCTCTGATAATAAATTAAAAGCACTATCTAAATTTTTAAATAAATATTGTAAGAAACATTTTAATAATGTTCATATTCTACCCTTTTTTCCATATAGCTCTGATGATGGATTTTCTATAACAGATTATGAAATTGTAAGACCTGATTTAGGTAACTGGCAAGATATGAAATCATTGTCAAAAGATTTTAGAGTTATGAGTGACATAGTTATAAATCATGCCTCTATAAAAAGTAAATATTTTAAAAACTTTATTGAAAATAAAGAAGACACACAAAATTTTTTTATCAAACTGAAAAATGTACAAGAGGGATATGAGAGTGTTGTACGTCCAAGAAGTTCAGATCTTTTTAAAGAGTATGCAATCAATGATGAGACTTTTTATTTGTGGTGTACATTTAGCCATGACCAGGTAGATTTTAATTTCAAAAATCCTAAGGTTCTTTTCTTTTTTATCAAATTAATCCATTTATATTTAAAGAATGGTATTAGAGTATTTCGATTAGATGCTATTGCTTTTCTGTGGAAAGAATATGGAACTAATTGTTTAAATTTACCTCAAACACATGAAGTTGTTAAACTCATTAGGACTCTTTTAAATGCATATAGTAAAAATACTCTTCTTATCACTGAAACGAATTTACCAAATTTAGAAAATCTTAGTTATTTTGGAGAAAATGATGAGGCTAATGCAATATATAACTTTGCTTTACCTCCTTTGTTGCTTTGGACTTTGGTAATGGGTGATAGTACAGCTATTAGAAAGTGGTCAATGGGCATGCCCCCTGCAAAAGATAATACCTCTTATTTTAATTTTATAGCTTCTCATGATGGAATTGGTCTTAGACCTACAGAAGGTATTTTAACTGACAAAGAAAGAGACACATTAGTAGATATCATGACTGACTTTGGTGGTCAGACCACTAAAAGAAAAAAAGTTGATAACACAGAGTCTGTCTATGAAATAAACATTTCCCTGCTTGATGCTCTTAAAGGCACTTTTTTTGGAACTGATCACATGCAGTTAGAGAGATTTATATGTTGTCATTCAATGATGTTAGGTATTGAGGGTATGCCTGCTATTTATATACACAGTCTCGTTGGATCTACGAATGATTATAAACAAGTTGAGAAAACAAATAACAAGAGATCTATTAATAGAAGATCATGGAAGTTTGATGAAATTGATAAACTATTAAGTGACAAAGACTCCTTAAATAATCAGATCTACAGTGAGTTATCAAAATTAATCGATATTAGAAAAGATCAACCAGCTTTTCATCCGAACGCCACTCAATTTACATTTAATTTGGGAAAAAACTTTTTCGGCTTTTGGAGACAAAGCCACGATAAAAGACAATCTATTTTTTGTATCAGTAACGTTACTAATGTTTTTCAATATTTAGATTTATCAGAACTAAATTTAATTTCTTCTAATGAGTGGTGGGACTTAATTTCTAATGAAATTATTATTGATATTAAATCTACAATTACTCTTAAAGCTTACCAAACAATGTGGATTACAAACTATTAATTAAGACATGTAATTTATTCATAATCAGGTTATATGAGACTTTTTTTCCATTACTTTCATATATAAATATATGATATGTTTGGATTATCATGACAGATCCTAAAACATACAAATTTAACACTAAAACGTTACATAGTGGACATCAGCCAGATAAAAATTTTGGCTCTCGTGCTGTTCCAATTTATCAAACAACCTCTTATCTATTTCAAGATGCGGACCATGCTGCTGCATTATTCAATCTTGAAGAGGGCGGGCATATTTACAGTAGAATATCAAATCCTACTATCTCAGTGCTTGAAGAAAGAGTCGCTGCGCTTGAAGGTGGTTCAGCTGCTTTAGCAACCGCTTCAGGAATGAGTGCCATGACTCTAGCTATTTTAAACGTTTGTAGTGCAGGTGATCATGTGGTTTCCTCCTCACAGCTTTATGGAGGATCATTTAATTTATTAAGATTAACTTTAAAAAGATTTGGAATAGATACAACATTTGTAAAACCAAGAGACACAGAGGGTTTTAAAAATGCAATTCAACCAAATACAAAATGTATTTGGGGAGAGCTTATAGGAAACCCCGGCATTGAAATAATGGACTTACCTGAAATTTCTAAAATTGCAAAGGAAGCAAATATACCTCTAATGGTTGATGGAACATTTAATACTCCATATCTATGTAATTTATTTGATTTAGGAGCTGATATCATAACTCACTCTCTAACAAAGTGGATGGCTGGTCATGGAACTTCAATGGGTGGTATTATTGTTGAAAAGGGTGATTTTGATTGGACTAAAGGAAATAAATTTCCAACAATGACTGAGCCATATGAAGGTTATCATGGTTTATCTTTTGCAGAAGAATTTGGACCCGCAGCTTTTACAATGAGAGCTAGGGCAGAAGGAATGAGAGATTTTGGACCATGTATGAGTCCAACCAATGCTTTTAATATTTTAATAGGTATTGAAACCTTATCAGTAAGAATGGAAAAACATTTATCCAATACTCAAATTATGCTTGATTACTTAACAAACAATGAGAGCGTATCATGGGTTAATCATCCAAGTTTGCCTGATCATCCAGATCACAAAGTAGCTTCTAAGTTAATGCCAAAAGGAGCTGGTTCAATGATAGCATTTGGTATTAAGGGTGGAAAAGAGGCAGGTCATGCATTTATAAATGCCTTGAAGCTTACTTCTCACCTTGCCAATGTTGGTGATGCAAAATCTTTGGTTATTCACCCTGCATCAGCAACACACTCTCAAATGGATAAAAAATCATTAGAGTTAGCTGGTTTAACAGAGGATATGATTAGATTTTCAGTGGGATTAGAAGACATGGAAGATATTATGACTGACTTCGATATGGGTTTTAAGGCATCTCAAAGACCAAGACTTGTTGCTTCTAAATGAAGATAAAGATAAACGACAAAGATGCTTATTACACTTCTAGTGGAAGAGAGATAGATAAAAAACAACCAACTATCGTGTTTGTTCATGGAAGTGGTTTGACTCATGTTACTTGGGTTCTCCAAACAAGGTATTTTGCTTTTCATGGATACAATACGATAGCTGTTGATTTACCAGGTCATGGTGACTCCGAAGGTCCTGCTTTAAAAACAATTGAGGAAATGGCCGATTGGATTGCTGATTTGATAACTTCTTTAGGAATAGAGAAGACCTCTTATGTCGGTCATTCACAAGGATGTTTAGTTGGTTTAGAATTTGCTCAAAGACATCCTGATAAATTAGAACTTCTGGCTTTAATTAATGGATCAATGTCCATGAAAATGAATACAGAGCTTTTAGACTTAGCATTAAATAAAGATCAAAAAGCTGTCGATTTAATGATGGATTGGGTACACGGACCTTTAGGACATAAAGGTGGCCATCCTGTTCCAGGTTTAAGTCATTTAGGAATGGGTGGTCAATTAGTTTCATCTAATAATAATGGAACATTAGGCACAGACTTTAATGCATGTGATATTTACACAAATGGACTGAAAGCTGCAGAAAGTGTAAAGCATCCTACTTTATGTATTGTTGGTAAGCATGATAAAATGACACCTAAAAAAGTTGGATTAGAATTAGCGTCTAAAATAAAAGACTCAAAAACTATTGTTCTGGAAGAGTCAGGACATATGGCAATTTTAGAAACAGCAAGTGAAACTAAAAATTTATTAAAAAACTTTTTTAGGGAACATAGAAGTGCATCATAAGGGTTCTTGTCATTGCAAGGCAATTGAATTTGAAATTGAGTCCGATCTCGATAAAATTATGCAGTGTAACTGCTCAATATGTATAAGAAAAAATGCAAAGATGATCATGGTGCCTAAGGATAACTTTAAACTTTTAAAAGGAGAGAGCGATTTATCACTTTATCAGTTCAATTTAAACTTAGCTGAACATTTTTTTTGCAAACATTGTGGTATTTATACTCATCATAATAGAAGAACAGATCCGAACGGTATGGGGATAAATTTAGGATGTTTAGATGATGTCGATCCTTTAGATTACGATGCTGGTCTTAATGACGGAAGAAAACTCTCTTAGTTCAGTCCTTGATTTTAATATAAAAAAATCTAGTATTGGCCATGGCCCAAGTAAAAGAATATTTAACGTTTGACGACGTTTTATTAAAACCCCAAGTATCTAATATCCTCCCTAATGACGTTGATATATCTGCAAATCTAACAAAAGATATAGTCTTAAACACTCCTATTATCTCAGCTGCTATGGACACAGTTACAGAGTCCAAAATGGCTATTGCTATGTCTCAAAATGGTGGATTAGGAGTAATTCATAAAAATTTTGATATTGAGACACAAAGTTATGAAGTGAAAAAAGTGAAAAGATATGAAGCAGGTATCGTTTATAACCCCATTACAATGAATCCAAATAATACAATTGAAGATGTTTTAAATGTAATGAAAGAGCAAAATATATCAGGATTTCCTGTAGTGGATAAAGACAATACACTTCAAGGTATAATAACTAACAGAGATGTACGTTTTGTAATTAATAAGAAAACAAAAGTTAAAGATTTAATGACAAAAAAAGTAATTTCTATTACTCAAACTCAGTCAAAAGGTATGTCCTCTTTTGGTTTAGCAAAAAAACTTTTACAAGAAAATAGAATAGAAAAGCTAGTAGTCACTGATAATAATAAAAAATGTATTGGTTTAATCACTGTTAAAGATATTCAAAGAGGAGAGAAGTTTCCTTTCTCTGTTAAGGATAAAAATGGCCAATTATTAGTCGGTGCCGCTATAGGAAGCAAGCCTAATGATTTATTGAGAGCTATAGAATTAGATAAAGCAGGTGTCGATATTTTATTTATAGATACAGCACATGGGCATTCCTCTGCAGTATTAGACTCATTTAAAAAAATTCGAAAAAAAATTAAATTACCCATAGTTGTTGGAAATATTGCAACTCCTGAGGCAGCAAAAGATTTGATTAAACTAGGAGCAGATGCAATAAAAGTTGGTATTGGCCCTGGCTCTATTTGTACTACAAGAATTGTTGCAGGTGTAGGGGTCCCTCAATTTACTGCGATCCAAGACATATCTTCCATTACCAATAAAAATAAAATTCCAATGATCTCAGATGGTGGAATTCGCTACTCTGGTGACATAGTTAAAGCTTTAGCAGCTGGTGCTAACTGTATTATGGCTGGATCTTTATTTGCCGGTACCGATGAGTCACCAGGGGAGGTTTTTCTTTTTCAAGGTAGATCCTATAAATCGTATCGTGGTATGGGTTCGTTAGGGGCTATGGCTAGAGGTTCTGCTGATAGATATTTTCAAGATGAAATAAATGAGGCAATTAAACTAGTCCCTGAAGGAATAGAGGGAAGAATTCCTTATAAAGGTCAGGTATCTAATGTGTTATTTCAACTGACTGGAGGTTTAAGATCTGGGATGGGATACACGGGATCAAAAGACCTTGCAACGCTTAAAAAGAATGCAAAATTTGTTCGATTGACTAATTCTGGTATCAACGAAAGCCATGTTCATGGTGTTCAAGTAACTAAAGAAGCTCCAAACTATCGTTCCAATTGAGTAAATCAGTTTTAATTATTGATTTTGGATCTCAATATACGCATCTAATTGGAAGAAAAATTCGTGAGTTAGGAATTTATGCTGAGATTTATCCCCCAAAATATCTCAACAATGTCACTAATATTTTAAATCATTCAGTATTAATTTTATCAGGTGGCCCAGACTCTGTATTAAATAAAAATGCTCCTAAAATAGATATACCTTTGGATCAAATACCTATTCCAATTCTTGGTATATGTTATGGATTTCAATATATCTCTAAAGAATTTGATGGTGTGATTGAAAAAAGTAATCAAAGAGAATATGGAAAGACAATCATAAAAATATCAAAGAGTGACTTATTCAAAGATACTAATTCAGAACAACAAGTGTGGATGTCTCATGGAGATAGCTTAACTAAAATACCAAAAGGTTTCAAGATACTAGCAAAAACTAAAAATAAAATACCAGCAGCTATCTATAAAAAAAATATTTATGCCATTCAATTCCATTGTGAAGTAACACATTCAGAATTTGGAAGTCAAATTTTAAAAAATTTTTTATTTGATATTTGTCAATTAAAAGAAAATTGGAGAAATAATGACTTACATCAAACTATAGGTAGATATTTTAGAATTAATGTAAAAGAAAAAAAACCTAATATAGTTTGTGCTGTTTCAGGGGGTGTTGACTCTACTGTTTTAGCATTTGCTTTATCAAAATATCTTAAGCTTGATAATGTTCACTTTATCTTTGTTAATAATGGATTACTCAGAAAATATGACGTTAAAAACATTAAAGCAGTATTTAAAACCTTTAATTTAAAACTGAATATAATTAATGCCGAACACCTCTTTTTAAAAAAACTTAAAAATGTTACTGAGCCAGAACTTAAAAGAAAAATTATAGGAGGTTTGTTTATAGATGTCTTTTCTAACTACATTAGAAAGTTATCACAAAAAGATTTCTATTTAGCCCAAGGTACCCTTTATACAGATATTATCGAAAGTCGTTCGTTTCATGGAGGAAAGAGTGTTACTATTAAATCACATCACAATGTTGGTGGTTTACCAAAAGACCTTAAATTTGATGTTATAGAGCCTTTCAGAGAGCTTTTTAAGGATGAAGTTAGAAGATTAGGTTTATTCTATAAACTTGATCATAAATTTGTAAATCGACATCCCTTTCCGGGTCCTGGATTGGGCATTCGTTGTATTGGAAAGGTTAATCGACAGAGATTAGATACATTGAGAGACATAGATGAAATTTTTATTAATTTTTTAATTGATAAAGATTTATATAACAAATCATGGCAAGCTTTTGCTGTATTACTCCCAGTTAAATCAGTTGGAGTTATGGGAGATGAAAGAACTTATGAAGAGACTTGTGTTCTTAGATGTATCAATTCAGTTGATGGAATGACTGCAGATGTAACTCCAATTGATATTAATACATTATCTGAAGTTGCAACACTGATAATTAATAAAGTTCCCAGAGTGAATAAGGTTTTGTATGACATAACAAGCAAGCCTCCGTCTACTATTGAATGGGAATAAATAATTGAAAATTCCTATTTACCAAGTTGATGCTTTTGCATCAAAGATTTTTAAAGGAAATCCTGCAGCTGTATGCCCTTTAAAAGAATGGTTACCTGATCAAATAATGCAAAATATAGCTATGGAGAATAATTTATCAGAAACGGCATTTTTCATAGAAGAGGGTGACAAATTTTATATAAGGTGGTTCACTCCTAATGCTGAGCTAGATTTAGCTGGCCACCCAACTTTAGCAACTGCTCATGTTTTAATAAATGAATATAAAACTAATATTAGATCATTGAGTTTCAAAACAAAAATAGGTGATATATTAAATGTTTCCATTAATAAAAATCTTTATCTAATGGACTTTCCCTCAAGGCCGCCAAAAGCTGTTAAAGTGACATCTGATATTTTTGAAGCATTAGGGAAAACTCCTGTTGAAATATTAGCACATAGAGACCTAATAGCTGTATTCGAAAATCAAAATGATATTAAATCTATGAAGCCAGATTTAGAAAAATTAAAGAAACTTAATTACCCTTCTGTTGTAATTACAGCAAAAGGAGATGAGTCAGATTTTGTATCAAGGAATTTTGCTCCAAAATTAGGTATCCCTGAAGATCCTGTAACTGGCTCCTCTCATTGTGAATTAATTCCATATTGGTCAAAAAAACTGAATAAAAAAGAGATGATTGCTCTTCAAATTTCTGAAAGAGGTGGAAAAATTCATTGTACAGATATGAATGATAGAGTTCTCATAGGGGGAGAAGCAATAACTTTTTTCAGAGGTGAAATAGAACTAGCCTAAAAAAATATTTTGAATATTTTAATACTTTAGATATTTATAAAAAAATCTATTTTAAATATTGTGAAGCAAGATTTTAACAGAATTGATCGTTTACCTCCCTATATATTTGGAGAGATAAATAAACTTAAGGCAAAACTTAGAAAGAACGGTAAAGATATCATTGATTTTGGCATGGGTAATCCAGACATGCCAACACCTAAGCATATTAGAGATAAATTAAAAGAAGTGACTGATAAACCAGGAACAGGCAGGTATTCTATGAGTAAGGGAGTACCCGGTTTAAGAAAAGCTCAAGCTAAATATTATCAAAAAAGATTTGGTGTCAAATTAAATCCTGACAGTGAAGTTATAGTAACTTTAGGTTCTAAAGAAGGTTTAGCTAACTTAGCTCAAGCAATTTCAACACCTGGTGATATTATTATCTCACCTAATCCTTCATATCCTATTCACCCTTATGGATTTATTATAGCAGGTGCTTCACTAAGACATCTGCAAACCATGAAAGACGGTATCTTTGATCCTGAGACTTACTTGGAAAGATTGGATCGCTCTATTAGAAATAGTTCACCTTCACCTGTTGCATTAATAGTTTCTTTTCCCTCTAATCCAACTGCACAAGTAGTAGATTTAGATTTTTACAAGGAAATTATTAAGATGGCATTGAAATATAATGTTTATGTTTTATCTGACCTTGCTTACGCAGAAATATATTTTGATAAGAAACCACCACCCTCAATTTTACAAGTTAATAGAGCCAAAGAAATTGCTGTTGAGTTTACTTCAATGTCAAAGACATATGCCATGGCTGGTTGGAGAATAGGTTTTGCTGTTGGAAATAAAAAACTAATAGAAGCTTTAACTAAAATTAAATCTTACTTAGATTATGGAGCCTTCACACCTGTTCAAGTTGCGGCTGCTACAGCACTTAATGGATCTCAATCATGTGTCTCTGAAATTAGGTCTATTTATGAGAGCAGAAGAAATGTATTAGTTGAGTCTATGTCACGATCAGGTTGGAATATCCCCAGTCCTAAAGCGAGTATGTTTGCATGGGCACCTATACCTAAAAAGTACCAAAATAAGGGATCTTTAAAATTTGCTAAGGATTTAATGACAAAAGCTGAAGTAGCTGTTTCGCCAGGTATCGCTTTTGGCGAATATGGTGAGGGTTTTGTGCGAATAGGTTTAGTAGAAAATGAGCAAAGAATTCGCCAAGCGGCTAAAAATGTACGTAATTTAAAGCTCTAGTCTAATATTTTAATAAATTACCAATTAAATAAAATATTGCTTATATTCTTGATAATTATATAAAACCAACCTTAAGATGATTAATACTAAAAAAATAGGCTCTGTACTTAAAAACATCAATAATATCGATGAATTGAGTATCTCTGATTTGATTGATTGTAATCAAGGACAGCTAATTGCGGTTAAAGTAATTTCAGTTAATCCTAATTACAATAAGCTAGAGCTAATTTCTGGAAGAATTACTGAATTAACTGAGGGAGATATTATCCTTGGTGCTTTAGGTAATAGGATTGCATCCTCAGGAATGACAGGATCTGTGCCCTCTGAATTAAACAAACACGATAAAATCCATATCTTAAACTTAGGAGGGGTCATTGGTAATTGTAAAGATTTCAATATTCTCTTAGGCCCAGCTACAGAATGTGAAGTGCTTGGATCTATTATAGATAAAACTAATAAACAATTGAATTTAGTTGATTATTCTAAAATTAAAGAAAAGAAGATAAAAAATAAAGTTCCATCTATTGCTGTCATAGGCACTGGTATAGACTCAGGAAAAACGACAGTAACTTCTTTTATAATTAAAACACTCAGTAATTATTATAAAAGAATTAATGCCTGTAAGTTAGCAGGTACTGCTTCCCAGAAAGATTTATACTCTTATGAAGATAATGGGGCTTATAAAACATCAGATTTTGTAGATTATGGTCTTCCTAGTACCTGTATGAATGATAAAGAAACTATACAAAATTGCTCAGTCTCTATTATCAGTGATATGTCAGAAGATGCAGAAATAATTTTAATGGAATTAGGGGATGGCTATCATGGAGATTATGGAACCAAGGAAATCATTCAAAATACTGAAATTACGGAGTCAATCGAAGTAATTATTATTTGTGCTTACGACGTATCAGGGGCAGTTAATATAATTGAAAACTTAAAATTAAATAATCTAGATGATAAATTATTGATTATAAGTGGACCTGTCACAAATAATATCTCTGCATACAAACAATCTATTGATAAATTTTCTATACCCAATTCAGACTTTTTAAATATTTATAATTCAACTAACCATGTCAATGTTTTTGCTAAGATAATCAATAGGATTAATAATGATTAAAGTAGGTATAATAGGAGCTAATGGTTATTTAGGTATAGAGTTAATACGAATTCTCTCTATGCATCCAAATGTAAAATTATCAAAAATATTTCAAAGAGAATTACCAATTGATGAGGAGTTTCCTCATTTACAATCATTAAACTTAAAAGACATACAAACAGAAAACTTAGATGATTTTAAAAATTTAGATTGTGTTTTTTTAGCATTACCTCACGGTTCAGCTCATGAATATGTAAGAGGATTAATATCAAAAGTTAAAATTATAGATCTGAGTTCTGATTTTAGAATTTCTAGTCAAGAAGATTATAATAAATATTATAAATCTAATTTTGATGTTAATACTCAAAGTCAGTTTCAATATGGCTTCATTGAAAATTCTGGCGATGAAATAAAAAAATCTTCAAATATTTCTAACCCTGGGTGTTTTGCATTAACAACACAGTTATCTTTATTGCCATTTCACTCCATAATTAAAAATGTATCTATAACTGCTATTACAGGATCTAGTGGTGGTGGTAAAAATCCAACAAACAAAAATCATCATTCAACAAGATCTAAAGATATATTTTCTTATAATATCAATTCTCACCGCCACTTGGCTGAAATTTATCAATCTTTTCCAAATTTAAGAAAAAACCTCTCTTTTGTCCCATTATCAGGGCCTTTTTCAAGAGGGATATATTTAACTAGTCATATTGAAACAAAAGAAACCATCAATAATGATTTTTTAGACTCTTGTTTGGCAGATTGTTTTAAATCCGCCCCTTTTATAAGAATTCAGAATAACACAAAACTCTCAAATGTGATCGGCTCAAACTTTTGTGATATTGCCGTTTCTTTTAAGGATGAGAACCATTTTGTTGTTGAGGCATGCTTAGATAATTTAGTGAAAGGTGCCTCTGGTAACGCTGTAGAATGCATGAACCTTATCTTTGACCAAGATCAAGCACTTGGATTAGATCAAATAATACCTTTGTACCTATGATTAAAAATCAAAGTTTTTATCAGTCCATATTACAAAATTCAATTCTTGTAATTAAAGTAAGTGGTAAAATTTGTGATAATCAAGAAAACATTGAGAATGTTATTAGTGACATAAAAGAACTATTAAATTCTATTTCTAAATTAAAAGTAGTATTGGTCTTTGGATTTGGAAGACAGCTAGATAATTATATGATTAACGTTCACGGTATAGAACCAAAAAAATTAAATGGAAGAAGAATAACCTCCTCTCATGATATAGAGGCAGCAAAGAAAATTTCTGGTCAAATATTAATCGACATATTTAGTTTGAGTTCAAGTTATAATATTAGAAATTTTCCGATTCCTATTTCTAAAAAAGACTTCATTGCTGCAAAGAGAAGAGAATTAGTTGATGGAGTTGACTATGGTCAAGTAGGAGATGTTGTGTCTGTTGATGCATTACAAATCAAAAATTTATTTAAGGAACACGATATGATTATTATGCCTAGTTTAGTTTTAGATAAAAATACTTCTGAAGTATTAAATGTTAACGCCGATACTATTGCTACAGAGCTTGCAATTAATTTGACTGCAAGTAAATTAATTTTTATATCAGATGTTCCATTTATAAAAGATACTGAAGGAAAAAGAATTTCTGCAGTTGATGAAAACGTAGCAAAAAAGCTTTTTGATGAAAAAATTATATCTAATGGAATGATTGTGAAAGTTGAAAACTCCTTAAAGGCGCTTAATCAAGGTGTTCAAAAAATACACATTATTAGTGGTGAGATAAAGAATGCTCTTATAAATGAGTTAGAGACAGAGGAGGGTATTGGTACAGTCTTTCAAAAACAATCCCTTGATTATTAATTAATTTTATAAAGATTTAGCAACTATCAGAATAGCCTTATTTATTTCAATTTTTGAAACTATCAGAGGAGGTGTAAGACGTATTATTTTACCTTGTATTAGTGTTGATATTAGTCCATTTCTTGCCATTTTATTATATGTTTTCAAAGCTATTTCATCATTTTTAAATTCTATACCAGCCATCAAACCAAGGCATCTTGTATCAACTATTTTATCTTTGTGATTGTCATGCATTTTTCTAAGTAAGCTAGATAATAATTTACCATTAATCAGTACTTTATTTAAAAAAGATTTAGTATTTATAGACTTCAATACGTTGTAAGAAACTCTTGTCTGAAGCATACCTCCACCAAATGTAGATCCATGAAAACCTGTAGAAATAATATTAGATATATATTTTTTCACAATTGTTGCACCGATGGGAATACCAGAACCTAATCCTTTAGCAGAGGTTATAATATCTGGGTTAACACCATAATGTTTGTATGCAAAAATTTTTCCAGTTCGACCTATGCCGCCTTGTATTTCATCTCCAATTAATAAAATTTTCTTATTTTTACAAATATCTTTTATTGCTTTGGCAAAGGTTTTACTGCAAATATTGATACCACCATCTCCTTGAATAAATTCTATGATAATGGCTATTGTTTTTTTATTAACTAGTTTTTTGAGATGAGAGACATCATTAAATTTACAAAACTTTACTTTACCTGGTACAGGTCCAATATCTGTCTTATATTTTTTATTACTACCAACTGATAAGGCTCCAATTGTTCTTCCATGAAAAGAGGAAGTCATAGCAATAATCTCATCTTTGCCTTTTTTACTACCATAGTTTCTTGCTATTTTTAATGCAGCTTCAATACTCTCTGCACCTGAATTTGAAAAGAAAACATCACCTTTGTTAGAATTCTCAGATAATAATTTAGATAATTTAGTCTTGAACTCATGCATTTGTGAGCCAGACAAATGAGTAATGCCAGTTTTTATTTGATCTTGTAAACTTTTTCTTACTACTGGGTGATTATACCCAAGAGAATTAACTGCCACACCTGCTGAAAAATCTAATAATTTTTTATTATCTGAAGTGTGCAAATAACACCCTCGTCCTTTGATAACTTTAAAATTACTAAAATTATAGGTTTTTAATAAATTATTCATATTAATATTTAACTTTTAATGAAATAAGAAGATTTTTAAAGTCAAAATCTCCACTGACTTATTTTATTCATCAGGAAATCTCTGAAAGCAATTAATTTTAAACTTCCTTTTAAATTTTCATGATAAACCATGTGAACCTCATAACTTGGTCCTTGAATATCAGGCAATACTTTTACTAAGTGTGCTTTATGTTGAGCCATATAATCTGGTAATGCAGCTAAACCCGCACCAGTTTCAACCGCAACTAATAGACCATAGAGGTTGTTAATGGTTATATGAGGTCGTCTATTTTTTTGGTTTTTTTTAATACCTGTTTTTAATATCCAGTTAGTATCGGAGAGAGGAGAGGGCTTACCTATACCATAAGTGATCAAACGATGACTATTCAGCTCAGATCTTCTAAGTGGCATACCCATTTCGTTGATATAATTAGCAGAACCATAAATATGATATTTTATAGTTGCGATGTGTTTTGATACTAGATCTAAATGTTTAGGTTTTCTCATCCACAAACCAATATCATAGTCTTGGCGAAGCATATCTTGTTCGTCTTCAGAATAGTTTAGTTTAAGATTAATCTCTGGGTATCCATGAATAAATTCATTTATTCTAGGACTAAGCCACATAGAGCCAAATGCAACTGTTGTGTTGATAGACAGGTTTCCAGTGGGAACTGACTTATATTCAACTATCTTTTTTTCAATAGAATTTAAATCAGCAAATATTTTCTCAGTCTCTTCAAAAAGATATGAACCTTGTTCTGTAAGAGTTATACCCTTGGTATGTCTTTTAAAAAGCTTTGTCTTTAGACTGTGTTCTAGAGATTGTATTTGTCTAGTAATCGCTGATTGACTGAGATGGATTGTATCCATGGCTCTTGATATGCTACCAGCTGTAGCAACATGATAAAATGTTTTTAATCTATCCCAATCCATTAATAATTGTATTTAAATCCCCGTTAAAAATAAGAATGTCTATTAAATAATATTTTCTGAGAGAATTCAAATCTAATAAAATATTTTGTGCATCATTTAAATCGTTCTGACTTTCTATTAGTTCAGTGATATTAATTTTCTGTGCCTTATACAATATCTCATTACCTTTTAATTTCAGTTTTAGGGTATCCATAATTTTAATTTGGTTATCAATTTTATTTAAATAAAAGTCGTAGTTATTCCATGCTTCGAGGTATGTATTCAACATATCTCTCTTTAAATCTTTATGTTCAAGCAATTTTTTTTGATAATTGTATTGTTCTATATCAAAATTATTTTCATCTTTGTATCCATCATAAATAGGTATTTTTAATGCTAAAGAGAGTGAAGAAGACCTTCTGTGATCAATTGTTGCAGAGTAATTTTGGCTTTCACTTAAAGAGTATGACAGATCAACTGAAGGTCTTAGATCTTTTTTACTCATTTCCAACTCAGGTAGATATGTATTTTCTATAAAAGATAAATATTGACCATAAGAAGATCCCATTAAATCTGAAAATAATTTCTTATCAATTTGATTGCTTGATACATCAATTTCGTAATCAAAATTAACATCCTCATCTTTAATTTCTAAATCAAGTAATTTACTTACTTGCAGCATTAAGTTATCTATCTGTCTATCGAAATCTAATAATACTGTTTGTGCTTCTAATAGTTCATTTTCTAAATCCAATAACTCAGTTTTAGTAGTTCTATTTGCTTGAAATAAAATTTCTGCCTCTAGAACTTTCTTTTTATAAAACTCTAAATTCATCTGTTGATTTTTCTTTTTAAAAATTAATGCTTGCAAATTACTATAGCCGTTGAGTAATTCTTTAATTAATAATTCTTTTTGATACTCCCTTAAATAATCAAAAGCCTGATTTCTAGTTTGCGTTGTGATTAAATTTAATTGACTAAAACCACCATTATAAAGGTTGACTGTAGCACTTAGAGTATGAGTATCTGAATTATAATTAGATGTAGTTGTAGTACTTGAATTATTATTAGAGATATTAAATGAGTAATCAATTTCTGGTATGTATAAGGTGTCAGCATTTTGTAAATCTTTATCTTCTATTAGATTGTCGTATTTGAATTTTGAATTAGTCTCATTTTTTTCGATAAGAATTTTTATTAGATCTGTGATTTCGTAAGATAAGAGGCTATTAGATACAACTGAAAAAAATAAACTAAATAGAACTATTTTGAGTTTTGCCATTGTTTTTCCAGGTTTTTTAAATTCCACTCTAACTTTTTTTTATTCATTTGTTTTTCCATTTTTTTAAAACGTTTTTCAAACTTTCTATTAGAGTCTCTGATTACAGTCTCTGTATCAAGTCCTAATTTTCTTGATAAATTAATACAGGAAAATAATAAGTCACCTAATTCTTCTTTTATTTTCTTTTTATTTTGAGCTTTTAATTCATAAGAAAGTTCATTTAATTCCTCTTTTACCTTCTTCAAATTTCCATTAGCGTCTTTCCAATCAAAACCTTCTTTTGCAGCTCTCTTTTGAAGTTTTAACGATCTTGTAACGGCGGGAAGACTAACACTCACACCATCTAAAACAGATTGAGCTCCCTTTTTTTTTCTCTCATATTTTTTTTGTGTCTCCCAAAATTCATTTACATCTTGAACAGTTTTAATCGACTCATCGCGCATAAAAATATGTGGGTGACGTGATTTCATTTTTTTAACACTGGTATCAATAACATCTTCAATAGAAAATTTCTTTTTTTCAGCTGCAATAATTGAATGGTAAATAACTTGGAGTAATAAATCTCCAAGCTCTCCCTCTAATTCGCGATAATTATTAGACTCAATTGCTTCTATTACTTCGTATGCTTCCTCTAAAGTATATTTAGCTAAAGATTTTGATGTTTGTTGAATATCCCATGGACATCCATTTTTCGGATTGCGTAGTCTTTTAACTACATCTACTAAATCACTTAATTTTTTATGTTTCTTTACCATGCCAATGCTTGTGCTTGAAATATTTGACTTTTATAACTTCTAATATCTGCATATGCATCATAAATTTTATTTTTCTTTCTAGTGCATAATATAAAACCTTCACTCCAGTCAGTAACTGTTTGGCATTTATGACCTTTTTTAATTAATTTTGACTGTAAGGGTGCAAGCCGCTCTTCTAACAATAACTGTTTATAATTTGGATCATGTGGATGGAAAAAAGCAGGTAAATGCTCTGATGAAACTCTGGGCTCATTTAAGGCTTGATCTATATTTTTCTTTGAAAACATATAATTCATTAAAAATTGAGCCTGCCATTGGTCTTGAGCATCACCACCCATAGTCCCACAACTTAATATTTCCTTTTTCTTATGATTGATAATCAAAGTTGGACTCAGCGTTGTTCTTGGTTGTTGCAAAGGAGTAATGAAATTTGCATGACCAGGTTTTGATAAATAAAAGGTCATCAGTCTATTTCCTAAAGGAAATCCTAATTCATTAATTACTTCATTAGATCTAATCCAGCCTCCACTAGGTGTGCATGAAACTGCATTATTATCCTTGTCTATAATGCTAATATGTACAGTCCCAGCTCCCCATGGTTTAATGTCATTGTCGATTGGCAGTAAAGAATTTTTAGATAGAGGATCTCCAGGGATGATTGTATCAATAGCCTTTTCTGTAATTAGTCGAATTCTTTTATTCAAATAAGTATCATTTAATAGGTGACTTGCCTTTACTCTTGTATTGTTTTTACCAGTAAAATACATCTCTCTGTCAGCAAATGTTAATTTTAAAATTTCAATAAATTTATGAATATCATCAGCTGATTGTAGAGTTTTAATTTTTTGTTTATTTGCCATTTTTAACATCATTAAACTTGTTAATCCTTGACCCCAAAAATTTGTTTTATGGACTTGAAAATCACCATATTTCTCGAAAATCGTTTTTTCAAACTTTACATTAAAATTTTCAAAATCTTCTTTTGAGAGAAGACCATCATTTTTTTTAGAAAATTTTAAAATAGAATTCGCTACATCGCCCTTATAAAAAGCATCATGTAATTTATTAAACTTATTGTTTCGAGTACCAGTAATTTTTTTTTCATAATTACCCAGATAGTCTAATAAGTTTGAGTAAGCTAAATTTTTAAATAAGCTTCCAACTTTTGGAATATCTTTATTATTTTTAAAATATAGTTTTGCTGAATTTTTCCATTCTTTCCTAAATTTTTCTTTTAAACTATTTAATCCAAATTTATTTTGATTAATAATTCCAGTGTGTATTGGAAAACCTTCCCTCCCATATACCTTTGCATATTGAGAGATTGTTTTAAAATCAAGACTCCCGTATCTTTGCAACATCCTAAAAATAGAAGAAAATGCAGCGGGGACACCAGCACTTAGAATACCCTGATCAGGTACTTCTGTATAACCCCTTGTAACTAAGTTTAAAAAATCAAATTTTCTTGGAGATATTGTATTTCCATTTAAAACTAAAGGATTTTGATCTTTTGGTTTTAAAATCATCACTCCTTCTCCTCCCATTCCAAACATTTGAGGATTGACGAGGCCTTCAACTAACATCGCTCCAGCAGCAGCATCAAATGCATTCCCTTTATCATCATTTAAAATACTATAAGCGGTCATTGAAGATAAATTAGAATGAGTTGCTATGGCGCCGTTGGTACCTGAATAGCTAGGTATAAAACTATTTGAACTGTTGTCATCTGTCCTAAAAGATCTATTCATTGTGTATAAATTTATTTGTCCATTAAAAAATTTATCTTGGTGATTTTATAAAACATTTCTTTTTTGAAAGATTGCATTATAAAGTTATATATGACCTGGAAGTTAATATCAAAATCTTCGTATTCATTATTACTAGGTGAATTAGAGACAAAACAAGAAAATAATCAGAACATATATCGTATAACTGTTGCTGAAAAACATCTTAATTTAGGAAATTTTGCCCATGGTGGTTTTTTAATGTCTGTCTTAGATAATGTAATGGGTAATGCTGCTTACAAGTCATTTGGTAATAGGCCATGTGTGACTATATCAATGAACACACACTTTACCTTTTCTGCTCAAAAAGGAGATGAATTAATAGGTATTCCTTCTATTGAAAGAATGACTAAAACTTTATGTTTTGTGAAATGCGAAGTTTTTTCAAAAAATGAAATAATTGTTTCAGGTAATGGTATTTGGAAGTTAGTTAAAACATCATTAAGTAAATCTGTAAAAGATAAAAAAGCAGATGATGATGGTGGATGGTAGTAATTTAATTACTTTTAATTTTAAAAATTGAAAATTCATATTTCAGATACTAATGCATGCAAAGCACTATTTTTTTCAATTTCTTTTTTTGTAGGTTTATGGGCTGTTAGAATTCCCGATATAAAAGATCAAATAGAAGTTGATTACACTGGGATGGGTTATTTATTTGTTATCTTTTCAATTGGTTCTGTTTTAACAATGATCGTTGCACCAAAAATAACACAACTTTATTCGTCCAAAAAAATATCCCTTATGTCTGGATTTATTATAAGTGTTTTATGGCTTTTAATACCATTTGCACAATTATTTGAATTCATGGCATTGCTGAGTTTTATATTTGGTGTTTGTTATGGACTATTTGAGGTAATTCTTAATGTGCAAGCGACCTCTTTAGAGAAAAAGTTTAATAAACCCATGATGTCAGGTTTTCATGCGTTTTGGAGTATTGGATTGTTGTCCGGTTCTTTGCTAACCAGTTTATTTTTGGAGTTTAAAATTAGTTTTTTTATAAATTCAATTGTGTTTGTTGCAATTTTAGCCCCAGTAATTTTTTTTAGCAGCTTAACTATAAAAAATAATAAATCAGACTCTTTATCTTTTTTTTCTATTTTTTTTAACTGGCCATTGTTTCTAATAGTTTTATTTGTGTTAGCTGTCACAGCAGTATTTTTAGAAGGGGGCACAGACTCTTGGGGATCTTTATATATGAGAGATTATATTAATGCTGATGGTTTTAATATTGGCCTTGCCGCAATAGCCTTTAACGGAAGTATGGTTTTTGGAAGATTAATTGGTGATAAATTAAAAGAATTATTTGGTATCTATAATTTTCTTGTCCTTTCAGTGATCGGTTCTTTGTTAGGATCACTAGTAATAGCATTAAGTAGTTCCTTAACATTTGCAATTATAGGTTTTATTATTGCTGGTTTCAGTGTCTCATCTATTATCCCTATTTGTTACACCTTCGGATCTTCGATTGAAAATGTGAATCCTACGGTGGGAATAACTATTATCACGATAGGGGTTTATGGTGTTTTTATGATTGCACCACCTGCCTTAGGATATGTTGCAGATATCTTTGGTATTGAATTCGTTTATACACCCATGTTGATACTTTTTTTAATAGCAAGTATGATTGTAATTATGCAAAAAAAATTATTTAAAAACTAATTTCTTTTTAAAATTAAAATATTTCCAAATAGTACTAAAAACGCACCTATGTATAAGTTCATATCCCATATCAATCCTTCAAATATGGTAGAAATTATTAGTGCTATGAGAGGCATTATGATTGCAACATAAGCTGCATCATTTGCCCCAATATTTTTAATAATTGACAAGTAGAGAATAAAACCAAATACACTTCCAAAGATTGATAAATATAAAAGAGAAATTATATATCTATAACTAAAATCAAAATTTAAATCTATACCAACTACGAATAGATAAATTAGTAAGGTTACAGAGCCATATAACATTCCATAACCTGTAACAGCCACAACATTCAATTTAATTTTAGAAGTGTACTCTGATATTAAGTTTCCTATAGATGCAAAGTAGGTCGCCAATACTCCTAATAATATTCCAATACTCGTACTCTTTGAAAATTCAAAGTTAATGATTTCATCATAAAAAATAAATAATAAACCTAAAGTTCCAATGAGGCCTCCAACTAGTGTCATAATTTTGGGATATTTACGTTTAAAGACAATGTTATTAACAACATTCATAAATAAAATTGATGAAAAACATAAAGCGACAAATCCACTGATTAAATGCACTGTGGAAAGGTAGAAAAAAACATAATTTATATTAAATAACGAAATACCAAGAGCTGCAATCAAGAGGTGTTCCTTCAATGAAAATCTAAGGTTTATTTTTTTGAATGCACAAAAGAGTAAAATTATGATGGCAGATAAAAAAAATCGATAAAAAACCGATGTCATTGGATCGACTATTCCCAGCTGAAATTTAATTATATACCAAGTAGGTCCCCAAACTATTAGTGTTGAAATAAATAAAAATATTGTATTGTTCAATTATGCCTTCTTTTGATGTTGTTTCTTCACCGGATATTCAAGAAATCGATAATGCCATCAATAATACAAAAAGAGAAGTTGATAATAGATTTGACTTTAAGAATACAAATTCTTCAATCGAGCGTTCTGATTTTTCAATCACAATTGAAACGACTGATAATACAAAATTATCCCAGTTCAATGATATTTTAAAAAATAATATAGTGAGAAGAAAAATTGATCCTAAATTTATTCATGTTAAATCAACAGAGACCGCCTCAGGTAATAGAGTAAGACAGTTTATAGATATACTTAATGGTATTTCTAAAGAGGATGCAAAAAAAATTACAAATCTTATAAAAACATCAAAGGCTAAAGTTCAGGCCTCCATAAATGGTGATGAAGTGAGAATTACAGGAAAAAAAAGAGATGATTTACAATCCATGATTGAATTATTGAAAACAAGCGATATTAAAATCCCACTACAGTTTCAAAATTTTAGAGATTAGTAATTTCCATAGTTCTAAAATCAATCAACTTTACAATTGTTATTGTTTTTAAAAATTTTATGCAATCTGTTGTTTTTACTTGGATAGTTTTGGTATTATCTAGCGGGTGAAAATTACATAACTCAAATTCACAAATTCCCTTATCTAAGTAAAAACTTACATCTTTATCTGGATTATTAATTAAAGAGTAGGGGCTAACAGAACCTGGTTTAACTCCTAATTTTTCATATAAATAATCTGCACTTCCAAAGGAAAGATTACCTTGGCATTGGATTGTATTTTTAATTATTTTTAGATCTACTTCAGTATTATCTAAGCAGGATAGTAAATAAAAATTTCTTTTTTTGTCTCTTAAAAATAAGTTTTTTGTATGCGCACCTTGCATATTCAAATCTATCTTTAATTTACTTGATTCTTCGACAGTAAAAAAGGCTTCATGTTCAAAAAGCTTATATTCAATTTTCTGTTCATCTAGTGCGGCTAATAAACTTTTTGCTTCTAATTTCATTTTTATTTATAAAGTGTTATCTTATATTTATAATATTATGAAAAAAAAAATTAATAGAAGAAGTTTTATAAAAAATGCCTCTATACCAGTATTAGGTGCGGCTACTTTTTCTACGTTTAATGTGCATGCTAGCACAACTACTGAATTAAATATGGTCACCTCTTGGCCAGAGAGTTTTCCAGGTATCGGCTTGGGAGCAAATCGATTAGCTCAACGAATTGAAAGTTTATCTAACAAGAGAATTAAGGTTAATGTTTACTCTGCTGGTAAACTAGTCCCACCATTTGGAGTTTTTGATGCTGTTTCATCTGGCACAGCTGATTTATATCATTCAGCAGAATTTTACTGGGGAGGAAAAAATAAAGCCTACCCATTTTTTGCAGCAGTACCTTTTGGCATGACTGCAGAAGAATTTAACTCCTGGATTTACTCTGGAAATGGTCAGATGCTTTGGGATGAGCTAGGGTCAGATTTTAATGTTAAGCATTTCTTAGTTGGTAATACAGGATCAACATTATTTGGATGGTTTAAAAATGAATTAAACAGCGTTGAAGATGTTGCTAGACTTAAAATAAGAAGTCCTGGTATGGGTGGCGATTTATTAAAGACAATGGGAGCCACACCAGTAAACATACCTGGTGGAGAAATACTTCAGTCACTATCTAGTGGCGCCATAGATGCTGCTGATTGGTCAAACCCAGTCATGGATTTGGCGTTTGGTTTTTATAAAGTAACCAATTATTGTTATTATCCTGATTTTAAAAAACCTACAGTTTCGATATCTTTAGGTATGAATTTAGACAAATGGAACTCTTTTGATAATGAAGCTAAAAGTATTATTGAGTTTGCTTGTCAGTCCGAAAATCAAGAAATGCTATCTGATTTTATGTACAAAGAGGTTGTGGCTATAGAAAAATTGAAATCACTGGGTGTGGAATTTAGACAATTACCTAAGGATATTGTTATTGAGGCTAAAAAAAATATCAGTGGCGTTTTAGACAACTATACAGATACACCCCTTGGAACCAAAATTAGAGATGATTACTTTAGTTTTTTGGGTTTGAGAGCTTCATATAAAGACTTTGATATATCTAATTACTTAAACTTTAGAAAAATTTAACTTTGTGCGGAAGATATTCGCTTAATCTCAAAGATAACCAATCTTATTTTAAACAAGAAACCATAAATAACTTTAAATCTATTTTTGAATATAGTAATGGTAATATTTCTCCATCTACTGAAGCTCCTATTATTTTATTACAAAATTCTAAATATTTATTTAAACAATCTAGATGGGGTTTATTATTTGATTGGCTGCCAAAAGGAAAAACACTATTTAATATTCGATCAGAGACTGTTCAAGAAAAATCATTTAGTAATAAACTAATTGCGAATAATCGTTGTTTAATACCTTTTAATTATTATTTTGAGTGGAAAAACACAGATACACATAAACAAAAATTTAAATTACATACTGAAACAACAGTTAGTTTTTTTGCTGCAGTATTTAATTTAATAGATAATACCTATTACTTTTCAATCTTAACAAAATCTTCTTTAGAGAGTATTGAGTTTATTCATAAAAGAAATCCTGTCATAATTAACAAATCTAAAATAAATCATTGGTTCTCAAAAAGTTATAAAACCTTATTAGAGTCTTCTGAAAATATTAAATATGAATTATTGAATTGATTATTTTCTAAATTTAAAAAAGGATAACAATTTTTCAATGCCAGAAAAGTGTTCCTCTAATCTAGAGTAAACCTTATCAATTTTATTAATGTGGCCATCTAATCTCTCGTAGAGATTATCAATTTTTTTATCAAGTTTATTTAGCTTACTGTTTAGCTGTTTAATACTGTCAGATTCACTAGTTTTGGACTGTTTTTTTAACTTAATAACTTTATTCATATTTAGAATATAATAAATTTCTTATTTGTTTGAAGTATGACAAAACAACGCTTTTAGGTAAATCTTAAGTCGACTTCGGGTATCCAATTCTTTAGTTTTTCAATACGATTTTTAGGAGAGGGGTGCGTGGATAAAAATTCTGGAGAAGTGTTTCCTTTTTGAACTTCAGCCATTCTTTGCCATACCCTATAAGATTCATGATTATCGTAATTAGCCATAGTCATAAAGGCTAAGCCTAAATAATCAGCTTCCGACTCCTGGAGTCTGTTAAAAGGTAAAGATAATCCTAAATTAACAAGATAATCATCAGCGGAGGTGCTAGATAGTGAACCCTCAAGGGCTATATCTAATATTGTGGTGCCTAAGTTAATAGCTAATGCTTGACTAGCTCTTTCAACGCTATGTCTTGCAACAGCATGAGCTATTTCGTGTCCCATTACAGAGGCTAATCCATCATTATTTGCCGTTATATCTAAGATGCCGGTATAAAATGCAATTTTACCACCTGGCATGCACCAGGCATTTAGGGTGTCTTTGCTATCTATCAAAATGAACTCCCAATTATAGTTTTTAATGGAATCAGACTGACCCATCTTTAAAAAATACTTCTCAACAGAATCTGTAACTCTGAGGCCAACTTCTTTTACTGCTCTATAATTAGGTCCGGACTCTATTAAATTTTCTTGTTTTTTAACTTTTTCATAAGCTTGAAGGGCTTGTTGATTAATATTTTCATCAGAAATAATTGAGAGTTGCTTACGATTTGTTATCGCAACTTCAGTGCAGGAAGGCAGTAATAAAGGTGCGCAACAGGCACAAGAGAATTTTTTAATAAAATCTCGTCTTTTAAGATTCATAATACTAATATAACCAAAAAGATAATATTATGACAACCTGTTATATTAATGGAAAATATAAACCACTCAGTAAATCAACTGTCAGTGTTACGGATAGGGGTTATCAGTTCTCAGATGGTGTTTACGAAGTTATTGCTGTTTTTAAGAGTGAATTTGTAGATTTTAAACTTCATTTAAATAGATTATTTGTTTCCTTAAAAAAAATGAATATGAAAATTAATCTGAATAAAAATCAGATTGAAAGTATTACTAAAAAAATCAAAAAAATTAATCAATTAGAAATGGGAATAGTTTATATACAGATTACTAGGGGAGATCAAAACCCAAGGGAGCACAAATACTCGAACAACCTCAAACCCAACATTGTTATTTATTCAATAATTAAAAATTTTGAATATTTAAATAAACTGGCTCAAAAGGGTGTCAAAACATCTCTTTATCCAGATGTAAGATGGCAGAGATCTGATATTAAAAGCATATCTTTATTAGGAAATGTTTTAGCTGCAAATCATGCTAAAAAAAATAAATCTCATGAAGCAGTGCTATTTGATAACAGGAATATGATAACTGAGGGCAACTCCTCTAGTATTTGGATTATAAAGAAAAACAAATGTATTACACATCCACTTAACTTTAGAATTTTAAAAGGGTGTACTCGACACAAACTGATTTCTATTTTGAAAAAAAACAAATTTAAATTTGAGGAAAAGAAATTTTCAATTAAATCACTTCTTAATGCAGATGAGGCATTCATGACAAGTGCCACAAACTTTATCATGCCTATAATTAAAGTTGATAAATATACAATTTCAAACGGAAAGCCCGGTCTAAACACGTTGAAGTTTCGTAACTTGTTTATCGATGCAATATGATTTTTAAATATTTATTTATTTTAGTCTTGCTCCCCTCATTTACCTTTGCAAAACTGGACACAATTTACCTTGCAGGTGGTTGTTTTTGGTGTGTAGAGGAAGTGTATGAAAAATTAGAAGGGGTTGAAAGTGTTCTATCTGGCTACTCTGGAGGTCATGTTGAAAATCCTACCTACCGTGAGGTTGTAAAAGGTAATACAGGCCATATAGAGGCTGTAGAAATCGTCTATGACTCAGAAATTGTGAGTTTGGATACATTAGTCAAAAGTTTTTTTTTAAATATAGACCCTTTCGATAGCAATGGTCAGTTTTGTGACAAAGGCTATTCATACAAAAGTGCAATCTTTACTAATGACCAGGAATTTATTGATATAGTAAATTTTTATATTTCTAAAATTGAGACAAATCATGATCAAAAAGTTGAAACTTTAATTTTACCTTTTAAAAACTTTTATTTAGCAGAGGAATATCACCAAGATTATTACAAAAAAAATCCAATTAAATACACATATTACAAGTACGGCTGTGGAAGAGAGCAAAGAATAAAGCAATTAAAAATTAATTTAGGATGATTAAACTCTTAATTTTATTATCAATTGTAGCTCTATGCATTTTTGTTTTTTTTGGAAATCAATTATCCACTCGATACAAAAAGTATTTGATTATTACCTTAATAATAATCTTAGGGTTTTTCTTAATATTTTCAGGGAAACTAAATTTTTTACCAGTTGCTTTAGCACCCGCTTTACTTTTCTTTAGAAGAATTTCATCTCTATTAAGTATTCTTAATTTATTTTCTCGATCTTCTTTTGGAAGCAAATTCAAACCCAAAATAAACACTAAATATCTTCAAATTCAAATAGATCTTCAATCACGTCAAGCTAGTATCAATATTGTTGAGGGAGAGTTTAAGGGTCGTTCTTTTTCCTCTTTGTCTCAAAACGAAGTATCTAAATTATTAAATGAACTTAAAAATAATGATCCACGAGGATTTAATATTTTAAATGTAATAATGAGTCAGAACAAACAAACTTCATCCTCCTCAGACAAGTCTCAAATGACAGAAGAGGAAGCCCTATCTGTTTTAGGACTTAAAATAGGTGCCTCAGATGAGGATATTAAAAAATCATATTATGATTTAATGAAAAAATTCCACCCTGATAAAGACGGTAATAACTATTTATCTAATTTAATAACAGAAGCAAAAAATAAGCTTTTAAATAAGTAAATTTAATTTATAAGACATCTATCTCAATGAATGATATCAAGAATCTTGCAATTATTGCCCACGTTGATCATGGCAAAACTACCCTTATAGATAATTTATTAAAACAATGTGGGATCTTCCGAGATAATCAAGAGGTTTCAGAAAGAATTATGGACTCTAATGATTTAGAGAAAGAGAGAGGCATTACTATTTTAGCAAAGCCTACGTCTATAATTTTTAAAGATATTCGAATTAATATAATTGATACTCCTGGTCATGCTGATTTTGGAGGTGAAGTAGAGCGTGTTTTATCCATGGTAGATGGCGTTATTTTATTGATTGACTCTTCTGAAGGGCCTATGCCACAAACAAAATTTGTACTCGGTAAAGCTTTGAAACAAGGGCTTAAACCTATAGTTGTAATAAATAAAATTGATAAATCTGATGCGAGGCCAGATGATGTGCTAAATGAGGTTTTTGATTTGTTTGTATCACTCGATGCAAATACCCAACAATTAGATTTTCCAGTCTTGTATGCCTCTGGAAGGAGTGGTTGGTGTGTAAATGAGCTATCTGAAGAAAGAACAAACCTTACACCTCTTTTAGAGAAAATTATTAATCATGTTCCATCCCCAGACGTCGATAATTCAAAACCTTTTGCGATGCTTTCAACCCTTCTTGATTATGATCCTTATCTAGGAAGATGTTTAATTGGAAGAGTAGAACAGGGATCTGCTAAAATTAATGATAATGTTCACGCAGTTAATCTTTCAGGTAAAATTGTAGAAACAGGAAGACTAACAAAACTTTTAAAATTTGAAGGAACTAAAAAAATAACTGTCGACTCAGTTAATACTGGGGATATTGTTTGTATAGCTGGTTTATCAACAACATCAGTATCTGACACTATTTGTTCTACAGAAATAGAAATACCAATAAAATCTACACCAATAGATCCTCCAACCATGTCAATAAATATAATGGTTAATGACTCTCCTTTAGCAGGGACTGAAGGTAAAAAAGTTACATCAACTTTAATAAGAAATAGACTCATAGCAGAAGCAGAGACGAATGTTGCTATTACTTTCTCAGAAAATCAGAATAAAGACTCTTTTGAAATTGGTGGAAGAGGTGAATTACAATTAGGTGTTTTAATTGAAACCATGAGACGAGAGGGTTTTGAATTAACGCTATCAAGACCAAAAGTTGTTTACAAAGAATTAGATGGAACTAAGTGCGAGCCCTACGAAGAAGTAACGATAGATGTAGACGAAGAGTTTTCTAGTATCGTTATTGATAATATGAACCAAAGAAAAGCTGAAATGTTAGACATGAGGCAGTCTGGGACAGATAAAACTAGATTATTGTTTATAGCTCCATCAAGAGGTCTAATAGGCTATCAAAGTAAATTTCTTACAGATACTAGGGGCACTGGAGTTCTAAATAGAGTATTTCACTCTTATAAACCATTCAAAGGGGAAATTACAGAAAGAAGGGCAGGAGCTTTGATTTCAACAGGCGACGGTAAAGCTATTGCTTATGCTATTTGGAAACTTCAAGATAGAGGTATAATGTTCGTTAAACATCAAACACCTGTTTATCAAGGTATGGTAGTTGGCGAACACACAAGGGATAATGATTTAGAGATAAACGTCCTTAAAGGTAAGCAATTAACCAATGTTAGAGCATCTGGTTCAGATGAAGCAGTTAATCTAACTTCCCCTAAAATTATGTCTCTTGAGGAGATGATGACATATATTAATTCGGATGAGTTACTCGAAGTAACACCTCAAAATTTAAGATTAAGAAAAAGATATTTAGATCCAAACGAGAGAAAAAAATACTCTAAAGTTGGAAGTTTATAAACTTTATTTTAAACTTTAATATACTATAAATATTATTAAATATTATTATTAAACTATTGTTTTTACTATATTTATTTAATATTAATAAATATTTATTTTTCAAATAATTATCAAATTTTTTTAAAAAATTAATTAATAAACCCCTAAACAAAAACATATATTTAGAAAATATAATAAATTCAATAAATTTAAGAAATTCGAATTATTTTATTGTCGATTCCTAAATCAAATCACACAGATAAAATAAATTTAAGGAAATAAAAAGGATATTTATATAGTAATTAGTTTTAAAGCCTATGTTTATAAATATTTACTCTCAAATATATAAAAAAACACTAAAATAGGGCTTAAATTAATTTAATTATAGATGACAAAGTAATGCAAATTACGACATTAATGATAATTTGAAAATTTATAAATTTTGAAGGAAAGTATTATTAATATTTTTTTAGTTAAATCAATAGAGAATTTTGTAAATTTTAATAAGGTTTTATACCTACCAGAAATTAGATACCCCTAAAAACGCAAAAAAATAGAAAATTAACCTTATTTTAATAACCATTTTATGGCGTCTTCACATCTGTCATCACCCCAGAAAACTTCATTTTCTACAATAAAAGAGGGGCTTCCAAAAATACCCTTATTTTTAGCCATTTCTGTATTTTTTAAGTATTTTTGCTCAATTTCATCTGCTTGGGCTAGATTTATGATTTTATCTGGATCTAATCCAATCTCTCTAAGTGTGGAACTAAGATTAGGTTCTGACCCAGGTTCCAAATGCTCTAAAAACCACTTTTTGTAAGTTAGTATTGTATATTCTTTTATCCATCCTTGATCTTTTCCAAAGATTGCAACTTTATTGGCCAAATCGAATTCTTTCAGCGGGTAGGGAGCTGGGACTTTAGCATCAAATCCATAAAAATTAGCTCTTCTTTGAACATCTCTCCACATATAGTCAATTTTATCCCTCTTTTTTTCTGCCATAAAAGGAACATTCTCCATTTCAATCATTCTAGAGCGAACGCTAAAAGGCCACCATTCAAATTCAATATTTTTTTTATTGGCTATTTCTGTCAATCTTTGTGTAGAAAGGTATGTATATGTACTTCCAATTGAGTACCAAAACTCTATCTTTTTCATTAATTAAACTTATCTCAATTAATTAAAATTATTATTAAAAATTTGTGATCTGGTCACATCTGTCGCATGTATAAAGGGCCATGAAAAACATGTTTATGCAAGTTTACAGTAGCGTTATGGATGCCGAGTGGAATCCACTTAGAAAGATACCAAGTGTGGCTTTGAGACACCTGATTATGCAGCTTTTAGCCTGGATGTGGTGTATCGTATTTTCACTGTATTTTGGCTCTTTTTTAATATTTGGTATCACAGCTAGTGCACATTTCTTGCTTATTTTTGGAACTTTTATGACAGCAGCTACATTTGCAACCGCTCCAAAAATAGTAAAGTCTAAGTATAACGATACTAAATAGTATACTGTTTTTACTTACTTTTTTGTTACATCAACAATTACGGCTTTTGTCATCTCAAACAGCCTTTTTCTCTGAATTATAACAGAACTATTTCTTGATCCCGCAGCTGGTATTACTAAATCATATGCAATTAAGGATTTATCCGCAAAAATATCGATTTTTAAAGGTAATCCAAATGGACAAACACCACCAATAGGGTGAGTGGTACAAGTTAAAGTATCATCAGCAGATAGCATTTTTGCCTTTTTTTTGAAAAAATCCTTATATTTCTTATTATCTATTTTCACATCTCCCGCAGTCATTAGCAAAATAGGTTTATCTAGGGCTAATGCTATTGTTTTAACAATTTGTCCTGGTTCTACATTATGAGCGTTAGCAGCTTGTTCAACTGTTGCTGTTGGTTCATTAAATTCTATAATTTTGAGATCAGGGGCTATCTTATCAAACTGTTCTTTTACTGATTTTATTGACATTTATATATTTATTTGTTGCATAATATATATTATAAGAATTTAGAATGCAAAAATAACTAGTTTCTTTAATCTATTTTTAAATATCAACTATAAAAGAAATTATGAAAACATTAAGAATAATATTGGTAACTATTTTTTCTTTAGTAACAACTAGCTCTTATGCAAGCATGTGCTCAGCTCATTCATCAGATGATGAGAATAAATCTTCGAATAAGATGTCTTATAGCACTCCATGCGAGATCAGTGATACTGTTTTAATGGCTTCTTCAGAGGAAGTTTGCATGAGTTTAAAAGAAAAGATATCTAATCACGATCACGATTAAGATACTTAATTATCCTATATAGTTAGTTTAAGACCATCATAAGCCGGGTAAACACGACTTTTAGATAGTTTCTTGAACTCAGTTTCATAATCTATATGAGCCGTCATATGGCTTAAAAATGTTTGATTTGCGTTAACTTTTTTAGTCCAATCAATAACCTCTTTGTAGCTCGCGTGAGATGGATGGTCGTCATACCTTAAACAACCAACAAACCAGCATTTAATGCCTTTAATTTTATCTAAATAATTATCATCATAGAAAAATTTTATATCAAGGTTATATGCTATTTTATTGTCAAAAATGAAACCATAGGAATCAATGTTACCATGATTTTGTTTAATAACTTCAATTTTAAAGCCATCTATCTCAATATGTTCTCCATCCAATATATTAGCATTCAAAATTGGTTCATAACCATGTGATGAAGATTTTATAAACAAATATGAAAAGCTGGTTTTTAGAGTATCTAAAGTGATATTGTCCGCATAAATAGGTATTTTTTTTTTATTTATTAGAGAGATTGTTCTTAAATCATTGATCCCATGAATATGATCGGCATGTGAGTGAGTATAAATAACAGAGTCTATATTATCTATTTTGTTATCTATTAATTGTCTTCTTAAATCAGGACTTGTATCAATTAATATTGATTTTCCTGCCTTTTTCAAAAGTATTGATGGTCTAGTTCTATAATTTTTAATATTTGTTTTATCGCAATTTCCCCAGATGTTGTGAGATAAAGGAACACCAAAGCTAGAGCCACAACCTAATACATTTAATTCAATATTTTCAAACATTTATTTTAAAAAGCTTTTTGTAATTATTAGTGCTAATTTTACTAGTTGTTAAATAATCATTACCGGTTATTTCACAATATTTTTCTATAATAATTTTAAGATAACCAGGTTTATTAACCTTACCTCTATAAGGATCAGGTGTCAGATATGGACTGTCAGTTTCAAATATAATTCTTTCTAATGGGAGTATTTTGATTGTTTCTCTGAGCTTATTTGCATTTTTGAATGTAATAATGCCAGACAAAGAAAAAAAACAATCTAAATCAATACATTTTTCTGCAAATTCCTGACTTCCAGTGAAGCAATGAATAAGAATTTTACCCATTTTTTTAGAATATTCGCTTAAAATTTCAATCATATCTGTCTCCGCATCTCTCATATGAATAACACATGGTAGTTTATGAGCACTGGCTACATCTAAATGGGCCTTAAAGCATTCAATTTGATTATTTTTTGGTATATTATAGTGATAATCTAAACCTGTTTCCCCTATTCCAACAATTCTATCTTCAAATTTTTTAATATTTTCATTTAAAAGCAACTTTATTTCTTCTGCATTGGTATCAAGAGTATTATTAGGGTGATGTCCTAAAGTAATATCAACAAAATTGAAGTCTTTGATCAAATTAATATCTTTTTGAAACTCGAAGATATTGGAATTAATACTTAAAATTCTTTCTATGTTATTTTCAAGAGCTTCCTTACAAATATCTGAGACAGAATTTTTAAGTAATTCATGACCAAAATTAACGTGACTATCAATTAAATTATTCAATTTTAATAAATAATGGCTCAGGTTTTTGAATTTTAAGAAATTTAAGGTTAATGATTTCCTTAAAGTTATCAAAGGTATTTAAATCAATATTGTTTGTATTTTCAAATAAACTAAAAACTTCCGAGGTTTTTGATGGCATAAAAGGCACTAAGAACTGACTAACTCTTATAATACATAAACAAATATTAGCTAAAACCCTTTTCATCTCATCAGGATCTGTTTTCTTTAATACCCATGGAGCAGATTTATCAACATAATTGTTTAAATCATTCATAAATAAAAATAATGTTTTTAGGTATTCGTCGTACTTATAATTTTCTATAAATTCAAATAACCTTTTTTCAGATTCATTAATTTTTTTTAAGATATCAAAATCAAAATTATCCTTAGTTAAATCAATATTTTGATCTAAATTTTTATAAATAAAACTAAGTATTCTTTGAATTAGATTGCCATAATTATTTGCTAATTCACCGTTTATTCTATTTTTGATAGCAACTTTTGAAAAATCTCCATCATTGCCAAACGGGACCTCTCTGAATAAAAAATATCTAACTGAGTCAAGGCCATAAATATCAATTAATTCTTTGGGATCTATGACATTCCCAAGGCTTTTACTAATCTTTTGACCCTCATTTGTCCACCAACCATGTGCTACAATCTGTTTTGGTGGATGAAGATCAGCAGCCATCAAAAAAGCTGGCCAGAAAATGGCGTGAAATCTAATTATATCCTTCCCTACTACGTGTATCCCAGGCCAATATTTTTGATATAACTCAGAGTCTGTATTAGGATATTCTAATGCAGATATGTAATTGGTTAGTGCATCTAGCCAAACATAAACAATATGTTTTTCATCGGTTGGTACATCTATTCCCCATTTAAATGTAGTCCTTGATACAGAAAGATCTTTTAAACCTGACTCAACAAACTTTATCACTTCGTTTGATCTAGATTTAGGAACAATGAAATCAGGGTTATTTTTATAAAAATCTAAAAGCTTATTCTGCCATTTAGAAAGTCTAAAAAAATAAGACTCTTCTTCTACCCAGGATAGTTCAGATCCAAAACCATTATATTTTTTTCCATTTTTTTCTATTATTTCGTTATCTGCAACAAAAGCTTCATCTCTAACAGAATACCAACCACTATACTTAGATAAATAAATTTCATCTTTCTCTAAAAGAACTTTCCATAAATTTTGAACAGATTTTTTATGTCTATCCTCAGTTGTTCTTATGAAATCATCATTAGATAGATTTAATAAACTACTCAAATCACGGAAATTTTCAGATACGGTATCAGTAAATTTTTGAGGATCTATATTTTTTTCTAGTGCTGCTTTTTCTACTTTCTGTCCATGTTCATCAGTCCCTGTTAAAAAATAAGAATTTAATCCTCTACAATTGTAAAATCTTTTTAAAATATCAACAGCGATGGATGTATATGCATGACCTATATGAGGTTTGTCATTCACATAATAAATTGGAGTTGTAAAATACTTATTTGACATATTTTATGAGGTTAGAATTTAATCTTGTAAAATATATCGATATTAAATCATTTGTTAATGTATTAAATTTTATACTTTCGTCGACATCAATTAAGTAATCAGAATGTAGTTTAAAAAGGTACTTATAGAGCTTTTTATTAGTTAAATTCTTTTTTAAATGATAATTAAGTATTTTTAAGAATATTGATGAACATATATTTATTTGATCTTTACTAAAAAGTTTAATTTTATCAAAAAAATCTGTTTTTTTTAAATTGATAAATGGATTTATAAGAGAATGAATCAAGTCTTCTGATATATTTTGATTTTGATTTACTATATCTTTCATCATAGTATTTAAGTCATCGAAATTCATTAGAGTGTTATTATCCCTTATAACCCTAGCCCTAGAAATAATAGTTTCAGGCAGACTAATTAAGTTAGAGGAACAAAATATAAAATAAGTTTTTGAAGGTATTTCCTCTATTATTTTTAAAAGGCCGTTTAAAGCATTTATATTTAAATTATTCACTTCTTTGACAAATATAACTCGATTTAAATTTAAAACATTAGTGTGAAGAAAATCTTTTTTCATTTTTCTGATTTGGTCAATTGTTATAAATTTAGTATTTTCTTCAGGCTGTAAGTTAATAAAACTTGTATCTATTTCATATTGCTTCTCATAAAAGCAATTTAAAATTTCATCTTCAATAGTTGAAATAGTATCAACATTTGTAACTTCTAATAAATAGAACCCACTACTCTCAGATTTTATTGTATTAATTATCTTATTAATTTGCATTTCTTTAGATGTACTATAATTTTTTCGTGTATTTCATTAGATGATAGCGAAGCATCAATTGTAACAAACTTTCGTTTTCCTATTTTTATTTTTGATATTTCATTATAATTTTTTTGAATTCTTGAAAATTGTCCAAAATACTTCTTATCAAATTTATTCGAATAAACTCTTTTATTTTTCCTTTCCATTAAATTTTTTTTATCTAATTTTAAATAAAAAGTAATATTTGGGATAAATTTTTGATCAATTAAATTGATTAATCTAATTATTAGTTTTTTTTCTTTTAAATTATATTTTTGGTAGGCATATGTTGAGTCAAAAAACCTATCAAATACAATTAAATCATTATTTTTAAGTGAAGATAGAAGTGAAAACCTAGAGGCAAAGAAAAACATTATTAAACTCAAATTATCAAAATTAGATTTAATAATTATATTTCTAATTTTTTCTAAGTCTTTATTACCCCCTGGTTCTCTAGTAAAAGTAGACTTAATTTTATTTTTTATAAAATATTTTTTTAATAGTTTAATTTGGGTAGACTTCCCTGAATACTCAAAACCTTCAAAACTAATCACTTTCATTTATTTAGATATTATTTAGTTAGATCCAAGAATGATATAATAAATAGCTGAAAATATTCTTGAAAAGAAATTCTTTTGATCAATGTCTTCACCAGAATATAAAGGAAAATCTACTTGCTTATCTGCAAAAGATATTTGTAACTTTGCTATTTGGTCTCCTATTTTAATCGGTGTTGCTATTGGCTCTTCTACGAGTACAGTAACTTTAGCTGAAGATAATTGGGCTTTTGGTATGCTTACACTAATGTCTTCTAACGCAACAAGGTCTACTTTATCCTCTTTACCTAACCAAGTATCAACCTCTTGTATGACCTCATTTTTTTTATAAAAATCTACCAACTGAAAATTATTAAAACCCCAATCCATTAACCTCAAAGACTCTTGAGCTCTTGATTTAGAGGACTCTAGCCCATTTAGAACTACAATAAGGCGCCTATCCCCTCTTTCCGCAGATCCTACTAGTCCATATCCTGCAGCCTCTGTGTAACCAGTTTTAAAGCCATCAGCACCCTCAAATGTATAGAGAAGAGGGTTTCTATTGTCCTGCTTAATACCGTTATAAGTAAAATCACTGATTTTATACATCTGATACAATTCATAGTGATTTTCAATAGTATATTGGGCTATTTTAGCTAAATCTTCAGAAGTCGTGTAATGATTATCATCAGGCCATCCACTGCTATTAGTAAAATTGCTTCCAGTTAAACCAATTTTTTTACCTAAATTATTCATCTCTATTGCAAATATCTCTTCAGAACCTGATATGCCCTCAGCAATAGCAATAGATGCATCATTTCCACTCTGAACCACAACGCCGAGAAGAAGATCATAAACACTCACAAGTTTATCAACCTCTATAAACATCTTTGAGCCACCCATTTTCCATGCTTTTTTACTAATTAGGAACTCTTGATCTAATGATAAACTACCATCTTTAATTTTTTCAAATGCCACAAGAGCAGTCATCATTTTAGTCATACTTGATGGGTAAGTTTTTTCTGTTGAATTTTTTTCTAGAAGAATTTCGTTGGTCGATAAATCAATAACAAGTGCAGTTTTTGCAATACTTTCAATAGCGGATGATTGTCTTGTTAGTAGAAGAAATACAATTAATAGTAATAATTTAGCGGGTTTTTTTAGCATTTATATATCCATTTTTAATCAAGAAATCCAACTTAAGATCTATATCATTGTTAGGAAATGGGCCAGCAAAAACCATAACACCCTCATCATTTTCTTCATAAAAGAGTCCTAAATTCTTAATTTTATTTGTTTTCAGCTTAGCCGTTTTTATGTTCTCATAAATATTAACTAAAATAGTATTTATTTTCTCTGAGTTTTTAATTTCTAGGGATTTAATTTTTTCATAATCAAGTTTTTCACTAATTTCAGTTTGATCTTCGTCAAGATTTTCAAATGATATCTCTGTATCATCCATTTTTATTTTACTTTCCTCTTTAGAATCAACAACATTCCTTAGTATTATTGATTCATCTTTTAAGAATTCTAAATAGACATTTGTATTTAGTGATATTTTATCAATAATATCTTTGCTCAGAGAAAGTCTATTTTCTGTTTCTAACTTAATATTTCTAACAATAATGCTATTATTTAAGTTTTTAGGATCAGAGAGCTTAATAACACTTGGTATAGGTAACTTCGAATGATGAATATTATTCCCATTAATCCTCTCATCAAAAACAAATTTTTCTAAAACTGTAAAATCTATATTATATTCTGCTAAAGGAGATATATTTACGTCAGCTTTTTTAAAGTACTCCTGAGATGGCACTTCCTTAGTTATTTTTTTATCCTCAACTGTTTCAATAGAGCTAATCGTACAAGAGGATAAAATTAGTAAAAACAATATTCTAATTAAATTATTTAAATTTATCACTTAATAATCCAACTGAAAGACCATAATAATTAGAACAATTATATGAGAGAATATTAAGATAATTGTTATAGACGATAAAATACCTGAAATCTCCCTCTTCTCTTCCCATTCTGAGTAAATAACTACTTATATCTAAGCTATCTAGTGAACTACCGTCCATTTTTTTAAAATTCATCTGTTTAAAATCTCTCAAAGGTAGTTTTTTAGAGAGTTTTTTAACAGCTAAACAGCCTTTTTCTCTCTTGATAAATAATTCAGGTTCTAATGATTTAATATTATCTGGGGGTATAACTTCCCTACCCCAAGTATAATTAGGGTCCCATTTATTAGATCCTACACCTTGAAGATATCTTGCAATGGAGGCTAAAGAGTCTTCAGTGTCAGTCCAAATGTTCTTTTTACCATCATTATTAAAATCTTGAGCATAATTTAAGAAACTTGTGGGCATAAATTGGTTTTGACCCATTGCCCCAGCCCATGAGCCTTTGAAGTCAGTAAGATTAATGTGACCTTGTTCTAATATTTTTAAAGCATTATAGAGTTCTTTTGTAAAATATCGTCTTCTTCTCTCATCATAAGACATAGTTAAAAGACTCTCTAACACTGGATAATTACCTGTAATTTTCCCGTATGCTGTCTCTAAGCCCCAGATTGATAATATAAATCTTGATTGAACATTATAATATTTATCAATTTTATTTAATAAACCATTGTATTTACTTTTATTATTAAGTCCATTTTTAATTCTTAAATCGGAAATTCGTTTTTCAATATATTCTGAGAATGTTAAAGTAAATTCAGGTTGGCATTTATCATTTTCAATCACCCTTTTATTTACCTCGTACGGAGCAATTAATTCAGACACAAAACCCCGATCTAGACCAAATTCATCAGATCTTTGGACTACTTCGGATTTCCAGTCATCAAAGCCAGAAAAGTCGTAATTTTCAAGGACATCACAGTTTTTAGCATCGTGAGCATTAATATTGAGAGTAAAAAAAAAGCAAAGGCAAATATAAAGATAAATTTTTAACATATTCTGATTCCTAGATATAAATCTATTATACATCCATTCATCTAATAGTTATTTCTTAAAATTTATCAAATCATTAAACTATTAAAAATTTTATCATTTGTTATAACTATCCAATGATTTTAACAAGTATAGGTAAGAGATTTGTTTATGTCTCTATTTTAATGATGCTAGCTTCAATGCTACTGCCTTGGGACTCATTAGAGGACTACACCTACTCCGAGTCGATGGGATTGCTCATGAATATTATTCCAGCCATAATCTTTGTATGTGCAGCAGCTATTGTTGTTTTGAAGCCCTTAGGTATGATACTAAGTAGAATTGGTACAAATGTTGTATTTTTAATTCTTTGTCTCATGAACGGTATCGTTTTATACACTGGTATGCAGTATTATCCAGACACCTATACTATTGGTTATTTCCTATTTCCATCATCAATTATTGTTTTTATGCTTGGAGTTATCTCTAGCACAAGACGAATTGATGGTACTCAAAATAGCTAAATACAAGTTGTTTTTTTTCTAATTTTCTTTATTAAATACAAATCGCTTTGGAAGGATGGCTGAGCGGTTGAAAGCACCGGTCTTGAAAACCGGCAAAGGGGCAACTCTTTCCTGGGTTCGAATCCCAGTCCTTCCGCCATAAAATCTAATTTATTTTTTTTATTTTAAAATTTATCTTTTAAGGTTCTCATTATGTCTAAATGCTCAGTTAATGCCTCAAAAGATACAGCTAGTTCATATACAAGAGTTACTAATGCGCTTAATACTAAACAAAGATGAATACCAAAACTTATAGCAGCAATGAAGCTGTAATTTAATAACAAAAATAATAAGCTTGTACACAATGCTATCCCTCCAAAAAGGGATAAGTAAAGTGTGTATCGTAATAGTTTAAGTCTTTTTTCATAATGCAAGATATGAAAAGAATATTCACTTTGATTTTTAAACTTTAATTTATTTGTTTCAATATTAGATCTAGAATCTCTAATTAATTTTGCAAGAGTTGCATACCTAGCTATAACCAATGTAATATAAATAGTACAAGCAAAGAACATTGTTCCCATCACATTACCACTCAATAATATTTCGTGATTTACTATGTCCATTTGTAAAAAATAGGTAATATTTTCTTAAATTACTACCTCAAAACCTTCAAACTGTGGGTGATCTAAATATACTGTTTTATGTCCACCTGCATTTTTATGTGCCATCCTAAAAGCTTCAGACTTAGTCCAATTTATAAAATCTTGTTTTGAACCCCACTCACTATGAGAGGCATAAAGTGTATATTCTTCATTAGACTCACTTTTTATTAAATTAAATTTTTTAAAACCAGGTACCTCGTTTAAATGAGTATCCCTATTCTTCCAAATATCTTCAAAATATTTCTCCTCACCTAATTTTACTTTGAATCTATTCATTGCAATAAACATTCTTTATCTCCTGTAAGTTATTCTGATATAATAATTCTAGTGTTAGTTCCAATAGCAATAGTCACTCTAGAACCAATTGGTATTTGTTCTGCGCCTGATTGAACTATTGAAATATCATCATCTGTGTCATCAACGTCTACAACATATTGAAAACCTGTATGATCTCCTAATGATGAACCAGCGACATAACCTACTATTGCTCCACCAATAGTTCCAACCACTGCTGCAGCATCTCTGCAGTCATCATCTAAAATGCCTTCTCCGCATCCGACAACAAAACCTACTAAACCTCCTGTAAGGGCCCCTAAACCAGAGCTTTCACCAGTAATTTTGACTGGTTCAGCAGCAACAAGCGTGCCATATTTAACTGTATTTATTTTTTGGGTATCTGATTTTTTTACTCCTGTATTAAATCCACCACAAGCTGATATAAATACAAAAAGAGATAAGAAGATTAATTTAGGCAGGCCTGTCATATTCAACAAATTTTTTGAGTGAATTAGTGAGAAAATCTTCATAGCTATCAATATTATAAATTAAATTTTCATTAATATCCAAATATTTTGGATCTAATTTAAAGTCGTAAGAAGGTTCAAAAAAGAAAGGTATTGAAATACGTTCTTCTTGATTAAAAAGTACTCTGTGGTTAGTAGCTTTCATTCTACCATTAGTTAAATATTCTAATGCCAACCCTGTATTAATTACAAAAGCATTAGGATCATGAGGAACATCATGCCATTCAAGAGAGTGTCTATTTTGAACTTGCAAACCACCTTTTTTATCTTGATATAAAATAGTCATTATTCCGCTGTCAACATGAGTCTCACAACCTAAAGCAACACCGTCTTGCGAGGAAACTTCAACAGGTTTGTCCTGTTTGGGATAGTAGTTAAATCTTAAAGTAGAGAGTGTCTTTGGTCTTTGAAATGCTCGATCAGCGATAGATAAATTAGAGGAGAATGAAGATATAATAGTTTTAAATATAATCATTCCAAGGTTATGAAGATCATCAAAATAGTTATTTATAGTAGCTTGCCAGGATGGATCTAAAAATGTCATATCATGATTTACCTCAAATTTTTCTTTTTTTAATAATTCAGCCATATCTTGTTTTAAAAGAGGGTCTCCTATATCTAATCCCTCTTTACCATTAACTGAGCTAGGAAAGTATCCCCTATAAACTGTATTTGTATTAGGATTCCATTTTTTTGGGGCAATTTTCAGTTTATCTTCTTCCGGTAAATAAAAAAATTTTTTACAAGTTTTTAAAAGATTATTAATTTTAGAAATTGGAATACCATGATTTGTTACCGTAAAAAAACCAATATCTTCAGATGCTTCTTTTATACTTTTTGCTATTTGTTTAGCAGCATCACTATTTAAGCCTTTGTTAATAATTTCAGATAGATCAATATTTGGAATATAATTATTCTGCATCACCAATTTTAAAATAAAGCTTTTTGATATACTTTTGTTTTCTTTTAATAGGAAGTTCATAAAATTCATCAATAGAAATAGGCTCTCCTATTTTTTTTTGATTATCACTAAGCTCAGCAATTATTGATTCATAATAATTGGCCCATTCAGCGTTAGTTTTTGGTAGTTGTTGCTGTTCTTCCATTTATTTTAATCCTAACTTTTTATAGAAAAGATTTACAGTATAAAATAAATCTTCATTTTCATTATTTTTAATTTGGATAGACCTAGAACTTTTCATTTTAATTATTTTTTCTTGTGTCATTTGAATAAGATTATCTAATATTTTTTGACTAGCTTTTTTAAAAGTAATATCAATAAAGTTTCTTTTGATGTTTATTTTAGATATTCCTAATGTTAAAGATTTTATTTTAATTGTAAGTAAATTAAATAAATTAGTTACTTCAGCAGGATAATTGCCATAACGATCATATATTTCATCTAAAACACTTTTCAATTCTTGAATATTTTTTGAATTAGTAAATTTTCGATAAATAATCAATCTAGAGATATCATCTGATATATAGGTCTTTGGAATGTAATACTCAAAAAATGCATCAAATTCAAATTCTTCATAATCATCCTCTATTTCTGAATTATTATTTTTTTGTCTTTCAACTTCTTCTTTTAACATGCTTTGATAAAGTTCAATACCGATGTCTTTTACGTGCCCACTTTGTTCATCACCAAGTAGGTTACCAGCACCACGTATTTCTAAATCTTCATTTGCTAACTGAAAATTAGATCCTAAATTTTCATAATTAGCTAAAACTTGAAGTTTCTTTAGAGCAGTTTTGTTGATTAATTTTTCACTATCATGAAATAAATAGGCGTAAGCTCTTTTATTTGATCGACCTACTCTTCCTCTTAATTGATATAATTGAGATAAGCCAAATAAGTTTGAGTTAAAGATTATAAGAGTATTAGCATTTTTAATATCTATACCTGATTCAATAATATTAGTGGATATAAGGCACTGAATTTCCCCTTTAGTAAAAGATATAAATACATCTTCAATGTCTTTTTCTTTCATTTTACTGTGACCAACACCATAGGAGAGTTCAATATTTAATTTTTTAATTTCACTTTCTACAAAAGGGATATGACTTATTCTAGGAACAACAATAAAGATTTGACCATCTCTCTCTAATTCATTCTTGATTGCAGACAAAAGAGCAACAGATTCATACTTTTGAACATAGGTTCTAATACTTATTCTATTTGATGGGGGTGTTCCAATTACACTTAAATCTTTTAATCCTAATAAAGACATTTGAAGTGTTCTTGGTATGGGTGTGGCTGATAAAGAAAACAAATGAATATTTGGATATTTATTAATTAAATATTCTTTCTGATCTACACCAAATTTCTGTTCTTCATCTATTACTAGCGTACCTAAATTATTAAATTCAATATCTTTTTTAAAAAGACTATGTGTTGCAATAAGCACTTGAATATCTCCTGATTTTAATGAAAGCAGAATTTCTTTTTTATCTTTAACCGAAGTAAACCTAGATAGAGATGCAACTTTAATATTAAAAATTGAGAATCTTTCATTGAAAGTATTGGCATGCTGCATTGCAAGTAAAGTTGTTGGCACAACGATTACAAATTGAAAACCTGACAAATATGTTGCGCAGGCTATTCTTAATGCTACTTCTGTTTTACCAAAACCAACATCACCACATATTAAGCGATTAGCTGGCTTCTCTAGTCTTAAGTCATTTAAGGATTGTTCTATAGAATTTAATTGATCTTCTGTTTCAACAAATGGAAATTGTTTATTAAACTTTTCAAGATCAGAGTTATTATATTGAAATTCTTTAATATTTATAGTCGATCTCTTAGCTGCATTTTTTAATAACTTATTGGCAAGAAATCTAATTTTTTTCTTAACTGATGTTTTTCTTAACAACCAGTCATTTGTGCCTAATTTATCAAGAAGAAGGCTGCTATCATCAAAACCGTACCTTGTAATAAAATTTAAATTTTCAATTGGTAATAAAAGCTTATCGTTACCTCGATAAATTAATCGAATAAATTCTCTGATACGGTTACTGACTTCAATATTATCAATAGAAACAAATCTTCCAATACCATGCTTTTGGTGAACTACCGCATCTCCTAAGGAAAGGTCATTAAAATTTATAATTGTATCTAGGTTTGTTTTTTTGGTTGAATAAGAATTTTTGTTTAAATGTATAATTCCATCAAATAAATAATCTTTAGATATTACAGTCTTATTAAAATAAAAGTTTTCACCATATTTTGTATTTATTTTAAGTTTTTGATGGAATTCTTTTTCAATTGGAGCGGGATTATTACCAGTATGAAAATAAATAGAATTACTCATCTTAGACAAATCATCTAAAGAAGTATTAGATGTAATTTTTAATGATTTCGGCGAACTAGATAAAATATTCGTTAATTTAAAATTTTTAATTTTATCTTCATCTAAGTAGTAATTTGAAAAAGGTGTCTCAGTGTTGATTTGACTATAAATAGCTTTAAGAGAATTTAGTTTTTCTTTTAATATTATATCACTTCTATTAATCGTATATATTTCATATCCCGTTATAATATCTTCTAAGTAACTATTGTTTGTATTTGGTTCTAAGGCTTCAATATTAGGATTAATAATCACAACATTTTCTTTCTCTTCTTTATAAGTAAGTTGTGTTTGGGGATTGAATTCTTTTATAGACTCAATCATGTTATCAAAAAAAGAAATTCGATATGGATTATTATTGTTGTTGTAGATATCTAAGATATCTCCTCTAAGTGAGAATTCGAGTTTATTATAAGCATTTGCTTGATTTGAATGATTAAATTCGATTAATTTATTTAGTATTAAATTTGAGTCAATTATTTGATTCTTAGAAAGAAATAGAAAATGATCTACATCATTTTTAATTTGAAATTTTTTTAGTAAGTTATTACATGTTAAAATAATTATATCGTTATCAGTTAAGGCTCTTAGTTTATCTGATCTATCAAGTAAAATGTCTGATGCTGATTTTTCAAAACTAAAAGGAAGAGAGTCATGAGCTGGAAAATAGCAAATTTTTTTTTGAGGATAGTGAAACTTAAGTATATTTTCATAATCAAGTGCTATTTTATCGTCCTCACACAATAAAATAGATTTCTTACTAAAATTGATATCCTGGTTTTCCAATACTATTTAGATAGATTTATAATTTTTAGGTATTTGACTTTATCCTCTTTAAAAGACTCATTAAAAAATACATCAAATATATATTGTGTTTCGTTCTTTAATAAATCATCTAAGAGATCAATTAGTTCAACATCGTTAGTATTTTCAAGTTTTATGTAAATTTTCTCAAAAATTACGTCTAATTCTTTTATACCTAATGTTTGACATCGATATTTTAATTTTTTTAATTTATCTTCGTTATTTATCATGAGTGACAATAGTTTCGATTTCTTATATCAAAATGTAGACAAACTTAAAGGAATAGGTCCAAAGAAAGCATCATATTTTAGAAACTTAAATATAAATGCAGTAATTGATGCATTTTACAATTTACCAAGTAGATCAATTGATCGCACCCAAGATATTAATTTTAAAAATCTAGAAAAAGGGCAAACTATTACAACTTTAGTAAAAGTCAAAAAGCATCACTATCCTTTTAACACTAAGTTACCCTATGTGATTGAATGCGTGAAGGGATCTTTGATTATAAATATTATTTATTTTTCAATAAAAGGTAATTTTCTCAGAACCAAGTACCCTGTAAATAAAGAGTTAATAATCAGTGGGAAAGTTTCTTTTTATAAAAGTAATCTAAGTATTGCGCACCCTGATTATATAGAAGAAATTGAAAATGAGGATAAATTAAGAACATTTGAAAATATTTACCCTCTTACAAGAGGAATAACATTAAAAGATATAAGAATAATTTTAAAGGAAGCTAAAAATTATTTAGAAAACTTTGATGAATGGCTTAATAGTAATTTGATAAAAAAATATAATTTTTTATCCTTTAATGACTCACTCATAAAAATGCACTTTCCCTTAGTAAAAGAGGATATTGAAAATAGAGATTTATATAGAAAAAGACTAGCAGTTGATGAACTAGTTTCAAATTATTTTGCTATTAGATACTTAAAAGAAAAGACAAAAAAGAAAAATGAAAGCTTAAATCTAGACTTCATTTTACAACAAAGATTATTAGAAAAATTACCTTTTAAATTAACTACAAATCAACAACAAGTTATCAATAATATAAATGACTTAAATAATACCCAGTATAGAGAAACAGTCTTATTACAAGGCGATGTTGGTTCAGGTAAAACTATTGTATCTTTATTAACAGCAATTCCATTTCTTCAAAAAGGTTTGCAAGTTGCCTATATGGCTCCTACTGAAATATTAGCCAATCAAATATATAATAATGTAATTAAATTTTTGAATAATGATGTGGTAAAACCTATTTTACTCACTGGTAGTACTAAAAACAAAGATGAGATTTATGATAAAATTAAAAAAAGCTCTTATAATTTTATAATTGGTACGCATGCTGTATTTCAAGAAAATTTATATTTCTCCGCTTTAGCTTATGTAATAATTGATGAACAACATCGTTTTGGTGTTCAGCAAAGACTCTATTTAGCTGAAAAAGGTATAAATACTAATATTCTTTTAATGTCTGCTACACCAATACCTAGAACATTAGCTTTGGCACAGTATGGTGAAATAGAGCAAGTAATACTCAAAGAAAGACCAGCTTTTCAAAAACCTATTATCACTAAAGTATCAAATGTTGATAAAATTAAAGATATTGAAATTTTATTAAAAAAAAATATTTCAAACATATCGCAAGTATACTGGATATGTCCTTTAGTTGAGGCTTCAGAGACTCAACAATATAAAGATGTAGAAACTCGTTTTAAATCATTAAAAAAGATATTCGGCTCCGAAGTAGAAATGTTACATGGAAAAATTAAGAGCAATCAAAAAGAAAACATAATTCAAAATTTTCAAAAGGGAAAAATAAAATTATTAGTTGCTACAACAGTTGTTGAAGTAGGTATAGATAATAAAAATGCAGATTATATAGTTATCGAAAATGCTGAAAAATTTGGATTATCTCAATTACATCAGTTAAGAGGAAGAGTTGGTAGAGGCAATAATCAAGGTTATTGTTTTGCTCTGTATGGCAAAGATATCCCAGATAATTCAATTGAGAGACTAAAAATATTTAAAGATAATTTAGATGGTTTTAAGTTGTCTGAAAAAGATCTCGAACTAAGAGGAACTGGGGATATATTGGGATATCGTCAAAGTGGCGACTCCTTATTTAAATTTGTCAATGTTTATCAAGACCAAGAATTAATTATTGACTCACTTCAATATGTAAAAAAAATTATTGAAAATCAAGAATACGAAGATGAAAAATTTAAAAAAAATATATACAACCTATTATTATTTTTTAAACAACAAGAAGCTATAAAATTGTTATTTAGCTAATTTTTTAACTTTTTTCTTTTTTGGAAGAGCTTTTTTAATTTCTGGTGCCTTTGGAGTAACCAATCCAGCAGAAATAATGTATTTAATTGCTTGATCAACAGACATATCGAGTTTGATGCATTTAGATAAGGGAACAAACATTAAAAAACCGGTTGTAGGATTAGGTGTGGATGGCATAAAAACATTAATCATTTTTTGATTTTTTCTTTTTGCTATCTCCCCTTTTGTTTCACTAGTTAAAAATGCAAGTGCATAAATATCTTTTTGAGGATATTCAATTAATACAACTTCTTTAAAAGCATTGGATTGTGTAGTAGCAAAAGTATCAATTATTTGTTTTACCGTATTATAAATTGAATTTAACCCAGGTATTTTTGATAAAACAGCATCAACAACTCTGTGATAAAGCTTACCAAAAAAACTTCCAGCAATAGCTCCCAAAATAGTGAAGAATAAAAAAGCAACTATTAAACCCACACCAGGTATTTCAGATGGAATGCCAAATTTATTTAAAGGGATGAAAGGTCTAAAGATTTTATCAGCAATACCAACGACAAACCAAGCAACATAAATAGACAATGCCAAAGGTGCAACAATTAAAATACCACTAATAAAATGATTTTGTATTTTTTTCATTTGAAACTATTTTTTTATATTATCTTCAAATTCAAAAACATGTTTATCATTGATTTCAAATGATACTTTTATTGATAGGTCCTGAACATCAGGATTATTTTCAATAAATTGATTAAGTTCTTGTTGTGAACTAATTCCAAGTCTTTTTAAAAATTTTCTTACCTTGAGTTGTGTCTCATCATCCATATTTCTCATAATATGGTTTTTTTTTCATATTTGAAGAGTTTTAACAAATCAAATACTATAAATAATGGTCATAATAGTTTTTAACTCTAAAATTGTTGTAGATATACCTATTACAACAATTAATCTTGCTAAGAACGATAGTAATTTATTTCCTTTATATTTTTGAGAACTTCTCCATACACCAATACAAGATGTAAAATAGTAAATAAGATTCAGAACTAGGTACATTGAAAATGAATATATAAATTTTTGAATATGTATCTTTGTAACTAATAAAAGCGGGGCTGATATTAAGAAATTTACTAAAACATAATAAATCCAATAGCTTTTATAAAGGGGTAGATTACCTTTAAATAGCTCTATTAAATTTTTTTCAACTCTAACTATATAACTCACAAACATTAACTATCATTATTCAATTACATTGTAATCTTTTAAATAAAGGTTTGCGTCAAATTTTCTAGATTTAATTTCAAATATTACTGGGATATTATTTAATTCATCTTTGTAATAAGTCATTCTTATTAGTTTGAGATTGTTTTTTTTATTTTCTTTAAATAGACCTTTAAAAAAAGGAAAAGTTAAATCTAATAAACTTACCTCACCACTATAAACACTGGGATTGTTCTTTTGTAAAATATCATTTTCCTTAGAGCTTTTAAGTAACTCATAAATATTGAGACCATCTATAATTATTCTATCTGAGTCTTTATTATGTAGGATATATTGAGTTAACTGAGATATAGGATCAGTAAAATATTGATGTTCAGTAATTCTATTATTTTTGAGTTCAATTTGATCAGAACTTAATTCTTTTGATATATCAAGTTTTGTGATTAAACCATTTTTACTGAAGAAAATATTTTCATACCTATCTTGTTTCGTACTTTTAGTTTTACTAATGTATTTTTCAGGTCTTAGATGATTATTTTCAATATTACCAGTAATGTTAGTAACTGACTCATAATTATAAATTTTATCAGTAAGTCCAAAACTCTTAATAATAAAATTGATTTCATATTTACTTTCTTCAAGTTTAATAATCCAATTAAGATCTGCTAAATGTATAGATTGCCAGTCTATTTCATATTTAAGATTAATTACTTTAGAGTTAAGGTAATATGGATATATTAATAAAATTATTATGAAAAATATGCGCATTAATAAAACTGTATATAAAAATACCTCTCAACAAGAATATAACATAATTATTGATGTAAGAACTTCTTTAGAATTCAAAGAGGACCATATTCCAAATTCAATCAATTATCCTGTTTTAACTAACAAACAACGACATGAAATAGGTATTGAATATAAAGAAAATTCATTTTTAGCAAAAAAAGTGGGTGCTAGTATAATTAGCTTAAATATTTCTAAAATTATCAATAAAATTAAATTTGATAAGAAACAAAAAATATTAATTTATTGTTGGAGAGGTGGCTTAAGGTCTCTTAGTTTATATTTAGTTCTTAAACAAATTGGATATGACGTCACACTTCTTGATGGTGGTTATAAAAATTATAGAAGATTTGTTGTAAAATTTTTTGAAACAAGTTGTGAAAAATTTAAATTTAATCAAATCATGGGAGTTACTGGAGTTGGTAAAACATTATTTATTAAAGAGTTATCAAAAAATTATCAGGTAATAGATTTTGAAGGGTTGGCAAATCACAAAGGATCAATATTAGGAAATATTCCTAATAAAAATCAACCCTCACAAAAATACTTCGAGACTTTAATATACGAGAAACTTAACTCATTTAACTCCAAAAAAAATATATGGGTAGAAGCTGAAAGTATAAAAGTTGGTAAATTAAGTATACCCAGTAAAGTTTGGAAAAATATGCCATTAGGTAAGAATGTAAAAGTTATTAGTAGTTTAGAGGAACGTGTCAGATTTATACTCAAAGATTATAAATATTTCACAAATACACCTACACTAATGAAAGAAGCATTAAAGGTTTTAAAAAAAATAATTCCAAAAGAAGAATTTTTAATGATAGAGGAGAATTTAAAAAAGAAAGAATACTTTCAGTTTGTAAAGTCTTTAATTGAGTATCACTATGATAGAGTTTACAAAAAGACAAGAGCTGAAAATGTGACTAATATTTTTAATGAAATATATTTAGATAAAATTAATCTTTTAAATATTAAAAAAGCTATAAAGCGGAATAATTACTTTTAAAATGATCAAATGTTTTAACTTTGTTAAGATTAAAATTTTTAAGATAAACACCCTGCCCTTTTTCTATATGACCAATACAAGTTATTTTAATACCTCTCTTCTTAAAAGACTCTTCATTATTAAATTTTAATAGATCCATAGGAGAGCTAAAAACTGGGACAAATTCTTCACCACTAGATAATATTAATGAATTGTAATGTTGATCATTTTTAAAGTAACCATGTAATTTTTTATTAATATTTAAAAGCTTATTTAATACAATTTTTTTATTTGATTGAGATGAAATAGTTCTTAATGTAGTTAAAAGACTATCAGATAAATCCATACAGCTATTTAATTTAAATTTTTTAAATAAATCATAATAAGTAAAAATCTTAGGGCTTAAAAATTGCTTTTTTGAGAATGCACTTATGTTTTTGGGTAATTTTAAATTATTGTAAATATTCATATAACCAAGTTTTGAATATCCAATACCAGAAAATGTATAAACTTTATCGTTAATTTTAGCATTAGATCTTTTTATTATCTCGTTTTTATTTATTACGTCACTAATAATGGTCAGAGATAGAAAGATTTTATCAGAAGCAGTTGTGTCACCTCCTATTATTTCAATTCCATATTTTAAACAATATCTATGAAAATTATTAATTATTTGGTTTACAAATTTAAAATTTTTATTTGGAAAACTTAAATTTAAAAGTACGTACTTAGGTTTTCCACCTGATGATTGGATATCACTGTAATTTGTAGTAAATAGTCTATGAGCTATATTTTTAGGTGTAAAATACTTTGAGTCAAAGTGTATGTTTTCAACGAGTGTATCTGATGAAATTAACTGTTTAGTTTGACTTAAATAGGCACAGTCATCTCCAATTTTTTTATAATTTTTTATAAAATAATTTATTATTTTACCCTCGTTTGACATTTTGTAGATATATTTAAGTATATTCTTAAAAAATAATAATAATTAATTTATTTTTTTTCGGACCAAAGGAAAAGAGTCTCTTTTTTTTGTTAATACAAGCTGAAAAATAACATTATCTCCCTTTAAAAAAGATAATTCACTTAAATTTAAATAAGCCTCCCACATTCTAATAAAACGTTCATCATATAATTTTAAAACTTCATCTTTAGAATTTTTAAAATTTTGAAACCAATGTGAGAGAGTTTTAGCATAATGTAATCTTAAAACCTCAATATCAGATATTATTAATCCTGAACTTTCTATTGCAGGCATAATTTCTGATAGTGATGGAATATATCCACCAGGAAATATATATTTTCTTATAAAAGTTGGGGTTAGCTTAGGAGTTCTTATATTACCAATAGTGTGGACTACAGCTATTCCTTCATCTGATAACAATTCATTTATTTTCTTAAAATAAGTTTTATAAAAAGGCTTTCCAACATGTTCAAACATACCAACTGATACTATTTTTGAGTAACTATTATTTTCATCTCTATAATCTTGGAGAGAATAATTTAATTTTTCCTTATTTTTATTATTTTCAAGTTGTTCATTGCAGTATTTAATTTGTTCTTCAGATAGAGATATTCCTTTAACATTACAATTATAATTGTTTACAAAATTTTTACTCAAAGAACCCCAACCACAACCAATATCCAAAACATAATCAGATGAATTAAGTAAAAGTTTATCAGCTAATCTATTCATTTTATTGTTTTGAGCATCGCTCAAAGTATCAGTATCTTTTTCAAAATAGGCACATGAATATTGTCTAGTTTCATCTAAAAATAAGTCATAAAGTTTGTCAGATAAGTCATAATGACTGGCAACATTATTTTTAGAACTCTTTATAAAATTGAGTTGAAACAAAGGATTGATAATAAGAAAAATTTTAAAGAAAATACTATTTGATACTTTTTCTAGATATTTATTATAATTATCAATTAATAACTCTGAAAATTCATAAAAAGAGATATTTTCTAACTCATAATTTTTATCCATGTATCCCTCAGTTAGCACCAATGAAGGGGCATAATAAATTTTTTTAAGAAAGTTTTTATTATTAATTTTAAGAATTACAGCATCATTACCATTATCGATTAAATACTCTGAATTATCTGATTTTATTAATATAGATTTAGATTTGATTAATTTTTTAAGGATAAATTTAAGTATTCTAAAAGACATAAGCTATATATGATTAATAAATATATATCAGTTAAATTTATAGAATTTTATCATATATTGATTGATAAAATGAATTAAAATATGAAACTATTTTGTAAACTAGTTAAGAAAACTATCGTAATTTTATAAAAATGAACACAATTGATAAGATAAATTATATTAGTGATTGGATCAAAACCTATGCAGACTCCAACAATTTTAAGTCTTTAGTGATAGGTATTTCTGGCGGTATAGACTCAGCAGTAACAAGTACTTTGAGTGCTAAAACAGGATTGAAAACTATTGTAGCTAATATGCCTATTTTGGATCATAAAGCTACAAATGACAGAGGCTTATCTCATATATCATGGTTAAAGAAAAACTTTGAAAATATTGAAGATTTAAAAATAGATTTATCAGCTGTTTTTGAAAATTTCAAAACAGCTCTAAACTCAAATAATTCAGAACACGGTTATGCAAATTCTCAAGCACGAATAAGAATGACAACTTTATATCAAATCGCTGCTAGCAATAATGGTATTGTTGTTGGTACAGGAAATAAAGTAGAGGATTTTGGTATAGGTTTTTATACTAAGTACGGTGACGGAGGTGTTGATATATCTCCTATTGCAGATTGTTTAAAGACTGAGATATGGGACATGGGTAAAGAATTAATGATCAACCAAGATATTATTGATGCTGCACCAACAGATGGTTTATGGTCTGATGGAAGATCAGATGAAGATCAAGTAGGATTAAATTATGCTGAAATTGAAGAAGCAATGATTAATGATAACTCCACTAATAGAGATAAATATCTAGAGATAAGAAAAAATAATATTCATAAAATGAACCCAATCCCTGTTTGTATCTTACCTAAGTAAATTTATAAAATTTTATATTTCGAAATAATTAAACTCTTTGTCCTGAGTTATTGTCAAAAACATGTAGTGCTGATGGAGAAATGTTGAATTTAAAATTATCACCAGCTTTCAAATTAATTTTAGATGATAATTTGCAGCTAAACTCTTGTCCTCCGACACTTGAATAGATGATCATATCAGAACCTAAATACTCAACTAGATTAGCTGAACTAGAATATTCTCCTTGATCTGATATTAAAATGTCATCTGGTCTAACGCCAATACATGCATCTTGAATATTTAGTGAATTATTTAAATTAATTTGCATATCTGAAATTTTAGCTAATCCATTTTCTATTTTGCATTGAAATAAATTCATCTGAGGTGAACCTATAAATTCTGCAACAAACTTAGTATTTGGTTTAGAGTAAATCTCTTTAGGAGTGCCAACTTGTTCAACTACTCCATTATTAATAACTACAATTCTATCACCCAAGGTCATAGCTTCAGTTTGATCATGTGTTACAAAAATACTTGTTACACCCATTTGACGCTGTAATTTTTTTATTTCTAATCTCATTTGATTTCTGAGTTTTGCATCTAGATTAGATAATGGTTCATCAAATAAAAATATTTTTGGATTTCTGACAATAGCTCTCCCCATTGCAACTCTTTGTCTTTGCCCACCAGAAAGCATACTTGGTTTTCTTGTGAGTAATTGATCTATTTCTAATAGTTTAGCAACATCATTAACTTTATTATTGATTTCATCTTTAGATATCCCCCTATTTTTCAGACCATAAGACATATTATTGAATACAGACATATGTGGATAGAGAGCATAATTTTGAAAAACCATAGCCACGTCTCTTTCTGAAGGGTCAATATTATTAATTATATTACCATCTAATGATATTTCACCACTTGTGATATCCTCTAAACCAGCAATCATTCTTAATAATGTTGATTTACCACATCCACTAGGACCGACAAATACAACAAATTCACCGTTATCAATATTCAAAGATGTTTCATTCACAGCCTTTGTTCCGTTAGGATAAATTTTTGTAATATTTTGTAATTCTAAAAAACTCATTTTATTTTTCTGTTTGGATTAAACCTTTGATAAACCATCTTTGAAGAATTACAACAACTAACACAGGAGGTAACATAGATAAGATTATATATGCAAATCTCTCCCCTGTTCTAGGTAAAGCAACACCCTCATAGTTTTCTGTAAAAATTATTTTCATTCCCATCACAACAGTCCAATATTTTTCATCTGTAGTCATAATTAAAGGCCATAAATACTGACTATAACCATAGACAAACATAAAAATAAACATCGCAGCTAACATTGTCTTTGAGAGCGGCAAAAGAAAATCAATAAAAAATCTCCAGCTATTAGCACCATCTAACTTAGCAGACTCTAATAATTCATCAGGTATTGTTTTATAAAATTGCCTAAAGAAAAAAGTAGCAGTAGCAGATGCAACTAAGGGCAATATGAGTCCCGTATAAGTATTTGTAAGACCAAGATCAGATACTATTTTATAACTTGGAAAAATTCTTACCTCTAACGGAACTAACAATGTAATAAAAATTAACCAAAAGATTGGTACAGCAAGTTTAAATCTGAAATAAACTAGTGCATAAGCTGACATTGCAGAAATTACAACTTTCAGAGTAGCTATACCAAGAGCCATGATGAAACTATTCATAAACATTCTGGCTGCTGTAACTTCTTCAGACCATCCTCCTTTTTCATTGAGAACTTCGTTATAATTTTGAGAAAAACTCTCACCTAGAAAGAATTTCATACCCTCAGTCATTATCGAGACATTATCGTGGGTGGAGGTTGCAAAAGAAAACCAAATTGGTAGTACCATTAATAATACACCTAAAATTAAAATAATATGTGAAAGTATTTCTATAGGTTTAATTTTCATTTGTTTTGAAATATCCCTTGAATAAATAACTTTTGAAGAAAGACTATTATTACTACTGGTGGTATCATTGACATAATTACAAATGCAAAACGATCGGATATAGATCCGTACATTGTCTTAAGACCCATCACAACAGTCCAATATTGTTCACTCGTTGTCATAATTAGTGGCCATAAATATTGATTGTAACCAAAAACAAACATAAAAATAAAAACTGCAGCTATCATTGTTTTAGATAAAGGAACTAAGAAATCGATAAAAAATCTCCAACTACTAGTTCCATCTAATTTAGCTGCTTCTAATAACTCATCTGGAATTGATTTGTAAAATTGACGAAAAAAGAATGTTGCAATTGCTGAAGCTGAGATAGGAAGAATTAAACCTGCAAATGTATTTACAAGATTTAATTTTGACATAACAATGTATGAAGGCATAATTCTTAGCTCCAAAGGAACTAATAGAGTAATAAAAATTAACCAAAATATTATAGTTGCATACTTAATTTTAAAATAAACTAAACCATAAGCAGCCATTAAAGATGTAATTACTGAGAGAGCTGCAATGCCCGTTGCCATAACAAAACTGTTAAAAAACATTTTAAGAGCTGTTATTTCATTAAAAAAACCTGATTTTTTAAATAAAACTCTTGAGTAATTTTCAATAAAATTATCTCCTAAAAAAAATTGTAAACCATTTGTGTTAATAAATAAGCTTGAATGTGTTGAACTTGCAAAAATAATCCATACTGGAACAATCATAATCAGAAGTCCGATTAAAAGAATACAATGATTGATAGTTGATGAGATATACCTTGTCATTAATTGTAATGAATTTTCCCTTCTATGTATCTAAATTGGAAAATCGTTATAAATAAAACGATTATCATCATCATAATTGACTGGGCACCTGCACTACCAAGGTCTAATCCCTTAAAACCATCAATATACGCTTTATAAACTAATGTTTTTGTTTCACTACCAGGAGCACCTATTGTTGTAGTGTCTATAATTCCAAATGTATCAAAAAAAGCATAGGTAATATTAATTATTATCAAAAAAAATGTTGTGGGCATTAGTAAAGGAAATGTAATTGTCCAAAATCGTCTAATATTGCTTTTACAGTCTATAATAGAAGCTTCTATAACTGTTTTTTGAATGGCTTGAAGACCTGCAAGAAAGAAAATAAAGTTAGCGCTTATTTGTTTCCAAGAACCTGCGATAATTACATAAATATAAGCATCGAAGACATCCTCATACCAGTTAAATCCCCACAGATTATTAAACAAATGATGTAAAAGGCCATACCTTTCACTAAAGAAATAATTTGCCATAACACCTACAACTGCAGGAGCAATTGCATAAGGCCAAATTAAAAGTGTTTTATAAACATTTTTACCATGCAGTACTTTATTAGCTTGTACTGCAAGTAATAAACCAATTGAACCAGTAATAAGGGTTATAACAAAACTATAAATTATAGTAAATTTGAAAGCTGTAAAGTATGACGGATCAGAAAAAACAAATAAAAAATTATCAAAACCTGCAAACTGAGAGCCAAAGCCAAAAGCATCTTGCATTGTAAAAGCATCTTTAAATGTTTGAATGATTGGCCAATATAAAAAAATTAATAGAATTAATAACTGCGGTGCTAAAAAAAAATATTGAGAATAATATGATTTAAATTGAACTTTTTTCATGGGTGTTTAAGGAGGATATATAAATACCCTCCTTAACTAAAGATTATAATTTATAAAGTTTTTGCAAACTGTTTTAAAAGCTTTGCTGCACCCTTATCCATGTTACCTAGAGCTTTTTCGACAGAAATATCTCCGTTAAGCATTGGCTCAACATTTTCATAAATTACTTCACGAATTTGAGGCCAGTTTCCTGCTCTATATCCACCTGGAATAGTAGAACCCTCTAGACCTAATTGATCACCAACAGCTTTGTGATAAGGTGAGGCTCTGTAGAAATTAATTGTTTCTGCAAGCTCAATTCCACCTTTTGTTACTGCTGCGTAACCTGTCATATTGTGATAGTAAAGATCCATTTCTGGTGAACCCATAAATTCAATAAATTTAGCAAGTCCTTTGTACTCCTCTTCAGTATGACCATTTAAGATCCAATTAGCAGCACCACCAATGAATGTTGGATATTCTTTACCACCAGTTACGGAGTCCCAATATGGAATTGGATTAGTTGTAAAGTTTGGAAGTACGCCTTTCATACCTCCAAAAGAGGCAGCAGATCCAAACCAAAATGCAGCTTCACCATTAGTGAAAGGCGCTTGATTGTCTCCCCATGCTCTTCCTTTATAACCATAGTAACCTTTTTCATACCACTCCTTAACTTTTGTCCAATGGTAAACAAACGCTTCTGTATCAGCAAAAAGAGTTGTTGTAGGTACATCGTCGTAACCATTATTTCCATCAGTCATTAGTAAGTTATGTCTTGAAAAAAAGTTTTCGGTCCAGATCCAAGGGCTGTGACTTTGAAGAAGTGGTATATAACCAGCATCAAGTATCTTTTGTGCCATGCCTTCAAACTCTTCATATGTTTTTGGAACTTCTTCAATACCAACTTCATTTAAAATATCCATATTTGCATACATTAAACAAGTAGAGCTATTAAAAGGAACACCGATCATTTTTCCATCACCGTCTGCATAAAAGTTTTTTATACCTGGGATGTAATTATCAGCATCAACGCTAATACCATATTTCTCAGCCATCTCTTCAAAGCCGATTACAACTCCATTTTTAACTTGTGCTACCATGATAGCTGCACCTGCGTCATAGACTTGTGAGTAGTGAGGTTGGTCCCCTGCTCTAAAAGCAGCAATAGTTGCTGCCATGTTGTCCTCATAGCTTCCTTTACCAGTAGGAATAACCATATATTCATCTTGTGAGTCGTTGAATCGATTAGCTATTTCTATGATTACATCACCTAAAAAACCACTATTACCATACCACCAATGAATTTCGGTTTTACTGTAACTGTTTGATGTGAATGCAAAAGAAACTAAAAGTACAAAAATACTAATTAGTTTTTTCATTATATCCTCCTATAGGAACGTTCTTAGGTTAATATTATATTATAATATTTTAACTCTGGAACAGATTGCTTGTGTATAACTTAAGGAAAAAATATTAAATATTTATGAAATAGTATTGGATTAGAGCTTTTTTGTTAAATATCTTAACGCATAAATAAATCCGTCTTTACCCATTCCAATAATTGAACAATCACACGCTGGAGCTATTAAAGACTTTCTCCTGAAGTCCTCTCTTGAGTATATATTAGATAAATGAACTTCGATTTTCAAAATTGATTTAATTTCTAATGAGTCGTGTAATGAAACTGAGGTATGAGTAAGACCGCCTGGATTTATGATAATTCCAACATATGACTCATCAAGACCATTTATTTTATTTATGATTTCACCTTCGATATTGCTTTGGTAGAAATCAAGACTATAGCCAAGTGACTCTGACTCTTTAAGTAACTCGTTTTCTAAGTCTTTTAAGGTGAAATTTCCATAAACACTTTCTTTGCGCTTACCTAACATTTCAAGATTTGGTCCATTTATTATTGCAATTTTTTTATCCATAATTATCAATTTTATATCAAAGATTTTAACAATCCCAATACGTATTATTTATCAATATTTTTATATTTTTTTAGTTCAAATGAGCTTTTTTAATGATATTTAAGGTATTTAAAAACTAGGAGGTTACTTATGAGAAAATTTGTTATTGATATGACTATGTCATACGACTTTCAAGTCACTATTGAGGCTGAATCAGAAGAAGAAGCCAAAGCTAAATTTACAAGCACACCATTAGAACAGCTTGGTAGTTATAAATTTGGTTCATTTTATAAGACATTTAGAGGTATTAAATTAGATGAATTTGATCCAAGATTTTATAAGGACGAAGATAAAGTAAGATAAAATTAAATGAGTAGAACAATTTCAGAAAATATTTTTGGTACCCATTTCTTCTCCAAATACTATTTAACTATATTAGGTGTGATTTTACTTACCGTATCATCAAAGATTTCAATTCCTTTTTACCCTGTACCAATGACATTACAAACACTCGTGGTTTATTTCATAGCAGCTTCAATGGGAATGGTTGGATTTTACTCAACTTTTATTTATGTAGTTTTAGGTACACTTGGTTTGCCTATTTTTGCCAATGGTGGAGGAATTGGTTATATATTCTCTCCTACTTTCGGGTTTTTATACGGTATGGTAGTTGCTGCCTTCTTCATATCTTTCGTTTTCAACAAGGAAGTAACCACTAATTTAATTAAATTATCTCTTACAGTTTTTATTGGTGCTCTTATAATATTCTTATGTGGTGTAAGTCACCTATCGTTCTTTGTAGGTTATGAACAAGCAGTTACTCTTGGTTTAATGCCCTTTTTATATAGTGAGTTTCTAAAGATTATATTAGCTATAGCAATAATTTTTGGGTTGATTCAAAGAGTTAATTCAAAAAATCATAAATAAACTTCAAATACAGTATTAAATATAGAGAAGTGCCTCGAGGCTAATTCCTTTCTGCTTTTACTGTAACCACCACCAATAACCGTACATAAGGGTATTTTTTTGTCCTTAAAATAATTGCATACAATTTCATCTCTTTTTTTTATACCTTCATCAGTAAGGTTTAAGTTTCCAAGATCGTCATTATAGTGAACATCAACTCCTGCATCATAAAATACAATATCAGGTTCAATCTTTGCATTCACTTGATCAAGAGTGTGTTTAAGGATATTTAAATATTCATCATCTCCTATACCGTCATCAATAGGTATATCTAAATTGCTTGTTTTTTTATCAAAAGGAAAATTGTTTTTACAATGTATCGAGCATGTAAAAATATCGTCAATATTTTGACAAATTGAAGCTGTACCATCACCTTGATGGACATCTAAATCTAAAATTAAAATTTTATTAACTTTTTTTTGATTAAGTAAATTTATTGAAGCAAAGGCTAAATCGTTAAACACACAAAAACCAGATCCACAATCTTTAAAGGCATGATGTGTTCCTCCTGCCAAATGACATGCTACACCATTCTCTAAAGCCAAATAAGATGTTTGTAGTGTTCCTTGTATTGCTAAAAAAGATCTCATAGCTAATCTCTCACTCCAAGGTAGATTTATTCTCCTCTCTTGATTTCTCAATAGACTACCCTTTTTAACATTAATTACATATTCACTATCATGGACATTTTGAACATCTTTTATAGGTGCAGATACACTTTGATGAACAATCAAATCTTTAAATAGATTAGAGTCTTTAATAAAATGATATAGGTCAGAAAATTTTGTACCCACAAATCTGTGACCGCTTGGTAAGGGGATGTCGTAGTTCTGATTGTAAACAACATTAAGTTTATTCATTTATCATACATTTATTAATTTTGTATTAACTGATTTTTACTATTTCATCAGACTCGTATGTTACTTGATCTAAATTTTGCTTTACAATATTGGACATTGCTTTAGCTACAGTGTTAGCGTGAATTGGTCTCATTTTTTTAAGTGGTCCGATAAATAATGGTGTTAATAATTTGAAAATAGGTATTCCTATTTTCTCTGCAATTCTAAACTCTTTTCTTTCACCTAGTAAAAAAGATGGTCTTAAAATACCAAGATTATAAAAATCTAAACGTTTTAATTCTTCCTCAACTAACCCTTTAAATCTTAAGTATTCTCCTTTATTTTTAGGGTCTGCAAAACCAGATGAGACGAAAACAAAGGATTTTATTGAGTTTTTTTTACAAATTTGAGCAATTTTTTTAGGTAATTCGAGTTCAACTTTCTGATAGTCATATTTATTAGGAGAATTTTTTTTTGTTGTACCAATACAAAAAAAGCAACTATCAGCTAGTATTAAATCTTTAACCTCTTCAAGGTTATCAAAATTTGTATTAATAATTTCTAATTTTGAATTTGTAATATTGATTTCTGACCGAGTGAATACTTTAACTTTAGTATAATATTCATCGTTAACCAAAGTTTTAATTAAATAATTTCCAACAAGTCCAGTACCACCAAAAACTACTGCAGAAGACATTATAATTTTATATATTATAATTTAAAGTTTAAGAATATTTATCTTTTAAGATATTTTTTTGAACTTTTCCCATTACGTTTTTTGGAAGTTCATTTAGTACTATATACTTCTTTGGAATTTTATATTTAACTAAATTATTATCTACATATACTGAAAGATCTTTTATTTCTGTTTTATCATTAATCATAACTACTGCTGCTATAGGAACTTCTCCTAAATCATTATCTTTTATACCAAATACAGCAGACTCAATTACAGATTTATGTTGATTTATAACATCTTCTATTTCTTTAGGATATACATTAAAACCTCCACTTATAATTAGATCTTTATTTCTTCCTGATATAAATAAGTATCCATCTTTGTCAAAGTAACCAATATCTCCTGTAATAAAATACCCATCTTTAGTAAACGCATCTTGAGTTTTTTTAGGATTATTTAAATAGCCTTTAAAAACATTAGGACCTTTAATTTCAATCATACCAATTTTACTAAGCACTGTATCTTTGTCACCCTTAGTATTATTAATTCTTATATTTATATCTTTTAAAGGCTTACCTACTGATCCAGCTTTTCTTTCTCCATGAAAAGGATTAGAAGTATTCATATTTGTTTCAGTCATGCCGTAACGCTCTAATATTCGATGACCAGTAATGTTATAAAAATCTTGATGTGTTTCAGTTAATAAAGGAGCACTACCTGAAATAAATAATTTCATATTTTTTGTTAGTGACTTATCTAGCCTTTTATCTTTGATCAATCTTGTATAAAAAGTAGGCACTCCCATCATAAGAGTGGAATACTTAAATGCCTCAATTACTAAATCTATATTAAAATTTTTAATAAATCTGATGGAAGCTCCACTCATCAAAGAAGTGTTTATAGCAACAAATAATCCATGAGTGTGATAAATAGGAAGTGCATGGATAAGAGTGTCACTCTTATCAATATTCCATAAATTTATAAGCTGATAAGCATTTGATACTAAATTTTGATGAGTTAGCATGGCACCTTTTGGTTTACCAGTAGTTCCTGATGTATATAGAAGAGCTGCTAAATCGTCATTTACTCTATTGTTAGGTTCAAAAAAACTATCTAGATCTTCCAGATCATCAGTAACTTCTCCCTCACCGTTTGCATTTAAGGATAAAATTTTACATCCAATTTTATCACAAATTGGTTTAATACTTTTAACTTCTGAACTTTCACAAATTAAGATAGATGGTTTTGAGTCCTCAATAAAATAGATGGTTTCATTTAAAGTATAACTGGAATTTAGGGGAAAAAAAACAGATCCTGTTTGAATTGATGACAAATAAAGAGATAATGTTTCTTTACACTTGGGCGACTTTACAAGAATACGATCACCTGATTTTAGTCCTAGATTAGTTAATTTATAAGAAATTTTTGAAGCAAGAGATATAAAATCTTCATAAGAAATCTCAGTTCCATCGTCTAGTAATAAAAATGTTTTTTTATTGTTTATATTTGGTTGTATAAGGTGTTTATAGAGATAATTGGTCAAAATAAATCAAATAATTTGATTTATTTTTAAATTAAAAATTATTAAATACAAAGTTTTTTAAAGAAAGTTAGTTAAGGCTCTGCCTTTTAAACAGAGCCTTTTAAGTTTATGATTCTAAGATCCTGTTAGACCTTCTACTGAAGTAGGCAACCATTTTTCCCAAGTAGATTTATTATTTGCTTTCCACTCAGCTACTACGTCATTAAGTTCTCCACCTTCACGAACCTGAACTAACATTGCAGCTTGATCAGCATTTGATAAAGCCATCTTACCAAAAAATTCTAATGCTAGTTGATTTTCAGGTTTTGCAAATGTTTCAGGATTACCGTAGTTCATTGGATAGTCAACAGCCCAACCTGTAGCTGGCCAATAGTCAGCACCACAAGTTTCCCAGTTGTTAGCCTCTGTAAATGTATCACAAGATTGGTTTGGAGCTAATTTTACACCAACCAAATCGTTAACACCAAAGAACCAATGTGGTTCCCAAAGATACATTAAAAAAGGCTCTCCTCTGTCATACATACCTTGAGCTTCAGCAAGAGCAGCTGTTTCGGTACCTAATTCATCAGCAACAAAGTCTAAACCAAGTAGGTCTAATCTTTTTTGATCGTGACAGTTCCATCCAGCAACTGGACAACCAATTAGTCTTCCTTTGTCACCACTTTCCATAGTTGCAAAATCAGATTTATAATTATTTAAATCAGCGACACCAGAAAAGTCTGGGTTAGCATCAGCCCAATATTTTGGAACATAGTAATCGGACATACCAGTGATACCAACAGTTCCTAAAAGTTTGACACTTCCATCACCAGAGTAAGTCATTTTAACTTCTCCACCATGAATTAAATCACCGTTTAACATAACCTCATCTGCTTCAGCATAACTAGGCCAAGACTCACAAGCAAAATCAATATCTCCTGCAGCAATAGCCTCCCAGAGGCCTGTTCCTGAAGCAAATACTATTCTATCAATTTCATATCCCAACTCATCTTCAAGTATACTTACAGCAACTTGGCATGAAATCTCTCCACCAGTCCAGTCAGCAATAGCAGCTAATAATTTTTCTGCATTAGCTTTACTGAAAGTTGCAGTAAAAAGAATAGAGGATAGAATAAAAGTAATAATTGTTTTAGATAATCTCATTGATTATTCCTCCCATTTATTGTTTATTTTATCAAAAAAATAGCAAAGTACATATGCAATTTATTCATCAATAGATATAATTTTAATTAAGATTTGATTTTTAAATATTAATTAAGTGTAATAGTATTGATTTTCATGCAAAATAAAGTTTTTCTTACTTGTGCAGTAAATGGCTCAGGTGATACTGCTTCAAAACACCCTGATCTTCCTAAAACACCAAAACAGATTGCCAAGTCTTCAATAGAGTCAGCTCAAGCTGGTGCCTCTATAGTTCATATTCATGTCAGAGAGGAAGACGGAACACCAAGCCGTAAGTTTGAATTTTATAAAGAAGTGGTTGAAACTATTAGATCAAGCGATACTGATGTAATTATAAATCTGACAACAGGAATGGGTGGAGATTTAGATATCGGTGAAGGAGAAAATCCAATGGATTTTGGACCATATACTGATATGGCCAATATTATGGAAAGAATATCACATGTAGAGGAGTTGCTTCCAGAAATTTGCACACTTGATGCTGGTACTTTAAATTTTGGTGATAGCTCGGTGTTAGCAGTTAATACACCTAATGATTTGAGAAAAGCAGCTAAGCGATTAAAAGAAATAGGTGTTAAACCTGAAGTTGAGGCTTTTGATTTAGGTAACATGTGGTTTGGTGCACAACTTTATGAAGAGGGTCTTCTTAGTGATCCACCATTATATCAAATGTGTTTGGGTATTCCATGGGGAGCACCAGCTAAAACATCAGCTATGATAGCAATGTTAGATGTCATGCCTAAAAATGCAATTTGGTCTGGTTTTGCAATTTCAAGAAATGAAATGCCATTTGTTGCACAAACAGTTTTACTTGGTGGCAATCCAAGAGTTGGACTTGAAGACAATTTATATTTATCAAAAGGAAAACTTGCAACTAACCCACAGTTAGTTGAAAAGGCAATTAACATAGTTCATGAATTAGGTTCCTCTATAATGAGCCCTGAAGAAACTCGTGAATATTTAAAACTTAATAAAAATTAATCCATTCTCTCAGTATTACCATCAACTGAGATCACTTGACCAGAAACTCTGAGTGAGTCATTAGAAATTAAAAAGGAGCACATTTTTGCAATGTCATCTTCGTATACCCACTGTTTTAAAGAGCTCATTGATACAAAATCTTTTTCAATTGATTTAATAGATTGATTTAAAATTTTGGCTTTAGCTTTTATTACTCTATTCATTCTAGAGCCTTTAACAGATCCTGGGCATATAGCATTAACTCGAATATTAAATTTTCCTAATTCCATTGCTAAAGTTTTAGTAATACCTATTAAAGCCCATTTACTAGCTGCATACGGAGATCTGTTTGGAAAGCCATCAATTCCCGCAGTAGAAGAAATATTAACTACTGATCCAAATTTTGATTTTTTAATCAAAGGTATTGCATATTTAGTAAAATAAAAATGACTATTAATATTTATATGCAAAGTCTTTTCCCAATCATCAGAATTAATTTTATCTAAGGGAGCTGTAGGTCCAGCAATACCTATATTATTTATCAAACCATCTATTTTGTTAGTTTTATTTGAAATTTGTTTAAACAAATGTTTAACTTCAATTTCTTTAGAAGCATCACATTCAAAGATAAATAGTTTTTTATTAAACTTTGAGTGTCTTTTTAGTTTGTTAATGTGTTTTTTATCAATGTCACAAGTATAAACTATAGCACCTTGAGATAATAATAATTTTACAGATGCTAGACCTATTCCTGAAGCTCCTGCAGATATAATGATTTTTTTATTCTTAAGTAAATTATTTAGCATCAAAAGAAATATTATCAGGTTTGGAGGGAATTGATCTATCTATTCCTTTAACAATTTTTTTTTCTTTATCATAAAATGGTAAATCAACAATAATTCCCTTATGTGATGATTTATCCGGCAGCAATATTTCTACTTCTTTATTTTTCCAATTACCAGGATTATAAAATCTTACGTAGCCAATACCCTGTTGAAGTGTCGGTGATGGAACACCTGCTGTTATGTAGCCTATACCTATTCCGTTATATTTAATTTTACTTTTAGCTGATGGAATAGCTGATTTACAAGTTATTCCAAACAGACATGTTCTTTTATCTTTATTGATTAGTGCGTCTCTTCCAATAAAATCTTTATTCATATTTACAAAATACCCAAGACCAGCCTCAAAAGGAGTCGTGGTTGTATCAATGTCAGTTAAATTACCTAAAATACCTCCTTCTATTCGCCTAATGGTCATAGCTCTGGAAGCAGAAAACTGCATACCATAGGGTTTACCACATTCACTAAGATGGTCCCATAAAGCTAAATGTTCAGTTTCAAAACCATCTGAAAATATTTCAAAACCAAGTTCATTTGTAAAACCAGTTCTGGAAACATATAGTTCTTGGCCACCGAGATCAAAAAAATCAGAGCTGAAGTATGGCATTTTTTCATCAATCTTGCCATTCGATGCTGCTTTCATAATATCAATTGATGCAGGACCTTGAATTTGAAGAACTCTAGATTTAGGATCTTTTATTTTAATGTCGTAACCAGAGCTGTGAGCAATCAACCAATCTTCAAATGGACCATCTGCTTGAACATACCAAAATTTATTTTCATCAAATCTAAATAGAACACCGTCCATAAAAATTCCACCTTGTGGTGTACAAGCAAGAGCGTAGTAACCTCTACCCTTTTTCGTGTTTGAAATTTCTCTTGTTAATACTTTATTTAAAAAAGAAACTGAGTCTTTTCCAGATATTTCAATAGGTTTTTCTGGTACATCAAATATTAGTGCCTTTTGTCTTAACAACCAATATTTTTCTATGGGATCTTCATCAATTTGCATTGGAAAGTATCTACCTGCATAAACACCTCTTACCATATTTGAAGTTTGAGTTCTCTCAATATATGGTGACTCCTCAAATCTACGCGCACTTATTTTAATTGTCTTTTTTAAATCAACTTCTTCTTGTAAATTTCCCATTTATTTGTCTATAGATGTATTGAAATCATTTTTATTATCTCTAATTATTGTTGGGGGATCATACGCTGTCACAGGTGAGATATTATCTTTTACTAATTCTACTTCAATAAGACATGAATGTGCAATAGGCCCCTGACCCAGTTTAGACGTTCCCTTGTCTTTTGTGAGCACATTTGGATTGCCATGTTTACAAATAGTATTTAAATGTTTTGGATTATCTGGATCGTACCAAGCACCTGTACTAATTTGGACAACACCTGGGCGTATTTTATTGTTTATATTAACTCCAGCTAAACAAGCACCTCTATCGTTAAAAAGTTTTACAATATCACCATCTTTTATACCTCGACTACTAGCATCATTTGAATGCATTTCAATGGGCTCTCGATCTTTGATCTTAAACGATTGGCTGTAACTACCATGGTCCATTTGACTATGAAGTTTATTTTTGGGTTGATTAGAAATTAGGTGTAAGGGATATTTTTTATTTTTAAGTCCAAGCCACTCACATGGCTCTAACCATGAGGGATGTCCAGGGCAATCATCATAATTAAAGCTATCAACTGTTTTTGAAAATATTTCAATTTTTCCACTAGGGGTAGCCAAAGGATTGTTGATTGGATCTTTTCTAAAATCTTTTAACATTAATGTATTTTCATGAGGTGGAGGCACTTTGAACCAACCTATATCTCTGAACTCTTCATAGCTTGGAAAATTTATGTTTGATGACTTGGATTTAATAGACGTTTCTTGATAGATCCATTTCTGCCATTCTTCTTCATCTCTACCTTCTGTAAATATTTTTTCAATACCCATTTTATTTGCTATTCCTTTAAAAATATCAAAATCATTTTTTGCAAGACCAAAAGGTTCAACTAATTTTGACATTGAAACAACATAAGGATCGCGAGGAGTAAGCATTATATCTTGTCTTTCAAGTGAGGTGGTACATGGTAGAATAATATCAGAATATTTAGCTAATGAATTCCAACACCATTCATTTGAAATAATTGTTTCAGGTTTTTGCCAAGCTTGTAAAAGCCTATTTATATCTTGATGATGGTGAAATGGGTTACCCCCTGCCCAATAAATTAATTTAATATCAGGGTATTTATATTCTTTACCATCAAAATCAAAACTGCCGCCAGGATTTAAAAGTAAATCACTTATCCTTGCTACAGGAATGAAGTCTTCAATTTTATTTTGAGTTTGAGGAAAGGCTGCTCCAGGTATTATTGAAAATTGACCTCCAATATGATTTGTTGCGCTGTAACCAAATCCAAAACCTCCTCCAGGTAAACCAATTTGTCCTACCATGGATGCTAACATTATAGCTGCCCAAAAAGGTTGTTCTCCGTGATCTTGTCTTGTCAAAGACCAACTAACAGAGATCATAGTACGCTTAGATGACATCTCCTTTGCCAGTGATATGATTTTTTCTGATGGAATTTCACTAATTGATGAAGCCCAATTAGCATCTTTTACAATTCCATCAATATCGCCTTGAAGATATGGAAGAAACTTATCAAAACCCTCCGTGTATTTTTCAATAAATTTATCATCATACAATTTCTCTTTATAAAGTGTATGTGCCAAAGCTAGCATGATGGCAACGTCAGTGTTAGGTCTTAACGCTAGCCATTCCCCATTAACCTCATCCAATAGGTCACTATTTAGTGGACTAAAATTAACAAATTTTATTCCTGCATTAGCTGAACGAATAAGCTTTTCTTTCTGTTTGTGGCTTCCAGTTCCGCCTTGAGCTATTTGACCATTTTTTAATGGAACCCCACCAAAACATATAAATAGTTCAGTATTCTCCTCAATTGATTCCCAACTAGTGCATGTGTCAAGATAAGCTCTATAACTTCCCAGTATATGAGGAACCATTGCTTCTGCCGCAGCAAAACTATATGTAAATTTTGATCTTGTGTAACCTCCAATACAATTTAAAAAACGATGGAGTTGACTTTGAGCATGATGAAATCTACCAGCACTAGCCCATCCATAAGATCCTCCAAATATGGATGCATTACCAAAATCATTCTTAACTCTATTCAATTCATTGGATACAATTTTCTCTGCCTCGTCCCAAGAAATTGATATAAAAGGATCTGTTCCTCTTGAATTATTATTTGAACCTGGACCTTTATCCATCCAACTTTTTCTTATCATAGGTGAGTCTATTCGTGTTTGATGATTATGAACATCTACAATTCCTTGTCCTATAGGAGAAGGATCTTTATCATTTTCCCATCCTATTAATTCTTTAACTTTACCATTCTTTACTTTGGCCCTATAAGTTCCCCAATGTGAACTAGTTAAAGGAAAATCTTTTTTGAAATTCATTAAGACTGGTCTAGTCCAAGTGCTTGTCTTTGTTTTTTAGTCCAGGCGTGAGTAATTCTATCTATAATAATAGCAAGAAGCACAATAGCTAAACCAGCTGACAACCCTCTGCCTGTGTCAGACCTTTGGAGTGCATTAAATACTTGTAGGCCAAGTCCTTTACCTCCAATTAAAGGAGTAACGATTTGCATAGCAAAAGCCATTATAACAGTTTGATTGAAGCCCATTACTAAACTGGGAACAGCTAATGGAAATTTTACTTTATTTAAAGTTTGAATACCTGTGCCACCAAAAGATTTTGAAACCTCTGAATAGCCACCCGATACTTGTGATAAACCAAGTGCTGTTAATCTTATGATTGGTGGTACAGAATAAATAACAGTTGCTATGACAGCTGATACTATATTGCCACCAAAAAACATTAAAACAGGAATTAAATAACAGAAATAAGGTAAAGTTTGCATGGCATCTAGAACGACATTTTGAATATCTCTATACCATTTGTTATAAGAAGCTAGCACTCCAAGCGGAACTCCTATTACAAAACAAATTAATACTGAGACTAATACAGAAGATAATGTAATCATTGAATGCATCCACATTCCAGTAGCTCCAATAAAAGCTAATAAAATTGCTGTAATTGTTGCAAACCTTAAACCCACAGTTACGTACCCTATAATTATAAATACAGTCATTGTGTACCACCAAGGTATTTGCGTGAGAAATACATTTAATGGTTTGAGCAGATACAAATAAATGAAGTATTTCAAACCTTTTGCAAATGCAATAAATCCTGGATCAAGAGTCATAGCCTTTACAGCATTTTCAATTGGTTTTTGTATTTCAATAGTCCAAGTTTCTGGAAATGTTCCAACAGTAAAAAAGTAAGCGTCAAAAATATAAATTAAAACGAATATTAATAATGAGGAAAATAAAAAATATCTTTGGTTCATAAAATTTTTAACTATACCAGCATATGATTTATTGAAGATTGAAATTGAGCTATCTAAAAAATGAGCTAAGAGATTAATAACATTTGAAAAAATTAAATATGTAAATTTAACTATTATCCTCAATGGTAATTCTATTATATTAGCTAAAGGGTATCTTTGTAAACTTTGGGGTAATAAGTAAAATTTTTCAACATCATCTGGTAAAGTTTCTTTATCTTTACTAATTGCGCTACTTAATCTGTCAAACATAATTGCCATAAATAGAATACAAAGGCCACCTTCCATAGCCCATCCTACGTCTAATTTTCTTATAGCCTGCCATACTTGACCACCTAGACCCTCAGCACCAATAAAAGTAGCAAGAACAACTAGCGCTAATGCCATCATTATTGTTTGATTAACTCCCATCATAATACTTGGTAAGGCCATCGGGATTTTAATTTTAAATAAAAGTTGATACTTGTTTGAACCAAATGACTCAGCTGACTCAATTGTTTCTTTCGATACTTGTCTGATACCCAAATTAGTTAATCTTATAATTGGTGGCATGGCATAAATTAGAGTAGCGAGTATTGCAGGAGCTCCACCAATTCCAAAAAAGAACATTGCAGGGAATAAGTAGACGAAGGCAGGCATCACTTGCATAGTATCTAAAATGGGTTTGAGAAAACTCTCAAACCTATCATTTTGTGAGCTGAGTATTCCTAGAATTACTCCAAAAATTACAGATAAAATTACTGATAACCCCATCAAGGCTAAAGTTTGCATTGAGACTTCCCACATATCAACAGCTCCCCAAAAGTAAACTGTGAACATACAAAATAAGGCTAATCTTATTCCTCCGTATGCTAGTGCAGGGAGAGTCATCAAGGACATTATTAAAATCCAGGGAGACTCAACGAAAAAATTTTCTAATGCCATGTAACCAGCCTGTAAAAATGAAGCAAATAATCTAGTTATCCATCTATAATTATCTTTTAAATAATCTTCACCGGCATTTATCCATGCAGTAAATTTAAATTCATCGGTAATAGATTTAGGAAAAACAGTAGGATCTTCGTTTGTAATTGAAAGATAATAAGCAATAGCTCCAATAATAAAAATACTTAAATATAAGATTATATTTTTATTAAGCTTTTTATTTACTTCTAAATTTTGATCTAAAGACATTACTTACTTATATATAAACCTCAATTAATGAATTTATAAAAATAATTTTATTTTAATAGTATTAATTCACAATATAATATCAACAAATCGCTTTGGTATGGATAAAATTATTTGCTCAAATATATGGAAAATTTTTGGAAATGATGAAAAGAAAATATTAGAAAATCTTGATCCAAATTTAACTAGAGATGAAGTTCAAGAAAAAACAGGTCATGTAGTTGCTGTAAAGGATGTTAGTTTCTCCATACAAAAAGGAGAGACTTTTGTTGTTATGGGCCTTTCAGGAAGTGGTAAATCAACTTTGGTAAGATGTTTGACAAGATTAATTGAACCTACATCAGGATCTGTGATTATTGATGACACAGATGTTACTAAGATTAGCAGAAATAGCTTATTAAATCTTAGAAGGAATAAAATGAGTATGGTTTTTCAACACTTTGGACTTTTCCCACACAGAACTGTGCTTGAGAATATTTCTTACGGTTTAGAAATTAGAGGAGAGAAAAAACAAGATAGGTTAGACAAGGCAATGGAGTCTTTAAATCTTGTTGGTTTAAAAGGATGGCACAACAATTATCCAAGAGAATTATCTGGTGGTATGCAACAAAGAGTTGGTTTAGCTCGTGCTATGGCAGTTGAACCTGAAATATTAATATTCGATGAACCTTTTTCTGCATTAGACCCTCTTATTAGAAGAGAAATGCAAGATGAACTTTTAGACATACAAAAAAAACTTCAAAGAACGATGGTTTTTATTACACATGATTTTTTAGAAGCCATAAAAATGGGAGATCATATTGCTATCATGAAAGATGGTGAAATATCCCAAGTAGGAACACCTGAGGAAATAGTAGCAAATCCTGTCGATCAATATGTTAAAGATTTTTGTGAAGATGTTCCAAAATATAAAGTGCTAAGTGCAGGAAAAGTTATGCGTAAAGAATGCTCTGACGAGTCTAAAAACTTATTTTTAGATAAAACAAAGTGCATTGATGAAAATGCTAAAATTGAATCTTTAATCGATCAAATTTGTGAAGATGACACCGCCTACCCTATTATAAGCACCAATTCAGGAGAGTTAGTTGGTGAAATTGATCGGACTATTGTTATGAAATCTATGAAATCAAAATAATTTTAATTTCTAATTTGGCTTATTAATCTTTTTATTTTTATCTCTCCATATAATAATTAAACCAGCAAAAACTATTAATAATACTCCAGGAAAAAGTTGATCAAAGGGTGCTTCACCAAAAAATATCCAAGCCAGAATAAATGAAGATGGTATTGCTAAATATTCAAAGACAGCTATTTTACTTGCTGCAATCAACCTATACGAGTAAATAAAAAGGATGGCAGCAGTACCACCAAAAATACCAATTAATGATAAAATAAAAAAGTCACTTTGGGTCTCAATATAAGTATGACCTGTTGTAAAAAAAATAAAAATTAAAGAACCAAGAAAAGATGAAAATAAAGAGTAAAACTGTATTTTACCTGTAGAAAAGTTATCTGGAATAAATTTTAATATAATTACTTGGACTGCCCATAAAAACGCAACAAGTATTGGTAAAATTGAGTAATAAGAGAAAATACTACTATTTGGTCTCATTATCATAACAACACCAACAAAACCAATTATGACAGCAGACCATCTATATATGCCAACCTTATCCCCTAAAAAAAAAATAGACAATATAACTATAAAAAAAGTTGATGAGAAAGTAAGAGTAGATGCTGTTGCAAATTCCATATTATTAATAGCAATGTAATAAAGAATATTGATTGCTAAAAAACAAGAGCCTCTAATAAAACAAAACAAAATAAATTTTTTGCTTAAATTTTTAAAGAGATCTGAACTTTCTTTGTTATAAACTAATAAAAGTATTAATGGAATAATAGCAAAAGTATTTCTGAAAAGTGCCAATTGAATTGTTGAATACTCACCTCCTAAATATTTTACAATCAATCCATGTATATCGATAAATATAACTCCAACTACCATTGCGGTGATTGCTAGAAATGTATTTTTTTGATTATTTATAAAATTAATCATTTAATATCGCTATGAACTTGTTATAAACTTTATTATCTTAAATGAAAAACTTTAAACTAAGTGAAACTGACATTCTCTCTAATCAAGATTGGACATTTCCAACAACAACATACTACGGCCCTGGAAGATTTAATGAGATTGGAAAATTTTGTGAAGAATCTGAGATTAAAAATCCATTAATTGTTACAGATAGTGGCAGTAAAGATCTTCCATTTATTAATAAATTAGAAACGTTACTGTCCAAAAATAATATCAAATCTGATATTTTTTATGATATATCGCCAAATCCACGTGATGATGAAATATCCAAAGGATGTGATCAGTTTAGAAATGGTAAACATGATGCTATTATTGCTATTGGAGGTGGGAGTGCGATGGATGGTGGGAAATCAATATGTTTAACAGTAAATAGTGATACACCATTATGGGATTTTGAGTTCGAACAACCTGTTCCAAAAATTACAAAAGAAAATGCCTTTCCAAAAATAATAACAATTCCTACAACATCAGGAACTGGTGCTGAGACTGAAATAACAGCAATGGTAACACATCTAGAGAAAGGGATGAAATTTTGTATTTGGCACCCTGATGTAAGGCCTATCTTTACATTAGTTGACCCGGAATTAACTTTAGAACTACCACCTAAATTAACTGCTTGGACAGGAGTAGATGCTATGGTTCATAGTATTGAAGGGTATTGTGTGCCAGGTTTTAATCCTCTTTGTGATGGAGCCGCTTTAGAGAGTCTCAATCTAATATCAAAGTCTCTTGTCTTAGCCGTTGAAGAACCAAGTAATTTATTAGCCAGAGGTGGTATGATAATAGGTTCTTATTTAGGTGGAATATCATTTCTAAAAGGTCTTGGTAATGTTCACTCTATCTCACATATGGTTGGTGCAGAATTTAATACTCATCATGGTTTAACTAATGCAATAGTTTTACCACCTGTTCTAAATTTTAATTTGCCTGGTATGGATGAAAAAGTTAAAAGAATGTCTGAGGCAATGCAATTTGAAAATCATTCAGTAGAAATGTTTATCAAAAATATAGAACAGATACTGGACAGATTAGATATTCCTAGAGGATTAAATGAAATCAATGTTCCTGAAGACTGTGCTGAGAGAATTGCACAAAAAGCAATGCAAGATCAAGCCTATGCAACTAATCCTAAAAAGGCATCATTGTTAGAATTAAAAGAAATCGTTCTTCAAAGTATAAATCAAGCACGTTAAGCATTTATGCTTGAAGATCAATCAGTTGAAAAAATAATACAAAATATTAAAAGCAATCAATTATCAATTAAAGAATTGATGCAATACTATTTAGATAGAATTGAGAAATATAATCCAAATTTAAATGCTATAATTCTTCTTAAGGATAAAGAAACTTTAATTTCAGAAGCTGTTAAAAAAGATAATTTAAAAGAAACTCATAAACCTTTAAACGGTATTCCGATAGCTATAAAAGATTTGAGTGATGTAGTTGGCCTTAGAACAACTTATGGTTTTCCTGGAACCAAAAATTATTTACCAAAAAAAAATTCTTTGTTTGTTGATCGCCTTATTAAAAGTGGTGCTATTATCATAGGTAAGACTAATACCGCAGAATTGGGTGTAGGTGGTCATACTATTAATAGATTGTTTGGCCCTACATCAAATTGTTATGATTTTTCAAAATCTGCTGCAGGTTCTAGTGGTGGAGCTAGTACCGCTGTTGCTGCAGGATTACTGCCATTTGCAGATGGTACAGATCAGATGGGATCATGCAGAGGGCCAGCAGCGTATGCTAATATATATGGGTATAGACCTACACCAGGTTTAATTTCTGTAGATAGAGGCAAAGACAGAAAAATACCTGTCCTCACAACACCTGGATGTTTGGCACGAACTCCAAATGATATGGCAATTTTATTAGACGAGATAGTTGGAAGTGACATTAAAGATGATTATTCATTTGATTTAAATCAGCCTTTTAAAAATCAAAAAATAGATGAAAAGGATTTTATTAATATCAAAATTGGATGGTTATCAAATATGAGTTCTAATTATAAAATTGAGAATAAAATTTTAGATATTTGTGAAAAACAACTTAAAAAATTAGAAGATTTAAATATTAAAATTGAAAAACTAAAGCTAGATTTCGATCATGATGCCTTATGGAGCAGTTGGATTGTCTTTAGATCAAAAAGTATTTATGAAGATACCTTGGCAATGAATATAAAAGATATCAATACAATGACTTATCAAGCCATATGGGAATACAATAATGGTAAAAATATAAGTGATAAAGATTTACAAATTGCAAAAGATCAAAAAAATAAATGTTATGAACAGATAGAAAATATATTTAAAAATTTTGATTTTCTTGCCCTTCCATCTGCACAAATTTTTCCATTTGATAAAACTCTTCAATTTCCAAAAAAAATAAATTCTCTTGAACTAGATACCTATCATCGTTGGTTAGAAATTTTCATATTATCAAGTCTTCTTGAATTACCCACAATTACTGTTCCTGTAGGGTTTGATGAGAAAGGTATGCCTATGGGTATGCAAATAATTGGAAAAAACAAAAGTGATTTGAAATTATTTGCTTTTGCAAAAAAGTATGAAGAGATATTTAACTTTAGTAAGTTTAAACCTCTGCTAGATTAATTAATCATGAGACATCCTCATCATTACAAAATAGCATTTGCATTAGCTATATCAGCTGGATCATGGGGAATATATTGGTTACCACAAAGAATTTTAGAAGATGGTGGACTAACAGGTGGTTGGGGAACTATTGCACAAATGATTATTGGAGTTCTAATATTATCCCCTATTGCATTATGGCGAAAAGTTAAAGGAAGGACTTTTGGTTTAGAGTTACCAATAACAGGGTTACTTTGTGGAGGTGGTTTTATTTGTTACGCACTAAGTTTTCTTCTAACGGACGTAGTTCGTGCATTAATTCTTTTTTATATGACTCCTATTTGGACAACTATTTTTGAGATTTTATTTTTAAAGAAAAAACCTGGGGTAGAAAGAGCATTAACACTTGGTTTAGCTCTTGGTGGATTATGGATTGTATTTAGTAAACAAACAATCATTCCATTACCAGAGAATGCCGGTGATTGGTTGGCTCTTGCTGGTGGAGCATTATTTGCTGCAGGAATGATACGTTTGGAAATAGTTAAGACTGATGGTGTATTTCCTACAATTTTTTCTTTCTTTTTTTATGGTACTTTGTTCAACATAGTAGCTGGCTTCTTTTTAACAGATTATCTAGGACCAATGCCTACAATAGATTCATTTATTGCTATGTCCTCATTTCTTTTCTTTATATCTGTTTTTTATTTTATACCTACAGGTGTGGTTATATTTTGGTCACCAAGTAAATTAGGAGCTGGTTTATGTTCAATACTTTTTTTATCCGAAATATTAGTTGGAGTCACAAGCTCAAGTATTCTTACGGATGAACCATTTGGTTTACGAGAAATAATTGGAAGCTCGATGATTGTGATTGGAGGAATTTTAGCAGTTGTTCTAGCACCAAATCCAAAAAACACATGATATTTAAAGAAAAATTAAAAAATAAATCAAAAATTTTTTTAGATGGTGGAAATGGTTCAGAGATAGCAAAACTAGGTGGAGATATGAGTCCAGCATTTGCTGCGCTAGCTACAATTACTTCACCTGATATAGTAGTCAAAGTTCATGAAAATTTTATAAATGTAGGTTGTGATATCATTACTGCAAATACATTTGCAACAAGTAGACATGTACTAGATAGTTTGAATCGCAAAAATGAAACAGAAAGGTTTTTAATTAAATCTGTTGAATTAGCAAGAAAAGCAATCAAAAACACTAATAAAAATGAAAAAGTTGCTATAGCTGGAAGCCTGTCAAATTTTTTTGCATTAAAAGAAAATGAATTTGTACCTAACCCAAAATTTATACCTTCATATAAACAAGAAGAGAGAAATTATATTGAAGCTGCTAACATACTAAAAGACACTGGAGTAGACCTATTAATTTTAGAAATGTTACTTGATATAAACCATTCTGAAATATTACTAAATGCAGCTTTACAAACCGGTCTTCCTGTATGGGTTGGTCTAAGTTGTTGTGAAAGTAAATTTGACAACAGTATAGTTGGAAGAAATTTTAGAGCAGAAAAAGAAAAATCATTAATTTATGATGAGAAAAAGTACAAGGAACAACCAAAATTTTTACCTGAAGATGATATTATTCAATTTGAAGACATAATAAAAACACTTACAAACATTGGTGGAGATGTTTATGGTATTATGCACACATGGTTTCAAGATAGTTATGGTGGATTGAAAATAATAAAAGATCATTGGAAGGGTCCAATGATGTATTATCCAGAAATACATAAATTTGATACAAGTACTCATGAAGCTATTGCTATGAGCACAGAAGATGAGTTTGCAAATTCCTGTTTAGAATTTATTGACGATCAAATACAAATAATTGGTGGGTGTTGTGGTGTTAGTGACACACACTTAAAGAGATTAATTGAAAAATTTTAATAAATAAATGAGTTTTTTAAATAAAATAGAAACCTGGATTACCAAATCTAAACCAAGTGATGATGGATGGTCGCAAATAAAACCTTTTATATTTCTTAAGCTGACTACCGATGGAGGATATTATGGATGGGGTGAAGCATTTACATTGCCTACAAGAGAAAAAGGTATTGTAGAAATTATTCATAATCTTGTTAATTCACTTTCACATATAGAAAATTTAACACCAGACAGATTTCATAAGGAAGTTGAAGTCATAGCGGATGGGCATCGTGGAATTGATTTTTCTGCTGCAACAAGTGCTATTGAAATGAGTCTTTGGGATATTGAAGGTAAAAAGAAAAAAAAACCTCTATATAAAATTTTATCAAGTGAATATAGAGATAAAGTACCTGTTTACGCAACTATTTGGAGTGAAGATTTTAAAAGTGATGAGACTTTATCATCTAGATGTGAAGAAATATTAAATCAGGGTTATGGTGGTATAAAAATATATCCTCTTCAAAAAAGAACAATAGATCAAGCTGCTATATGTGTCTCAAAAATAAGAAAGACATTAGGATTTAATGTACCTCTAATGTTAGATCTAGCTTGTCCTAATGACACAAATGTTTCTTTAAAATTAGCTCCACTTGTAAAGGAATTTAAACCATATTGGTTTGAAGAGCCAGTTGATGGTGAAGCTACTCGAGCTCTAAAAGAAATTAAAAATCAAACGGGTTTAAGAATTGTTACAGGAGAAAAACAATGCGGAATAAATCATTTTATTGAAACTCTAGCTGCAGATGCTGTTGATATTTTTAATCCAGATATTTCGAGTGTTGGGGGAATTATTGATATGATTAAAATAATAGAACTATCAAATAAAAAAAATGTTAGAGTTACCCCTCATTGTTGGAATTCTATGTCAATAGCAGCATCAGCAATGATCCATTTGTGTATGAGTTTTCCTAAAACAGAAATGGCTGAATTTTTTCCAGAGTACATTGCCTATACTTCAAAATTTTATAATAAAAACTTTGAAATAAATAAAGGATTTATTGAATTAGAAAATAGAGAAGGATTAGGAGTAAGCATAGATACAAATTTACTAATGGAAAATACATCTTCTTATAAATTTTCAATGATAAATAAAAATTAATTTTTTAAGTTTGATAGTGCTTTGATATGGTTTGGACTAATTCCACAACAGCCCCCTACTATTTGAGCACCATTTTCAACCCACTGTTGTGCTTCTTCTAAATAATCTTTTGGAGAAATACTTTCAATTACATTCCACTTAGGTTTTTTAAAAAAACCATTATTAGGGTACACACCAATAATTCCATCATAGTTGTTTTTAGCAATCATAACTGCTTGATTAACAACCTTAATATCAGAGTGAGCTATTAAAATAGGTCCATTGTGAATATCATTAAATTTAATTATCGTACTTTCAAAATCATCATAAAAAAAAGCTTCAGAGTTATTAAAACTCTCTTGATAGCCAAGCATAAGCTTATTACTTTCTCTATCTAAAGCACAAGATATTGAAAGCCATACTGGTAGATCAAATTGATCAGAACTATCTAATAATGACTCAATAGTTCTGGTTGATGAAGTCATTGCCTCAAGAATAATTAAATCTACACCACCATTAGATAAAATATTTATATGTTGAATAAAACCTGGCTTTAAATATTCAGGTTCAATTTTATCCCAACTTCCATATGTTGATACTGAACCAGCTATAGCAATTTCACGGTCAGAATTATTTGCCACTGATTTTGCTATATTTACACTGGCATTATTCCAATCTTCAATATGATGTTCGTAACCATACTCTCTCATAGAAATGGGAGTGCTAGCATATGTGTTAGTAGTTATAATATCAGCGCCTGAATTTATAAAGTTTTGATGTGCTTTGTATACAATATCAGGTTCATCAATAGAGCATCTCCCCGACCAAAGATCTTTATCCATAGAAGCTCCAAGGTTTTCTAATTCTGCACCCATCCCACCATCTAATATTACAACGTCACCAGAATTTAATTTATTTTCAATATTAGAGTAAGACATTGAAATTAATTATATTTCTACTTAGTGAAATAAGTGTAACCACAAATCTTGTTACCATCTAAGTCTCTAAGGTATGAGTAATACTCACCCTCATATCTTTCGCCAGGTGCGCCTTCATCTTTAGCGCCTAGTTTTATTGCAGTTGAATGAAACATGTCGACAGTCTCTTTTTTGTCAATGTAAAAAGAAATTTGAGTTCCATTACCCACAGTGGCATTTTCTTTATTGTGAGGAATAGTAACATAGAATTCTATAGCTTCAGAATTTGATTTTGGAGCATAAGATCCGTATGTTTCTGTTTTTTCAACTCTTTTTAAATCGATTATTTCTAGAATTGTGTCATAGAAATCAATAGCTCTGTCTAAATCGTTTGTTCCAACCATGACAAATCCTATCATCTACTTCCACCCACTTATTGCTTTAACTTCCAAGTATTCATGAAGGCCCCATGTTCCACCCTCTCGACCATTACCAGATTGATTGTATCCACCAAAAGGTGTTCCTGAGTCTGGAGCATTTCCATTAATTTGAACTACACCAGCTCTAAGTTGCTTTGATACTCTTCTAGCTCTCTCTTTATCTTCTGTTTGCAAAAAGTTACCAAGACCATAAGGGGTATCATTAGTGATTAAGATTGCTTCTTCTTCAGAGTCAAATGGAATAATAGAAAGTACTGGACCAAAAATCTCTTCTTTAGCTATTCTCATTTCATTTTTAACATTTGTAAATACTGTTGGTTTAACATAATAACCTTTTTCAAAATTAGATGGTCTACCAGCTCCACCAGCTACAAGAGTTGCCCCTTCATCTATACCGCTTTGAATTAATGCCTGTATTTTATCAAATTGTGATTTATTAATAACAGGGCCAATATGGTCACCTGATTTAGAGGGTAAGTCTACACCTATCTTGTTAGCTTCATCTGCAGCTTCTTTAACAGCTTTTTCATAAATAGATTTTTCAACTAACATACGGGTTGGAGCATCACACGATTGACCAGCATTGCTCATAATATTTCTTACACCATCTCTAACAGCATCTGGGTATGCATCTGCAAAAATTATATTACCGCCCTTTCCACCAAGTTCTAAACAAACTCTTTTAATTGTATCGGCAGCATTCTTAGAAATAAGTTTCCCAGCACGAGTTGAACCAGTAAAAGAAACCATATCTATATCTGGATGCCCTGAGATTTGTGATCCAACACCAGCGCCGTCACCATTTACTAAATTGAAAACACCAGCAGGAAAACCGGCTTCATGAATCATTTCAGCAAATAATAAACCTGATAAAGGTGCCATCTCAGATGGTTTTAAGATCATCGTACACCCAGTAGCAAAGGCAGGTATAACTTTTAAAGCAATTTGATTAATTGGCCAATTCCATGGGGTTATTAAACCGCAAACTCCTATTGGTTCATAGACAATATAATTGTCAGAGTTCTCATCAAACTTTGACTCAAATTCAAATTCTTTTAATCTTTTAATAAAGTCCTCTATATGAGACTCACCAGAACCCATCTGCGCCGATGATGCCCAGTCTAAAGGTGCCCCAAGTTCTTTTGATATTGCATTTGTCATTTCTTCAGAGCGATTTCTATAAATTTTTAAAAGTTTTTCTAAAAGTTCAATACGCTCTTCTTTAGAGGTATTTTTCCATGTTAAAAAAGAGTTTTTTGCAGCTTCAACAGCTTTATTGGTATCATCTGCACTTCCTAGTGAAATAGTAACATATGGTTCTTCTGTCGATGGATCAATTACGTTACAATCATTTTTATTTACAGGATCCACCCAATCACCATTTATATAAAATTTTCTTTTATCAATCATAGGAAGATTATTAACATAATATATTCAATGTTAAAATTATTAATAAAAAACTAAACTTAATTATTGTGAAATTTCTCTTTTATCATTAAGAACAGTTATTCTGTTCATTACTCTACGATGTGGTAGGTAATCACCAATAGCATAATGCATGGTACATCTATTATCCCATAAAGCTAAAGTATTTGGGGTCCACTTAAACCTAACTTGATACTGTGGCTTTGTCATAAAATTAAATAGATAAGAGAGTAAATTATTAGAGTCTGTCATGTCTAAGCCAATAATATGTCGTGTAAAGCTCGGATTAATATATAAAAATTTTTTCTTAGATATTGGATGAACCTTAATGATTGGGTGAACAGCATTTCCAAATTTTTCAAAGCCTGCATTCAATTTTTTTGAGTATTCTTCATTATCTTCGCTACTAAAGTTATTTCTAAATGCTCCCATATCATGAACTGCTCTTTTAGTCTCTAAGTCAGATTTAATATTTTCTGGGAGGTCGTCATAAATCGCTATTAATGAACACCATAATGTATCTCCTCCCGATGGTGGTATTTCCTTACTATAAAGTATGGAAGTGAAAGGTGGTTTTGTTTTGAAAGTTACATCAGTATGCCATTCATCTGTGTCAGGGGGGTTAGAAGGATCATTCTCCAATAAAGTAATTTCAGGGAAATTTTCTACGTGTGGATAGATAGGATGTGGGGGTTCAATATCACCAAAGCTCTTAGCAAATGCGATGTGATCCTCTGGCTTTAAGTTCTGATTACGAAAAAAAATAACTTTGTGATCTATTAAATTTTTATAAATATTATCAAGATTTTTCGAGTTTAGATCTTTGGATAAATCTATACCTGAAATTTCTGCACCAATCGTTGGTGTTAAATTATTTACCTGATAATCATTCATTCAATTAATTAATATAATAAAAATACTAAAATAATATTATATATTAGCATATTACAGCTACTGCTTTTTATCTAACTATAAGTTGGTAATGAAAAAACAATATAATCGTGAAATATTGGTAAAGTTACTAAATCAAACAAGATGTAACCTAATAATAAACTTATAAAGACCCCTCTAAAACATATTTTAAAATTCGAACTACCTGCTTTGTATCACTTGCCACTGCTGAAGCAGCAGCATCAATTTCTTTCAAAGCATGTTGTTGATCTTCATTATGTATGACAACTAATGACTTATTAAGAGCTGCTGCATATCCTGCATCAAAGGCAGCATTCCATTGCTTATATTTTTCTCCAAACTTAACAATTACTAAGTCACAATCTTGAATACACTTTTTTGTTCTAATAGAATTTATATTAGCTCCTTTTTGGTCTTTCCAAAAATTTTTTTCCTCACTCCCTAATATCTCTATACCAACATTATCAGAGTTATCGTGATTTGTTACAGGGTAGGTAAATTTAATATCTAGTTTATCTTCTTCACAAAGATTAATAATTTCTTCACGCCAATTACTATGAATTTCGCCAGCTAAATATATCGTGATCATTAGATTTCCTCAAAACCTCTAGTAAAAGAAGTGGTGAGCCCAGCAGGATTCGAACCTGCGACACCCTGATTAAAAGTCAGGTGCTCTACCGGCTGAGCTATGGGCCCAAGTAGAAAATGTGAACATTTCAAATTTTTGATAAGAAATCAAGAACTGGTTTTGGAACACTTTTAGAAATATCCCCACCTAGTTTCTGAATTTCTTTTATAAATCTTGATGAAATAAAATGATATTTCTCTGAAGACATTAAGAATATCGTTTCTATTTCTTTGTCTATAGTTCTATTCATTCCTGTCATTAAAAACTCATACTCAAAATCTGAAACAGCTCTTAAACCTCTTATGATTAAAGAAGCATTTTTAGATTTAACATAATGGACAAGCAAATTATCAAATTTTTCAACTTTAATTTTATTTAAATTCTCTTTTGGTAATGATTGTATGGATTGATTTATCAATTCTAATCTATCATCAACAGATATTAAATGGTCTTTAGATTTATTGTTTGATACTGCAATTATCAATTCATCAACAACATTTAGACTCCTTTGAATTATATCAAGATGACCATAAGTAATTGGATCAAATGATCCTGGATAGATACCTATTTTTGACATTTATAATTTAATCCTCTAATCGAGCTACTGATACTATTTTTTCTTTTGCATCTATTTTAAAGACAGATACACCCTGTGATACACGACCTACAACTCGAATATTATCTCCAACATTACACCTTAATAATTTACCAGAGTCTGATATTAAAGCTATATTATCATCTAAATTTACTTTCAGAGATTGAATTACTCTTCCATTTTTTGGTGTTATTGTAATATTAGTCACTCCAGATCCTCCTCTATTGGTAATTCTATATTCATAAGCAGAGCTTAATTTTCCATATCCATTTTCAGTAACGGATAGAAGATACTCTTCAGTGTCAGCTAGTTCTTGAAATTTTTTATTAATTTTAGATAAGTCTTTTTTAGCTTCGTTCTTTGCCTTTAAATAAGACTCTCTTACATCGATAGATATTTTATTATGAACAAGGCTACAAACTGAGACTACTTTATCATCCTTGGCAAGCTTGATACCTCTAACACCAGCCGAACCTAAACCAGAAAATTCTCTTAGATCTTTTGTTGCAAATCTAATAGATTTTCCATTAGTAGTAGCTAATTGAACGTCATCATTTTCAATTACTGAAATTACGCCTATTAGTCTATCCCCTGTTTTTAGTTTAATAGCTGTTTTACCAGAACGAGAAAGTTTTCTAGTTCCACTCATAGCTACATCTTTTAATTTATTTTTTCTTATATTTCCAAGGTTTGTTGCAAACACCAAATTATAATTATCAAAATCATTTATTTCTTTTGGAAGAGAGAGAATAGATGAGATTTTTTCATTTTTTGAAATTGGTATTAAATTTACTATAGCTTTACCTCGCGAAGTTGGAGTTCCTGCTGGGAGTTCATATGCTTTCATAGAGTAAACCTTACCAACTGAGGTAAAGAATAAAATAGTATCTCTTGTTGTTGCGGCAAAAACTTGTTCTAAAAAGTCTTCGTCTCGTGTAGTCATTGCGTTCTTCCCTTTACCACCTCTTTTTTGAACCTTGTATGAAGATTTTAATACCCTTTTTATATAACCCTGATGTGAAACTGTAACGACAACATCCTCTTCAATGATTAAATCTTCAGTGTCTATGTCTTCTATATCATGCTTTTGAATCTCAGTTTTCCTAGGTGAAGCAAAGCCATCTTTAATTTCTGTCAACTCACCTTTTAGTACCTTTAATAATTGCTTATCTGAATTTAATATTTTTAAGTATGAATTAATGTCTTCAACTAATGATTTAAGATTATTGAGTATATCGTCTCTTTCTAAAGCAGTTAATTTTTGTAATCTAAGTTCTAGTATTGCTTTAGCTTGTTCTTCGTCTAAAGAAACTTTAGACGATGAGGTCTTATTAGAAGAACTTATGAGTTTAATATATTGAGCTATATTAGATTTTATAGTCCATTTGGTTGATAATAATTTTTCTTTAGCTTCAGCAGGTGTCTTAGATTTTTTAATTAAATTTATAACAGCATCGATATTGTTAACAGCTATTGATAATCCAATTAAAATATTTGCTTTTTCACGCGCTTTATTAAGCTTATAAACAGTTCTTTTTGTAATGACGTCTTTTCTAAAATTAACAAAGTATGATAGACCGTCTCTTAGGTTTAACGTTAATGGTTTTGTCTCTTTTAAAGCTAACATATTACTGCTAAATGAAGTTTTTAAAGGAGTGTATTGAAATAACTGGTTTTTTATAATTTCAGGAACTGCAGAAGATTTTAACTCTACGACAATTCTAACACCTTCTTTATTAGACTCATCTCGAATATCATTTATGCCTTCTATAGTTTTGTTATTTACCACATCAGCAATACGCTCTAATAATTTTGATTTATTTTGTAAATAAGGTATTTCAGAAATAACAATTGCATTTCTATTTTTTATTTTTTCTTCATGTAATTTTGAAAGTACCGTAACACTACCTCTCCCAGTCTCATACATTGAGCTTAGGCCAGCTGTACCAGATATAATTCCTCCTGTTGGAAAATCTGGACCTTTTACAATCTTATGAAGTTGTTTAGATGTTGTATCTGGTTCATCGATAAGTAGTAAAGTGGCGTCTATAATTTCTCCTAAATTGTGAGGTGGAATATTAGTTGCCATGCCTACTGCAATACCACTGGCACCATTTACAAATATATTTGGAAATCTGGATGGCAAAACCTTAGGCTCAGTTAATGTTTCATCATAGTTAGCTCTCAGCTGAACTGTTTCATACTCTAACTCTTCTAACATAAAGGATGATATTTTATCTAATCTTGCCTCGGTATAACGCATAGCTGCTGCAGGATCTCCATCCATTGAACCATAATTTCCTTGACCGTCAATTAAGGGTAAACGCATTGTAAAATCTTGTGCCATTCTTACCATAGACTCATAGATAGCTGAGTCACCATGAGGATGATACTTACCCATAACATCTCCAACTATTCTTGCTGATTTTTTATAAGGTTTGTTATGATGATAAGAGGACTCATACATAGAATACAAAATTCGTCTGTGCACAGGTTTAAGTCCATCACGAACATCGGGTAAAGCTCTAGAGACTATGACACTCATGGCATAGTCTAAGTAACTTTTTTCTAATTCATCTGTTATATCAATGTTTGGATAAATCTTAGTATCCAATACATCTAGTTGTTTTGCTTTAGTTTTTTTCTTTTTTGCCAATGATTTATCTAAAAAGGAATATCATCATCGAGTTGTTCAGCTGTTGAGGTCTCTGAACCACCCATTGCTTCATCTGCAGCTGAGTCTAATTGATTATTATTGCTTTCTTCACTAACAGAAGATTGGGAGCGAGTATCTAACATTGTCAATACTCCAGAATAGTTTGGAATTACTACTTCAGTTGTGTATTTATCTACACCATTGTTATCTGTCCATTTTCTTGTTTGAAGCTGACCTTCAATATATATCTTTGAACCTTTTCTGAGATATTTTTCACATATATCTGCAAGCTTATCGTTAAATACAACGACTCGATGCCATTCAGTCTTATCCTCTAGTTGCTGAGTGTCTTTGTTACGATATTTAGTTGAAGTGGCGATAGAAAAACTAGCCAATCTGGAGCCAGATTGAGTTGCTCTAATGTCAGGGTCTTTACCTAAGTTACCAAGAAGAATTACTTTATTTACTGATCCAGCCATGAATTTTTTTATTAAAAGATATTATTAATATATATTAAATCATCTTTAATTGATATCTAATTTAATGGATAAACACTCACCACTTACTCACATCATAGTTCATAACGCTCATGAACATAATTTAAAAAATATTAACTTAAATTTACCAAAGAATAAACTTGTTGTCATAACTGGTGTAAGTGGTTCAGGTAAATCAACATTAGCATTTGATACTATTTATGCTGAGGGGCAGAGAAAATATATCGAATCACTTAGTGCCTATGCTCGTCAATTTTTAGATATGATGGACAAACCTAAGGTCGATAAAATAGAAGGATTGTCACCAGCTATTTCCATAGACCAGAAAACAACATCCAAGAATCCAAGATCAACAGTAGGGACGGTAACTGAAATTTATGATTATCTGAGAGTATTATTTTCAAGAGTTGGTATCCCCTACTCACCAGCAACAGGAAAACCAATCAAAGGTTTAACAAGTTCTGAAATGATAGATGAAGTTAATTCTAAGTTTAATTCAAAAAAAATAATGATTATGTCTCCATTGATAAAAGGTAGAAAAGGAGAATATAAAAAACTATTTGAGGAGTATTTTAAGAAAGGTTATGAAAGGTTCCTAATAAATAATAAGCTTTATCAAAAAGAAGAGATCCCTGAATTAAGTAAAAACTATAAACATACGATAAGTGTTGTCATTGATAGAATTGTGCCCTCAAAAGATAACAGAGACAGATTAGCAAATAGTATTGAAATTAGTTTAAAAGAGAGTGAAGGAAGTGTTGAAATTTATAATATTGATAAAGATGAAATCATTACATTGTCAGATAAATTTATGTGTCCAGTCAGTGGATTTAGTATAGATGAAATTGAACCACGCTTATTTAGTTTTAATAATCCGTACGGTGCATGTAAAACATGCGATGGTCTTGGTGAGATAGATGCGTTCGATGAAGATATAATAATACCTGATAAAAATTTATCTTTTAATGAAGGTGCAATTAATTTTTGGTCAGAAAAGTCAAAAGCACGAATATATCCAAAGCTTAAAAAGATATTCCAATCAAAAAAACTAGAAAATGTAATTTGGTCAAAAACTCCTAAAAGTTTTCAAAATGAAGTTCTTTTTGGAGGAAGACTTTTTGAAGGTCTAATAAACATTATGGATAATATTTATGATGGATCTTCAAGTTGGTGGAGGCAATGGGAACTTGAAAAGTTTAGAAATTCAAAAATCTGTCACGAATGTAATGGTCAAAGACTTAATGAAAAAGCACTGTGTGTTAAGATAAATAATTTAACTATTTCAGATTTTACTTCTTTGAGTATAGCTAAATCATTAGATTGGATTAATAAATTTGAAAAAGAGTTAAAAGAACAAGAAAAATTAATAGCTGCCCCATTAAAAAAAGAAATTTTTTCTAGATTAAATTTTTTAAATGAAGTTGGACTTAATTATTTAAGTTTATCCAGAAAAAGTTCTACTTTATCTGGAGGAGAGTCACAAAGAATTAGATTAGCCAGTCAAATTGGTTCTGGATTAACCGGTGTCACATACGTTTTAGACGAGCCCTCAATAGGTCTTCATCAAAGAGATAATCAAAAGCTAATTAATACTCTCAAAAACCTAAGAGATTTAGGTAACACTATAATAGTTGTTGAGCATGATGAAGACATAATACGTGAAGCAGATTATGTTGTAGATATTGGTAAATACGCTGGTATTAAAGGTGGTTCGATTGTTGCTATTGGTGAGTTTAACAAAATACTAAATAGCAAAGAAAGTTTAACAAGTAGCTACATCAGAGGTGTAATTGGGAGGTACCCGTCTAGTGTTAACAAAATTCCATCAAAACAGTTTATTGAAATTAAAAAAGCAAATGGAAATAATTTAAAAAACGTAAACGTAAAATTCCCTTTAAGTAAATTTATCACTATTACGGGAGTCTCTGGTAGCGGAAAATCAACATTGATTAACGAAACTTTGTATGGTGCAACAAATAATAGAATTTATGAAAAAATAATTAAAACACTTCCTTATGAAGACATTAAAGGAATTGAAAATATTGATAAAGTTATAAATATCGATCAATCCCCCATTGGAAGAACACCCAGATCAAACCCAGCAACTTATGTTGGATTATTTACACCAATAAGAGAATGGTTTGCTAATTTGCCTGAAGCTAAAGTAAAAGGATTTAAGCCTGGTAGATTTTCTTTTAATGTCAAAGGAGGTAGATGCGAAAGCTGTGAAGGAGATGGATTAAAAAAAATTGAAATGCATTTTTTAGCTCCAGTATATGTTAAATGTGAAGTATGCGATGGTAAAAGATATAATAAAGAGACACTTAGTATTCAATATAATAAAAAAAATATAAATGATATTTTATCAATGACAGTTGATGACGCTGAAGAGTTTTTTATTAATAACCCTCAAGTATATTCTAAATTAAAAACACTCAAAGATGTTGGCTTGGGATATATATCTATCGGTCAATCGGCTACAACTTTATCAGGTGGTGAAGCCCAAAGAATTAAACTATCGAAAGAATTGTCCAAAAGACAAACAGGAAAAACATTGTACATCTTAGATGAGCCAACAACTGGTCTTCACTTTGACGATATAAAGAAACTTTTAGAGATACTTCATAAATTAGTTTCCTACGGTAATACTGTAATAGTCATAGAGCACAACTTGGATGTTATTAATACAAGTGATTGGATTATAGACTTGGGACCTGAGGGTGGAGAAAAAGGTGGAAATATTTTATTTGAAGGTAAACCAAGCGAATTAATTAAAAACAAAAATAATCAAACAGGTGTATATTTAAAAAAATATCAGGAGTCTCTTGCTTTAAGCACTGCTTCATAATTTAAATCACCTACAATTCCTAATACAAGAAATAATGAAGAAAAAGTTCCAATTAAAACTCCAAAAATGAATACTATAGGCATTTCAGTTAAATTAACTGGTGCTAAAAATACTAAACACAACAATGCTAGTATTGTTGTAAAACTTGTAAGTATAGTTCGACGAAGATTTAATTTAATGGATTTATTAACATTGGTTTCAAAATTATCTTTATTTTCCTCATTTGAAGTTAAACTTCTTAGCCTGTCAAACAAAACTATTGTGTCGTTGATACTGTAACCAGCAATTAAAAGTAAAGCTGCGATCATAGTTAAATTAAATTCAATATTAAATAAAGACATAAAACCTATTGCTACAAAAACATCATGTAATAATGCAAATATTCCTGAAGCTGCAAACTGCCAATCAAATCTAATCCAAACATAAATAGCTATAACTAACAGAGAAGATGCTAAAGCATAAATAGAATTTTTAATTAGTTCTTCACTAAAAGTTGGTTCTATGTATTCAGATAATAGAATTTGTATATCAGGATTTTGTGCAATTATATTTTTAATTTCTTCAATAAAAACAGGGTTGTTTTCTCCTGACTCTATTCTGATACTATAAACATCACTGCCCACCTCCCTTTTGATTAAAACTTCTCTCTCAGTGTCTACAAAGTCTATATATTGATTGAGTTGGCTAGTTGTTAAATTTGTCTTTACCTCAAAATTTAAACCTCCTTTAAAATCTATACCTAAATTTAAACCTTTAAAAAAAATAACAATTATTGTTAAAATTATTAGGATTAAAGAGACTAAGTAAGATTTGTTTTTGAATGAATAAAAATTAATCATTTTTGAAGTCCTAAATATTTTATAGATGTAATATTAAGAAATAGTTTGAGTATTATATAAGTGACTATTAAAGATGAAATAATACCAATAATTAAAGATATTGAAAAACCTCTTATAGGACCAAAGCCAAAAGCAAATAAAAATATAGCAGCAAATAATGTAGTTAAATTAGAGTCTAAAATTGTAACATAAGCAGAGTTGAAGCCGTGGTTTTTAGGATCTTCAATATCCTGTTTAAAATTTTCTCGAATCCTCTCAAATATTAAGACATTTGCGTCTACACACATTCCTATAGTTAGAACTATACCAATAACACCTGGGAGTGTGAGTGTTGTATTTAATAAAGACATCATTGCAAAAAGCAAAGACAAACAACTAACAATAGTTATGACTGTAAATAATCCTGAAATTTTATAATAAAGGATCATAAAAAGAGTAATTGCGATAAGGGCAATAATTGATGCAATAACCCCTTTTTCTACGCCCTCCTGCCCAAGAGTTGGACCTATTTGTTTTTCTTGAATAATTTTAATTTTAGTCGGCAAAGATCCTGATTTAAGAATAATAGCAAGATTATTTGCTGTTTCATTTGTAAATCCACCAGATATTTGACCACTACCTCCAGTAATTGACTCTCTTATGACAGGTGCGGTAATTAACGAACCATCAAGAACTATAGCAAATCGTGAACCAACATTTTCTGAAGTCATTTTTGCAAATAAATCTGAACCTTCTTTATTAAAAGAAAAAGCAACAACTGGTTCATTTTGATTGTACTGAAGGGAGGCATCTTGAATAAAGTCACCTGTGATATTAGGGATTTCTTGAACTCTTACTTGTTCACCTGTTTCTTCATTAGTAAAAGTCTTAGAACCAACAATATTACTTTTTTCTAAGTGCAACGTTAATTTAGCTGTTTTAGATATAACCTCTTTTACATTGTTATCTAAATCACCTGGGATTTCTAATAAAATTTTATTTAACCCAACTTTTTGAATAGATAGTTCTTTGTTTCCTAAAAAATCAACTCTAGATCTTACTATTTCAACAGCATTTAAAGTCATATCTGATAATGACTTATTAAAACTTTGTTTAGAAAAAATATAACTATTTTCTTTATCTGATTTTTCTTGTACTTCTAAACCCAAATTTTGAATGACTATATTACTTAAGGCATCTAAATTCTGGTTTTTAGAAATTACTATTTGTCCGTTGTTAATATTAGAGATTATAGAATAAGTATTTTCAATATATTGAGATGTTTTTACTAAAAGGTTATTAAGATATTCTTCCTCATTCAATTCTAAAAGATACGAATAACCTCCCTGAATATCTAATCCAAAATTGATTTTATTATCAGAGGTTTGACTTTCAAAGTTAGGCTTAATAAATAAATAACTCCCAATTAACAGTAATAAAGATATCCATAATCTCCACTGTTTAAGAATTAACATATTTAATTTTTGTTTATTAAGACTATTTAGCTGCTATATCAGCTATCATACCTTTAGCTACTTTAACTTGGACATTATCAGCAATTTCAACTGAAAGGGTTCCATCGTCATTTACATAATGTATGTTACCAATAATACCACCTTGTGTTACGACTCGGTCACCTTTTTTTAAATTTGAGATCATGTTTTTGTGATCTTTTAGTTTTTTTTGTTGTGGTCTTATAAGTAAGAAGTAAAAAACAACGAAAATAAGTATTAATGGTAAAATTCCTGCAAGTTGGTCCATGATATAAATCCTTTAAATAAATAAAATAAGCACTAAAATCTCACAATCATCAATGAAGTCAACATAAAATTGAAAAATAAACATTTACTCTGCTGGAATAGTTCAAAGAATTCAATGGATAAAATACCCTACAATAAGGTCCTAGATTTAAAGCTTTTGTATGGAGTTGATGAACAAATAGCTAAGATTGAAGAGAATACAAAAAACTTCTTAGAGGGATTAGCATTTAACCATGGTCTCTTATGGGGTGTGCGAGGTAGTGGTAAAAGCAGTATTATTAGAGGAATATTAAAAGATTATTCTTTGAAATATGAAAATTTTGTGACAATTGAAATAAATAGTGAAGATCTATCTGATTTACCTAACATATTTTTAAATCACAAGTTTAATAAAAAAATAATTATCTTTATAGATGATCTTTCGTTTGAACAAGATGATAGAAGATATATTCAATTTAAATCTTTTCTTGAAGGCTCTTTCTATAATTCAAATTATGAATTTTTAATTTATGTTACAAGTAATAGAAGACATTTAATGAAAAGGGATATGTTAGATAATGAGAGGTCTTCTGCAATTTCTCAAGATGAAGGAATTGAAGAAAAATTATCTTTATCTGATCGATTTGGATTGTGGATTAGCTTTCATAATTTAAGTAAAAAAGACTTTATCTTAATAATAAAAAATTATTGTAATTTTTATAATTTAAAATTTGATAAAGAAATAGAAGATCATGCTTTGAAATGGATTTTTTCAAGAGGTAACAGGACTGGTCGATCAGCTTTTCAATTTTTTAAATATTATAGTTCAAGTAAAAATATTATTATTTAGAAATTTTATTTAAATTTCCCATATAGAGTTTAAGTACTTCTGGAATGTCAATGCTGCCATCTTCATTTTGATAATTTTCTAATACAGCAATTAATGTTCTTCCTACTGCTAGACCTGATCCATTTAGTGTGTGAACAAATTTGTTTTGATCTTTAGCTTTATAGCGAGCGTTCATTCTCCTTGCTTGGAAAGATTTACAATTACTACAAGAAGATATCTCTCTATATTTTCCCTCACCTGGTAGCCATACTTCAATATCATATGTTTTTTCTGCTGAAAAACCCATATCTCCTGATGATAATAAAATAATTTGATATGGAATTTTTAAATCATCTAGAATAGAAGTTGCACAATTCACCATTCTTTCTAGTTCATTTTCAGATTCATCTTCTTTGGTTATGCTAACCAATTCTACTTTAGAAAATTGATGCTGTCTTATCATTCCTCTTGTATCCCTTCCAGCAGCTCCAGCTTCAGATCTATAACAAGGAGTCCAAGCTGTATATCTAAGAGGCAATTGTTTTTCAGGCACAATAGCATCTAGTACTAAATTAGTTAAAGGAACCTCAGCAGTGGGTATCAACCAATGATCTGTATTTGTTTTAAAAAGGTCTTCAGAAAATTTTGGTAGTTGCCCTGTTCCAAAAGCTGCAGCATCTCTTACTAAATTAGGTGGATTAACCTCAGTATAACCAAATTCACTAGTGTGTTTATCTAACATAAAATTAGCTAAAGCTCTTTCTAATTTAGCTATATTTTTTTTTAAATAAACAAACCTAGTACCTGATACCTTGCTAGCTTGCTCAAAATCAATCATTTCTAAATCTTCTCCAAGCTCATAATGGGATTTAGGAGTAAAATTAAAAGAAGGTAAATTGCCAACTTGTTTAATTAATATATTTGATGACTCATCTTCACCTACTGGTACATCTTTATGTGGAAGATTTGGTAGGCTAGATAGAATATTTTTGAGTTGCTCATCTATCTTGAAAATTTTATTTTCAATCTCATCTATTTCATTTTTTATTAATTGAACTTTTTTTTGAAGATCGCTTTTTTCACTTTCATCCAATTTTGAAAATGAAGAGGATAAACTTTTTCTTTCAGCTCGTAATTCTTGGGATTTTGTTAAAATAATTCTTTTTTCAGTATCTAAAGAAATAATTTCACTAGATTTTGAAGTTACGTATCTCTTCTTTAATAATTCATCAAATAAATCAGGATTTTCTCTAATAAAATTAATATCGTGCATAAAAGTTTTTATTTACTATTTTCATTCTTTTTATTTTGTCGCTTAGCCATAAATCTAGAAACAAGAATAGATATTTCATACAAAATTATTATTGGTAACGCTAGAGAAATTTGTGAAAATGGATCAGGAGGTGTCACTATTGCAGCAAATACAAATGATAAAACAATCGCATATTTTCTAAAAGAAACTAATTGTTTAATAGTAAGTACACCAAATTTTACAAGTAGAAGTAAAATTACAGGTAATTGAAATGCTAGTCCAAAAGCAAATATAAATGTCATCATTAGTGACAAATACTCATTCATTTTAGCTTGAAGAGTAATATTGATTCCATCTGCTTGGGAACTTTGAAAACTCAAAAAAAACTTCCACGCTACAGGAGATATTACATAATAAACAACCGCTGCACCTAAAACGAATAAAAACGGAATAGCTACCAAGGTTGGTAATGAAATTTGCTTTTCTTTTTTAAGTAATCCTGGGGATACAAAAGACCAAATCTGAATTGACAAAAAAGGAAATGAAATAAAAGCAGCTGTAAAAAATGCAACTTTAACATTTGTTAAAAATGCCTCTTGTAAGGCAGTATAAATTAATCCATTACCCTCTCCTAAAATAGAAGTTAAAGGCTTAGCTAGAAATTCAAATATTGATTGTGAGAAATAAAAAGAAACAATGAATGTTATTAGAAAGAAAATTATTACATATAATAATTTTTGTCTTAACTCCTTTATATGATCAAAGAAATTCATTGAACTTTCAACTTCAGTCATTTTTTTTCATCTTTCATTATTTCATCATTACTTTTTTCAATAAATTCATCCAACTCTTTTCCTTCTTTAACTACTGACTCTTTTGTTTCTAAAATTTCTTTTTTAATATCTTTTACTTCTTCTAAGTGAGATATTTCATTAACAGTTGATTTAAACTCTCTGGAGAGTTTTCCTAAACTTGAAGTTATTCCTTTTATGAATTTAATTACAGTTGGTATTTCTTTAGGACCTACTACTATTACTGTTATAATTAGGACGATGGAAATCTCCATCCAACCTAAAGAAAACATTACTGGTCCTTATTTTGATTATCTGGGTTATCTTGATCTGGGTTGGTAGGTTTCTCATCTTCGGCCATATTACTTTTAAAAGACTTAATACCTTTTGCCATGTCAGCCATTAAAGATGGTATTTTACCTTTTCCAAATAGTAGAAGGACAATAATTAATACTATTATCCAATGCCAAATGCTAAATGTACCCATAAATTAATATTACTATATAATTGATATGTTATCTAGGAAAAATAAATACATGATTTAAGTCTAAAGAAAAAGAAACTGAACTAGCAGGAGAAGGTAAAAATTCTCCAATTAACTTACTATGTATATGATGTTTATTATTGTCACTATCAATTACAGTCATATGAACAATAGCGTTATTGCCTAAAAATTTAGAGTCAACAACAACACCTGAGTTAGGATTTGTAACTGGAGATTTCTCTGCATTCAATTTTATGGCCTCTGGCCTTACAACTACATTAACTTTTTGATTATCTCTAAAATTATTTGCCTCTAGTAATCCTAGTGGGGTATTACATTTTTTATTTTTGATAATTGACTCAAAAATATTAACTTCTCCAAAAAGAGAGGCTACAT
>CACDYZ010000001.1 GCA_902557145.1 uncultured Alphaproteobacteria bacterium | reverse complement strand
TAAAGAAGAAATTATCTTTTTAGAACGTTTGCGATATGAAACTTATGGCTCGAGACCTTTTAAAGGAATAGTAAAAAATATTGAGAATAAGTGGCTAAAAAGATTAGAGATTTTAAATCTAAAAAAGCAAAAGGACTCTAAAGATTTATTTTACTTTACTTTAACACTTTTTTTTATTGATTTTGTAAATGGTAAAAAGTGGAAACTGAATAATAAACATCTGAAGAATATAACGTCTAAGGACAATGTATCTGAATTTTTTAATACACTTCAAGAATTATCTCAAAATTTAGCGGAACAAAAGGAATACTTATCTTTATCTGTAGATCTTTTAAGAATTATCTTTCCGTCCCTTGAAGAAGAAAATAAGGAAGATGATAAAAATCTTGATGAAGGAAAAGATGAAGAGGATTTCAATCAGCAAGAAAATCAAGAAGAAAATCAAGCTCAGAAACCTGAAGAAAGCCAATTAGACGATAATATGCATACACCTGAAAGTGACACAGATAATGATCAATCAAGCGTTCAAGGAGAGGAGGTCGATATTGAAATTTCAGACCAACAAATTGATGATATAATTAAGTCAATTGATAGTTACAGAAACTTAAGTCAAAACTATAAAACAGCAACAAATCAATACGATGAGATAATTGAAGCTTTTAAACTATGCGACCATGAAGAACTAATTGCTCTTAGAAGACAGCTCGATGAAAAATGTGACTTGTATCAAAAACAGATATCAAGATTAGCAAATAAACTATATCGTAAACTTCAATCTAAGCAAAATAGATCATGGAATTTTGATTTAGATGATGGAGTATTAGATACATCTAAACTCACACGAGTTATAACTAATTCAAATAATTCACTATCTTTCAAAAAAGAGAAGGAAATTAAATTCGAAGATACAACCGTAACTTTATTAATTGATAATTCTGGATCTATGAGAGGAAAACCAATTATGATTGCTGCTTTAACTACAGATATGATCGCAGCTACTTTGGAAAAATGTAAGATCAAAGTTGAAATACTTGGTTTTACAACAAAGGCTTGGAAAGGTGGTAAGACTCGAGAGCATTGGCTCAAAAACGGGAAACAGAAAAATCCAGGAAGGCTAAATGATCTTAGACATATCATTTATAAATCAGCAGACCAAAACTCAAAAAAATCAAAGATAAATTTAGGCCTAATGTTAAAAGAAGGCCTTTTAAAAGAAAATATTGATGGTGAAGCACTTCTTTGGGCTAGTTCGAGGATTTCAAAGAGACCTGAAAGTAGAAAAATTTTAATTGTAATATCTGATGGGGCTCCAGTAGATGACTCTACATTATCTGTGAATAACAGTAATTATCTAGAAAAACATCTAAAAAGCACTATTGTTGCAATAGAGCAGAAATCAAATATTGAATTATTAGCAATTGGTATTGGGCATAATGTTGGTCAGTATTACAGTAAGGCTATTACCATTCACGATGTAGAAGAGTTAGGAGGTATTATGTTTGAGAAAATAGAATCATTATTTAACTAAATTAGATAAAATACTACTCTTATACTCTTCAAACTTATTCTCATTTATTGATTTTCTTATTTCCTCAAAAAATTTATTCATAAACCAAATATTATAGATTGATAAAATAATCATCCCTAACATTTCATTAGACTTAAATAAATGGTGTAAATACGATTTTGAGAATTTATTAATTTCCTGTATTTCACAATCCTCATCTAAACTGGAATGATCATCTTTGTATTTTGAATTATTTAAATTAATTCCGTTACTACTTAGTTTTGACATCATGATACCATGTCTTGCAATTCTAGTTGGTGAAACACAATCAAACGTATCGTATCCTGAACTTACACCGTGTAAGATATCATCTAATCCTCCAATTCCTAAAATATGTATTGGTTTGGATTTATCCAAATAGTTTTCACACAAAGAAAAAATATCGTACATTTGGTTTTTTGTACTACCCAAGGAGCCCCCTATTGCAAGTCCATCAAAATCTTTTGAGCAAGTCTCTTCACATGCAATCTTTCTTAAATCTTCATAGACACCCCCTTGTATTATTCCATACAGAGACTGTTTCCCAGAGGAGCCAAAAGTTGGTTCATAATTTCTAAATTTCGAGTCAAATGAATTTTTACATCTTACAGCCCAACGATGACTCATATACATAGACTTTTCTGTATATTTTTTTGAAACGTTAAAAGGTGTGCATTCATCTAAAACAAATATTAAATCAGCTCCAAAGTCACGTTGTAATTCAATAGACCTCTCAGGTGAAAGGAATACTTTATCACCATTAATATAATTTCTAAAAGAAGCTCCCTCTTCTGTTATTTTTATAAGAGACTTCCTTTTTGTGTTGTTATTTTTTCCTTTTATTTCCTCTGAAACTGAGCCATATCCTAGTGAAAAAATTTGATACCCACCACTGTCAGTCATCATGGGTCCATTCCAATGAGTAAAATTCTGCAGACCACCTTCTTTTGAAATTATCTCTGGACCCGGTTGAAGCATTAAATGGTATGTATTTGAGAGGATAATTTGTGTGCTCGCTAATTTTAATTGCGAAGGTAACACAGATTTAACAGTGGCTTTAGTACCACAGAAAATAAAAGCTGGAGTATTTATTTTACCATGTGCAGTGGTAATTAATCCAAGTCGAGCATTAGATAATTGAGACTTTTTTTTTACTTGAAAAAAATTAGTCAAGTTTAGAAGGTAAGAAATTCTTCGCTAAATATATAAAAATTGTATCAAACAGACTTAATAAAATTCTCAGAAAATAAATACCTAAGCCATAAGAAATGATCAGGTCAAACAAAGGCACAGGATTTGAAGTTAAAATATTAAATGCAAGAACACTGAATATAATATTATCAATAAATTGAGAAACTACTGTGGATGCATTATTTCTGAACCAAAGATTGGTATTTTTATTTTTTAAATAAGAAAATATAAAAATATCAATTTTCTGACTAATAAAAAATGCACAAATACTTCCGACTATTATAGGAAATTGTGGAAGAAAAATTGTCTTAATTGATTCATGCATATCATAGCTCCAAGCCCATGCAGGATATGCATCCGGATTAATAGGTGTCATAGATATTGTTAGAAACATCAGCACTGTTGAAAATAAATAAGCTGCAATACCAAGATAAATACACTTAGTTGCAGATTTTTTATCGAAATATTCATTTAGAATGTCAGTACAAAGGAAAATTGAAATAAACAGTACCGTTCCTAATGCCATAGGCTCAGGAAAGAAAGGAAAATCTACAACTTTTAGAACTTGAATATTTGCTAGTATTATTGCTATTGCTACGTAAACATAGATACCTGTTTTTCCAAAAAACTTAAGTGAAAATAAAATTGAAAAATAACAAAAGATAATTTGGAACAGCCAAATCATAACAACTGAAGTGTTATTTAAATTATTGGATAAGTTTAAAAATAATTCTTGAAACATTTAGCTAGCTTTTTGGCTAACATTTTTTTCGATTTGTTTTTTAATTTTTAGAGCTTTGTCAGTTAAAGATCGAGAACTTGTTTTATTTAGATATTGATCTAAACCACCATGTTTATCAATTGTTCTAAGGGTTGATGAGGCTATTCTCATTCTAAATTTTCTTTTTAGAGACTCGCTGAATAGAGTAACACTATTCAAGTTAACCATAAATCGCCTTTTTGATTTAATATTAGAATGGCTTACGTTATGGCCAGTTTGGTGTTTTTTTCCAGTAATATCGCAAGATCTAGACATGATGTGAGTTTATAATATAAAAGTTCCTTTTTTACAATAATAGTTTCTTACAGTTTTAGCTCACTCATTGAGTATTTTGGTGTAAACTCATTTAAAAGTTGATTAATATCATCTTTTTTTGTCAACTGAGGTTTATGAACCCCATTTTCAATCCAAAGAGTGTCAAATTTCATTTTTCTGCCTCCGGCTACGTCGTGCCACAATGAGTCTCCGATTACCAATACTTTTTTTTTATTTTTAATACTCATTCGTTTAATAATATCCTCATATATTGGTTTGTATGGTTTACCATACCTAAATACAGTTCCACCTAAATCAAAGTAAAGCTGAGCTACTGTCCCTCCACACATAGAAAGAGTATTATTGTTATGCACCAAATAATCTGGATTTGCACATAAAAGAGGAAGTTTATATTTAAAGATTTTGTCCAAATATTCAGCAAAATCTAGAATAGATAAACCATCTTTTAAATCTGCAATCATAGCAAAATTAGCTTTCTCAATATTTTTAGTGCAATCAAGATCAAAATATTTGATTTTCTCTCTAGATAGCTCTAAAGGGAAACATTTTCTTCCATATTTTTGATAGATATCTTTATTAATATTATTTAAGGCAATTTGTCCACTGGTAACACAATAATCAAATAATTTTTCACTATAGCCTAATCTTTTAAGATTGACCTCAGATTGAAGCGAGGGATTAGCAGAATTAGAAATAAGAATAATTTTTTTATTTTTAAATTTTAAAAACTCTAAACATTTTTCTGCTTCTAAAAATTTTTTATAGCCATTATGTAGAACACCCCACTGGTCAAATAAGAAATAGTCGTAATTATTAATTACGTTTTTGAAAGATAATATTTTTTTCATGAGTATTGTCCAATTACCTCAGAAATACTTCTAAAACCTTGTTGTTGTATTAAATTAATTAAATCTAAAGTCATTTTTTTTACATGATAAGGACCTTCGTAAGTAAAACTGCTATAAATTTGAATTAGAGAGGCACCTAATTTCATTTTTGTTAAAATATCATTGGCATCAAAAATACCTCCTACACCAATAATTTTTATTTTTCCGGAGGTAAGAGTATAGAAATCTCTAATTAATTCATTTGATTTAAGGAATAATGGTCTACCACTAACCCCTCCCTCTAATTTCTCATTAACCATGGATTTATTAATTGTGGTATTTGTTAATATCAGCCCATCGACATCATTTGCTAGAGAAATTAGTGAAATGTCTTTCTTATCCTGATCTGAAATGTCTGGTGAAATTTTGAATAAAATTGGTATTTTTGAATTATTTTGATCTCTAAATTTGTGAATAGTTGTAACGATCTTCTCAAAATTTTGAGATTTAAGATTATCCCTTAGGCCTGGTGTATTAGGAGAAGACAGGTTTACTACAATGTAATCTCCCAGTCTATATAGTCTGTCGAAAAGTTTTTTAAGATCATCTAATATTTCGATAGTATCTTTATTATTACCAATATTAATTCCAATAATTTTATCTTGAAAATTTTCTTTTAAATTAGAGTTGTTAATATTTCTTTCAAAAACATCCATGCCTTTATTGTTAAAACCCAGAGAGTTTATGAGTGCTTTTTGTGCTGGGTATCTATGAATTCTTGGTTTTGTGTTTCCCTTTTGAGGCAAAGGTGTCACCGTACCCAACTCTGTAAAACTAAATCCTAAATTTAATATAGGATTGATTACTTCTGCATTTTTATCAAAACCTGCAGATAGGCCAATTGGGGTTTTAAAAGTTCTCCCCCATATAGTTTGCTCAAGTATTTCAGTATTTTTATAGGTTATCTTTGGGTAAATACCCAACTTTAGAGCTTTAATAGAGAGGTTATGAGACAATTCAGGATCGAGTTTTTTTAAGATACGGTGAGCTATACTATACATTAAGCTTAGAGTTAAATAACTCTAGAGTTTTGTCTTTTGTGTATATTTTTGTAAATGACCCTAATCTAGGACCATTTTCTTGACCAAAAACAACTAGATAAATTAGTTTAAAAAATTCTCTTATATTTTCTTTATAAATAGAATTTTTACCTACACTAAAAATTACAGTTTGAAATTCATCTGCATCTGCAGATGGTTCTACCTCTTTTAATTTTTTCACAACTTCTTTTAGTATAATTAATTCTTCTGAATTTGGAATTTTAAACTTTAAATTTGGCTGAATAAAATCTTTAAAATAATTTATACCACAATCAATCATTCTATTAATAAGATCCTCTTCAACTTTGCTAAAATTTTTTTGATAATTTTTAATTAAACCAAATATCACACTAGGATCTTCAGATTTACAAACAGATATGACATTTAAAATTAAACTGTAATTTATTTTTGAACTATAAAGGGGATTGACTGATTTATGAATATGCCATGCAGGATTATCTGCATTTTGGTCGTCACTGTTAAACTTGTTAACATGGGATAAATATTCGTCAGTATTTTTAGGAATAACATCAAAGAAAAGTTTCTTAGCTGTAGTGGGTCTTTGATACATAAACATAGATAGGCTCTCTTCGATGGAGTATTTTAGCCAATCGTCGATACTTATTCCATTGCCTTTTGATTTGCTAATTTTTTCGGCATTTTCATCAAGAAATAACTCGTAAATTAAATTTTCTGGAGGTTTTGAGCCGATAATCCTGCATATCTTTGAAGATAAGCTATAGCTATCGGTTAAATCTTTTCCGCACATTTCATAGTCTACACCAAAAGCAGCCCATCTCATGGCCCAATCAACTTTCCACTGAAGTTTGCAATTTCCATCTAGAACTGATTTAGATTTTAATTCTCCATCCTCGTAGTAAGAAACAGTAAAATCATCATTATTTACTTCTTCAATAGGAACTTGTAAAATTTTTCCAGTTTTTTCATTGATAGGAAAAAATGGGCTATAAGATTTTCTTCTTTCTTCACCAAGAGTTGGGAGAACAACATTTTTTATTTCATCATAATTTTTTATAATTTTTTTTATTGTGTCATTAAATAAACCTGATTTGTATGCATCGGTTGAGCTTTGAAATGTAAAGGGCAAATTAAATCTATTAAGAAATTCTTTAAGCTTGGAATTATTGTGCTCGCCAAAACTCTTAAACTCATCAAAAGGATCTGGTACAGAGGTTAAAGGATAATCTAGATACTTAGATAATTTCTCTTTATTTGGAATATTATCAGGAACTTTTCTAAAACCGTCCATGTCATCAGAAAAAGCAATAAGATCAGTTTGTTTACCAGTTAGTTTTTCATAGCAAAACCGAACCATATTAGTCCTCAAAACTTCACCAAAGGTGCCTATGTGTGGTAAACCTGACGGACCATAGCCAGTTTCAAAAATAATTTTCTTTTTGATATTACTTTCACCAAATCTTTTAACTATTTTTTTAGCTTCATTAAAAGGCCAAGATTTATATGAGTTATAATCAGTCAAAATTTAGGTGCTAAAGTTAAAGTAATACCATTGAGCTCTTCTGTAAATGGGATTTGACATGAAAGTCTCGAATTTTTTTTAATATCCATTGCCTGGTCAAGCATAGATTCTTCGTCATCATCAGCCTTTGATATCTTCTCTAACCAGTTATCTTCAACATAACAATGACAAGTGGCACAAGCACAACAACCACCACATATTGCTTCGATATCTAAACCAGCATCTCTGATAATTTCCATAATTGAAAATCCAATTGTTGCCTCAATTTTATGAGGGGAACCATCATGATCTATAACGTTGATATGGTATGACATTTGAAATTTACAGTATTTTAGACTATTAGGTCTATCAGTTCGATAGGCTGAATGCGACTAAAATTAATATACTAAATATATTCTAAAAAATTATAAGTTTAGATTAGATGTATAAAACTGAGAGTTTTCAAATCAAGATATGGTTGATAAGCCTTATGACAATAATCTTATTAATGATTATTGTGGGAGGGCTTACAAGACTTACAGAATCAGGATTGTCCATGGTCGATTGGAAATTATTTGTGGGAACAATACCTCCGCTGTCTGATGGAGATTGGTTAAAAGTTTTTGACGACTACAAACAATATCCAGAATATCAAATTAAAAACGTAAATATGACACTGTCAGAATTTAAATATATTTTTTGGTGGGAATATGGACATAGAGTTCTTGGAAGAATTATAGGTATTATTTTTATAGTTCCTTTTGTTGTCTTCGCTTTAAAGAAATACTTTTCTAAAGAAGAGTTGCTATCATATTTGTTTCTTCTTTTTCTTGGAGGTTCTCAAGGATTAATAGGTTGGTGGATGGTAAAAAGTGGTTTAGATATTAACCCCTATGTAAGTCATATTAGACTGGCAGTTCATTTGATCATCGCCCAAATAATTCTCTCCTTTATTGCTTTTTTGTTCATTAAAAGACTTAACATTGGTAATTACGAAAGTAAGTTTAGTTCCCATAAATCAATTTTTATTTTTTTTAATTTAATAGTTTTTTTCACAGTAATTTATGGAGCATTTATGGCAGGTCTAGATGCAGGTAAGTCATTTAACACCTGGCCTAAAATGGGAGATAGTTATATACCTGAAAATTTGCTTTTCCTGGATGATCGATTATTTGGTTTTTTTGACAATAGTGTCTTTATACATTTTTTTCATAGAGCTTTAGCTTACATATCGTTCATTACAATACTTTATTTGGGTTTAAGGCACCTTAAAGGAATTAGTAATAAATATCAAAAATTACATCTTCTATTAATAATTTCTTTAGTTTTCATTCAGCTATTTATAGGAGTTTTTGTTGTTTTAAGTAATGTTCAAGTTTCTTTAGGCTCTATTCATCAAATAATTGGGACTTTACTATTTGTCTTTACGACATGTTATAGTTTAAAAATAATTAAGAATTAAATCTAATTAGAGCCTGATTTGGTATAAAAAGCTATGAGTAAAATTCTAATAATAGGAGCTAACGGTTCTGTGGGTAAATCATGTGTTGCAAATCTAAAAGATGATAATGAATTAGTCCTTCTTTCAAGAAGTGCTTTTGATGGTGACGTTGAAGGTAGTTTTGAAAAAAATGTATTGGATATAAACGATTTTTCTGAGACAGAAAACTTTATTAAAAATATTGATTACCAAATCTCTGGCATTGTTTTTGCAATTGGCTCTATAAATCTTAAACCCTTTTCTAGTACAAGTTTAGATGATTTTAAAAAAATTATGGATGAAAACTTTTATAATATCGTACATTTTTTAAACCACAGTATCAGTAAAATGTCTGAGTCATCCTCTGTCGTGTTTTTTTCTTCAATTGCTGCTGTAAGGGGATTTAAAAATCATACTGCAATAGCTTCAGCTAAAAGTGCCTTGATAGGTTTGTCAAATTCTTTAGCTGCTGATTATGCACCCAAGATAAGATTTAATACAATATCTCCTAGTCTATCTGTGTCTAAAATGTCAAATTTTATGGTATCAAATGAAAAAGTTGCTGAGGGAATAGGCAAACTTCATCCAATGTCAAGACTTGGTACGGGAGATGACATAGGAAACTTAGCTTCTTTCCTAATATCTGAAAAATCATCATGGATAACAGGTCAAAATTTTCAAGTTGATGGTGGTAGATCTACCTTAATTACAAGATAATTAAACCTTAATGAAAGAGTGCTTTGTAGTTCTTGGAAATCAGCTATTTGAAAAAAAGAATTTAAAAGATTTTAAAAATTCATGCGAATTTTTTATTCAAGAGGATCTTGGTCTTTGTAGCTATTTTAAGCATCACAAACAAAAAATATATTATTTTCTAGCCTCTATGAGAGAATATAGGGACTATTTAAAAAAAAATAATTTCAAAGTAAATTATATTACACTTGACAAAAATATTTCTAATTTTATGGACTATTTTGAAGGTTTAAAAAGCTTCTTGGTATCTAAAAATATTTTCAAAATTAATATTTTTGAGATAGAGGACTTAGAATTTAGAAAAAAATTTGAACAATTTTGTAAAGATAACAAAATTGAATTAACCTTTCATAAGTCACCTATGTTTCTTGTAAGTAGGTCTGACTATAAGGGCATGGTTACGACCAAAAAACCTCAGTTAGCTAATTTTTATAGTAATGTTAGAAAAACTTTTGAAATATTTGTGAAAGAGAACAAGCCTATTGGAGATAAATGGAGTTTTGATGAAGATAATAGAAAAAGAGTCCCAAAAGAATATGAGAGTCCTCAATCTTATATGTTTGAGTCGAAACATTACGAAGATATTAAGAAATTAATTAATAAGTTTTTTGCAAACCATTTTGGAATTTTAGAAAAAAAAATAATATTTCCTATGAATTTTAAAGACTCATCTAAAGTTCTTGATAATTTCATTAATGAGAAACTAGAAAATTTTGGCCATTATGAAGATTTTATAAGAATTAATGATCCATATATAAACCATAGTTTAATTAGCGCTCCATTAAACATGGGCTTATTAACTCCAAAAGACGTATTAGATCGATTAAATTTAATTTCCTATAGTAAAGTTGGTATCAACAATTATGAAGGATTTATAAGACAAATCTTTGGGTGGAGAGAATTTATGAGGTACTTAAATATCCATTATTATAAAGATTTTAATAAAGGTAATTTTTTCGGAAATTCTAGAAAATTAACAAAGCATTGGTATGAAGGAACAACTAATATTCCAATTTTAAATGACATGATATCTAATTTAAATAAAAGTGGTTACGTTCATCATATTCCAAGACTAATGGTAATTAGTAATATAATGAATTTATCAGGTCTTAAACCTTCAGAGGTCTATAAATGGTTTATGGAGACATTTATCGACTCCTCAGATTGGGTGATGACACCAAATGTTTATGGCATGGGAATGTTTAGTGATGGAGGAATATTTGCAACAAAACCATATTTATGTGGATCAAATTATTTATTGAAAATGAGTAATTATAGGCGAGGTGATTGGACTCAAACACTGGATGGTTTATACTGGAATTTTATATATAAAAATAAAAATTATTTTAAAACTAACCAGAGGCTCTCTATGATGTACTATACTGTAAATAAAATGAACAAATCTAAAATTAGTACTCATATTTCTAATGCAAAAAAATTCATCAGCGAATACACAAGATAGCAAAGTTTTTATAACCGGCGCAAGCAGTGGTATTGGCTATGCGCTTTGCGAGGAATATCTTAAACAGGGCTGGAGTGTTATAGGCTTAGCTAGGGACAATACAAAAATACCTCCCACAACATTAAATAATACTAAATTTGAGTTTATAAAAACAGATTTAGCAGATTTTGACTCGAGTAAATCAATAATAGAAGAAGTATTTAAGAAAAATAAAAACATAAACACATTTATCTTAAATGCAGGAATTTATATACCTGACAGTTTTAATGATTTTAATTTTGAAAATGCTAAGCTAACTTTTAATACTAATGTTCTTAGTATTTATTTATCTTTAGAATTGATAAGAAAGAATTTTAAACTCGACTCAAAAAATACTATAGCATTAATGTCATCAACTGCAGGATATAAAGGTCTTCCAAAGTCTATTTTATATGGACCCTCAAAGGCAGCATTAATAAATTTGGCTGAGTCTATGAAATCTGAAATTTATGATGGATTAAATGTAAAATTAATATGCCCAGGATTTGTAGAAACTCCTGCCACAAAAGTAAATACATTCAAAATGCCATATTTGATGTCCCCCAATAAGGCAGCTGAGATAATTTTTAATAAAATATATAAAAAAGGCTTCGAGATTACATTTCCTTTTCCTTTTAATTCTATAATGAAATTTGGTAAACTATTACCATATAAATTTTATTTTAAAATTACTGAGAAAAAATTTTCAAAAAAATGAAACTATCTAATCCTAAAATTTCAATTGTAATGGGCAGCCAAAGTGACTGGTCAACTCTTAAACATACAAGCACTGTATTAAAAGAATTAAAGATTAGTCACGAAAAAAAAATAGTTTCAGCACACCGAACCCCAAAAAGGTTATATGAATATGCAGAACAAGCTTACGATAAAGGTATTAAGATAATAATTGCTGGTGCTGGCGGCGCGGCTCATTTACCTGGTATGATCGCAGCTATAACTCATATCCCAGTAATTGGTGTTCCCATTGAGTCAAAAACATTAAAAGGATTGGATAGTTTACTTTCTATAGCACAAATGCCTTTTGGTGTTCCTGTAGGAACTGTTGCAATTGGTGAAAATGGAGCAAAAAATGCTGCTTTATATGCAGCTTCAATTATTAGTAATTTCGACTCTAAAGTTGAAAATCAATTGATTAAATGGAGACTGGCTCAAACAAAAAAAGTCAAAAAGACACCTAAGTAATGATCATTGGTATACTAGGTGGAGGTCAACTTGGTATGATGTTATGTCAAGTAGCTAAAAAATTGAATATCCAAACGTTTATTTACACAGACACTAATGATTCCCCAGCAATTAAATATGCAAATAATTATGCTATCAAACAATATGATGATTTTGATGAAATAGACACTTTCATTGAAGGGTGTGATTTTATTACTTATGAGTTTGAGAATATTCCATTTAAGACTTTGTCGTATATAGAAAATAAAATAACGGTATCTCCTAGTTCCCAAATTAATAAAATTATTCAGGACCGTTTAACTGAAAAAAATTACGTAAATGAAATTAATATTCCCACAGTTCCATATATTGAAATCAAAGATATAGAAGATTTAAAATCAGTTAATACAGATTTCTTTCCAGCAATATTAAAAACTCGCAAGCTTGGATATGATGGTAAAGGACAGTATGTGGTTAATAGTGCAATGGAAATACCTGATATACCTAAAAATGATTATATCTTAGAAAAGAAAATAAATTTACAACAAGAAATTTCTATTATTGCTGTAAGGTATCAAGATGGAACAATTTTTACCTATCAACCGATAGAAAATGTTCATAAAGATCAAATTCTTTTCAAATCATATTCACCAGCAAATTCAAATCAATCAATTATTGAGGAGGCAAAAAACCACGCTGTTAATTTTGCCAAAAAAATAAGTTATGTGGGTACTTTCTGTTTAGAGTTTTTTATTACAGATAAAAATGAATTATTATTAAATGAAATAGCGCCTAGAGTGCACAACTCAGGGCATTTAACTATTGAGTCATATAATGTAAGTCAGTTTGAATCCCACCTCAGATCTGTATGCGATCTTAAAAAAATGAAGCCAATACTAAGATATAAATCTGAAATGACAAATATTCTTGGAGAGGATATATATAATTATCGTGATAAAGAATTCAAAAAAGATGAATATTTTCATGATTATTTTAAAAAGGAATCAAAAATTGGCAGGAAAATGGGCCATTTTACAAAAATACTGGGTTAATTTTTAATCCAGTAATTTTTAAAGTGGTTATAATTAATTAAACTATCATTTTTAAATTTTGAATATTTTTGAAATTTAAAATCTTTTTGTCTCACATATGAAATTAGTTTGTTATCGAATTTAAGATTGTAGTGCTTGCATCCATTGATTGTTAGAAATTTATTTAAATTATTAGTTTTTTTTAAGGAATAAAAAAGTTCCAATATATTGGATACTGAATATTTAGTTGAATAAACCCCCGCACAACAACTTTCAGTAAATTTATAATTTCTAAGATGAGGAGCAGAGTCAGAACCAAAGAAAAACTTCGAATTACCAGATAGAGCAGCACTTAGTAATGATTTTTGGTGTTTTGTACTTTTAATAATAGGTTTGCAAAATAACTCTGGTTTTAAATAGTCACCAAGAAAAGTATTTGTGTTTTCTAGTAAATGATGGGTTGTTATAGAAGCAGCTATGTTATTATTTGATTTTACAAAATCTACGGAATCTTTAGTAGTAATATGTTCTAAAGTTATTTTTAGACTTTTAAAATTTTTTACAAGCCAAGATAACTCATACTCAAGAAATTTCCTTTCACGTTCATAAGGATCGTCATCTTTGTGGATATGTTCTCCATGTAAACATAATGGAATTTTATTTTTTTCCAGAAACTCAAAGTATTTTGACATTTTTTTTATATCTTTTACTCCTGTAGAGGAATTAGTAGTTGCATGAAGGGGATATAATTTGGCTGCAAAAAACAGATCATTTTTTATCATATTTTTTAAATCTGAAATCTTACAATCTTGATTTAAATAGATAGTAAAAAGTATTTCGGTGTTTCGATTATTTTTTAAGACTAATGCTCTGTATTTAGATAAAATTTTTTCATTAGTTATTGGTTTTGTTAAATTTGGCATAACCAAAATTTTTTGAAAATTTTTATTATTTTCTTTTAAAACATGTTTTAAAATTTGTCCTTCTCTTAAGTGAACATGAAAATCACAAGGCCTAAAAATTTTGAGCATTTAATATATAATTTACTTTATCAATCACCTGATTATAAGACACATCATTCATTAAACAATTATTTAAAGTATAGTTTTGAGTTTTACTCACAAGACTTTCAAAGGACTCTGTTGACCTAACTAAGTGACAATGATCAAAGATTTCTGGAAAATATATATTATCATTAGTTGGACCGAAAAGTCCTAAAGTTGGAGTTTTACTTAAAGCGGCCATATGCATCATGGAAGAGTCATTGCCAATAAAAAGTCTAGATTTTTGTAATAAACCATAATCATTGAGAATATGTTGCTTCCCACATCTATTAATTACCTTATTACCCAGTACTGACTCAAAATGATGAAATTTCGAACTCTCTTCCTCTGATCCTAAAATAAATATTTTATCTATTCCTTTATCTATTAAATATTTAGCAATGTTTACATATTGTTCCGTAGGCCACTCTTTAGGAGCCCAATTTGTAAAAGGGGCTAAACATGCGTAATTTGAATTTGGGAAAATATTTCGTACTCGATCAGTTAATATTTTAAAGTCTTTTTTTAAATCTGTATCAAATTTATGATGAATCTGTTCATATATATTTTTAGATTTTTTCATCCTAAATATATTTCTTTTTTTTACCCTTAAGAAATAACCTATAAGAGAAGATCTAAAATCTACTATTTCATCATATCTAAATAAAGAGAGCTCTTTATACAGTTTAAACCAATGTAGATTATATTTTTGCTTGGTTAATATTACCCTTTTAGAAATCATAGAATAATCATCATAGATTGGCATTGGCAAAGAACCGGAAACTAATGTTACTTCAATATTTTTCTTATTTTTTCGTATATAATTATTAAGGACTTGGAGGTTTATCAGTGAGTCACCTATTCTATTTGAAGAAATAAATAATAAATGCATATATATACATATAAATAATATATTACATGCAAATTGAAACACTTAATCCAATAAAAATTAAAGTATCTGGATCAGAAAGATTTGATTTTTTACAAAATATTATTACCAACGATTTGAATAAATTAAAGGAAGAGTTGTTTAGTTATATACTTACCCCTCAAGGAAAGATTCTATATGAAATAATAATTACTAATTCAAAGGAATCTTACGATTTAGTTTGTACTAATGATCAAAATGATTTAGCCACTTATTTAAAAAAATATGCATCATTATCTGATGTAAATCTTCATATTGAAAATATTGATGCTACTGAATACGACGAAAAATATATCTTAAATCAACTATCATCTGGTAATATTGATGCTAACCTCCTAAAACATTCCTTATTGCTCCCATCAGAAATCAATGATGAATTAGTGGATTATTCAAAGGGATGCTTTGTAGGGCAAGAGGTAGTTTCAAGAATAAAGCATCGACAACTAAATAAAAAAAAAGTAACAGTTAAAGTATTTGAGCAAAAACCACAAAATCTCCCCAATAATTCTGAAATATTATTTCAATTAAATAATTATTTTATTTTAAGAGAACCCGTGGTTCTTAAAAAATAAATTACTTAAAATATTTAGAGTAATAGTTTGCTACTTCAGATAAAGATACTTTTTCTTGTTTCATTGTATCTCTGTCACGAATTGTAACTGTCTGATTTTCAAGAGTTTCAAAATCAATAGTGATACATAAAGGCGTTCCTATTTCATCATGTCTACGATAATTTTTGCCAATATTTCCAGTATTTTCAACCATAACTCTTCCTAAACCAAGTGATTGAAGTTCTGATTTAACATTATTGGAGGTATTGACCAAATCAGAGTTATTTCTTTTAAGTGGGATTACAGCTGCTTTGATTGGTGATAAATGAGGTTGAAGCTTAAGCAAAGTTCTTTTATTAGCCTCTTCAATAGTATAAGCCTCATTCAAAACAGCCAAAACACCTCTCTCAACTCCTGCAGAGGGTTCTATAACAAAAGGTATAAACCATTCTTTATTTTCTAAATCTTGAATAGCTAATTTTGTTGTAGAGTTTTTATTTTCTTGAATATTAGCTTTAATATTAAAATCTTTTTGATTTTTAGAGTGAGATCCTAAGTCAAAATCAGTTCTATTAGCAATACCCTCAAGTTCTTCAAGACCATGGGGGAAGTCGTACATTATGTCGAATGTAGCTTTTGAATAGTGAGATAAATCTTTTTTCTCCACCTCAAGTAATTTTAATTTTTCTGATTTGACTCCTTGTTCAGCCCACCAATTTAAACGTTTATCTAACCAATATTTATGCCAATCTTCATCAGAACCAGGTTTGACAAAATACTCAAGCTCCATTTGTTCAAACTCTCTAACCCTAAAAATAAAGTTTCTTGGTGTAATTTCATTTCTAAATGCTTTTCCAATTTGAGCTATACCAAAAGGAGGTACTCTACTAGTTGAGTCAACAACATTTTTGAAGTTTACAAAAATCTGTTGAGCTGTCTCAGGTCTTAAATATGCAAACGAACTACCATCATCAACAGGTCCTATTGCTGTTTTGAACATTAAATTAAATGGCCTCGCTTCAGTTAAGTCCTTGGATTTACAATTAGTTAAGGACCCACCTCTAGGACACTCACTGTTTTCTAATTGGTCTGCTCTAAATCTTGCCTTGCAGACCTTGCAATCAACTAATGGATCAGAGAATGTGTCCTCATGACCGGAATATTTCAAAACAGTGGGTGAAGTTAAAATAGTGGAGTCTAGTCCTTCAACATCGTCTCTTTCATATACCATTGATTTCCACCATGCTGATTTTAAATTTAGTTTAAGCTCTACACCCATAGGCCCAAAGTCATATAGGCCTTTCATACCTCCATAAATATCATTAGATGGAAAAATAAAGCCCCTTCTTTTACATAAGGATACTAGGTCTTCCATATTATCTGCAGTCATTTATCAGATACCAAATTTATTAAAAAGAAGCTCTTCTTTTAATTTAGATATTAAATTTTCACTGTTGAAAGAATTAATGCCAAGTCCTAACTTTTGTTTTAAGGACTTTGGTTGTTTAATTTTCTTTATTTTTGTCTTTTCACCAAATTTACTTTTGAAAAAAGCTGACTCGGATGTTATTCCGTCAATTAAACCTAAATCTTTTGCCTCATTGGCTAACCAAAAAGATCCTGAAAATATTATTCTTTTATTTTTATCAATAAGTTTCTTCTTTCTTCTAGAAGAAACCCAATCAATAAAGTTTTGGTGTATTAATTTTTGAAGTTTAATTAATTTATCTTCATCTTTTTTATTAACTTTTTGAAATGGATCTAAAAAACTTTTATTCTCCCCTGCAGTAAATATTCTTCTCTCTACTCCAATTTTTTTTATTAAATCAGTAAATCCAAACCCACCGGAAATAACCCCTATTGAACCAACTATTGAATTAACGTCTGCATAAATTTCATCAGCGGCACATGCGAGCCAATACCCTCCAGAAGCAGCAACATCTTCAACAAAACAGTAGCATTTAACTTTTTTCTTAGCTGAAATTTCTCTTATTTTTTGAGCTATTAATGATGATTGTACAGGCGAACCTCCAGGTGAGTTAATAACAATCGAAAGTGCATTAAATTTCATTTTCATTAATTTTGAAAATAGACCATTTAAATTGTCCATATTCAGTGGGGCTCTACTTCCAGATGCAATCATTCCTTTTAGGTCAATTGAAACTATTGTTTTTTGTGGACTAAACATTATTTAAACCAATTTTCTATATCTTTAGAATAATTTGACAAATCATCGTGGATTATAATTGCATTTAATGTTTTCTCTATAAAATAATTACTTTTAGTGATTTTTAAGAGAACATTTTTAGGTTTTGAGTCTTTAAAAGATAACAAAGGGGTTATTATCACTTCTAAATTAAAATTTTTGAACATATCTAACATAAATTCAGTATTTTCATATCTATTTATTATAAATGCAGATCCATCTTTTTTTAAATATAAGATTATATTATTCAACCATTTTTCTAAATCTGAATCAGATATGTACTTTGATGTGTTTACTGAGGGATCTTGTGACTGAATAACTTTATTTGCAAAATAGAAAGGTGGATTAGATAAAATTAAGTCAAAGTAGTTTTCATAATAAGGATCAAAGATACAATTGTCTTGTATCTTGAATTTTAAATTTTCTAAATTATTTTCTTTATGATTTAAAATTGCAACTTGATGGTGAATTTTATTTTTCTCAAAGCCAATAACTTCTGACTCACGATTTCTATAGGCAACTATTAGCGATATTGATCCACATCCCGATCCCATATCTAATATTTTATTATATTTTTTTTTGCATTGGGCGGCTAAAATAATTGGCTCAATTCCACTCCTGTAACCTTTTTTTAATTGATAGTATACAATTTTACCATCTAGTAGATAATCCCTAGAGTATAAATTCATAGCAGATGAAAAAAAATAATTTTGAACAAACTATCAAATTAATTCATAAAGAAATTAATGTAAAGTTAGTAAAAACCAATAATGAACTTGATAAATTTTTATCAAGTAGTGTCACAATTATCCCAAAGTTAGGAAATTATTTCTTTAAAAGAAGAGGCAAACAATTAAGGCCAGTATTATGTTTGTTATCAAGTAAAATGATTAATAAAAGTTATTCAAAAATATCAAGTGATATTTATATGTCTACTGCAATTGAATTTATACATGGGGCAACTCTACTACATGACGATGTTATAGATGAGGGTAAAATAAGACGTGGGCAAAAGAGTATTAATTCCATATGGAATAATAAGTTTAGTGTATTATTTGGGGATTTTTTATTTTCAAAATCATTTCAATTAATGACAAAAGCTAAATCTTTGGAAGCGATGGCTTCGCTTGCGCAAGTAAGTAGTAAAATTTCTGAGGGTGAATTTATGCAACTCACACATGAGAATAATACTCAAATATCTGAAAAGGAATATATAGAAATCATATCTTTAAAAACTGCTGAATTATTTGCTGCCGCAATGAAGATACCTGCTATTTTATCCGGTAAAAATTCAAAAATAATTTCAAATTTAAATAATTTAGGTTTGTATTTTGGTATTATCTTTCAAATCATGGACGATTATCTTGATTATTTTGGCGAAAAGGTAACTGGAAAGGAGAATGGTAAAGATTTTTATGAGGGAAAAATCACTTTGCCAATTATTTTACTTTTAAAAAAATCTTCAATTAATGAAATTCGCTTTATAAAAAAAATATTTAATAAAATTAAAAGATCTAAGAGTGAGTATATTAAACTAATGAAATTAATGGAAAAATATAAAATTAAAGATGATGTCAAAAACTTCTCTCAAAAATATAATAGTCAATCTTTGAAAATATTATCCTCTTTTAAAGGCTATCAAAAAGAGCTTTTTGTAGATTTGTTAAGTAGCTCTATCAATAGAACCCATTAATCATACCTAAACTTTTTATTTGGAAATTTGTTATTGTTAACTTCATTAGAATATTTATTTACAGCAACCCTGATATTTTTGGATAAATCAGCATATTTTTTTACAAATTTAGGATGATTATCCCTAAAGATTCCTAACATATCCTCAGATACCAGTATTTGACCATTACAATACTCAGAAGCACCAATTCCTATTGTAGGTATAGATAATGTCTTGGTGACCTCTTTTGCAATATTCGTTAGCATTCCCTCTAACAATATTGATACAGCACCCGACTTTTCTAAACACAATGAGTCAGAAATTATATTATCTAAGTCCTTCTTATCTTTTCCATAAATTTTAAATTTTTTAGAAGATCTAAATTTCTGTGGCTGTAAACCTAAATGTGCCATTACTGGAACTTTTTTCTTACTTAAATACTTTATAACATCTTTTAATTCAGTATTTCCCTCGATTTTTACACCATCACAAGATGTCTTTTTCATAATACTTAAAACTCGTTTTACCGTTGTGGATTCACTAAAATCTCTATTATATGGGAGATCAAAAAATACTAAGGATTTATCTGCACCTTTTTTTACAGCAGTTGCATGATTAACCATTATTTGATCATCTACAGATCTAGTAGTATCCATACCATAAAGAACATTACCCATAGAGTCGCCAACCAGTACCACGTCAACTAAATCATCAATAATTTTTGTAAAGTTGTAGCTATATGATGTTAAACAAATAATTTTTTTTTTGTTTTTTTTATTAAATACTGATTTAATTGTTCTTTTCATGACAGGTAGTTTAAAAAGTATTCGAATTATAAAAGACTTTCCAAAAAAAGGTATCGCTTTTTATGATATCTCAACAATCTTATCAAACCCCAAAGTATTTAATAATGTAGTAAACTTAATGTCCAAGGAGGTAATTAAATTAAATGCAAGTACTGTAGTTGGAATAGACTCAAGAGGGTTTATATTTGCCTCAGCTGTAGCTTACAAATTAAAAAAAAAATTAGTCATGATAAGAAAGAAAGGGAAGCTTCCAGGAAAAACATATGCTACAAGCTACAAACTTGAATATGGTTCAAATCAGTTAGAAATACAAAGCGATATGATAAAAAGTTCTGACAAAGTTGTTATTATTGATGATATTTTTGCTACAAGCGGAACTATCCGAGCTTCAATGAAATTAATCAATAAAACAAAAGCTAAAATCAAAGGAATAGTTGTCCTACTAGAATTAAGCTTTCTTAACGGAAGGTCTAAAATTAAGCCAAAATTAATAAGTTTAAATAAAGTTAATACTTAGAATACTCTTTTTCTTCAGTTATATTTGAGTCAGATAAAAGATTAATCTCTTTTTTTATAGAAGCTCTTATATCATTTTTAAAGTGAACATCTCTTGAAATTTTAATAAAACTCTCACCAAAGTCTTTATTCGCTTCACACTCTCTTTTAATATTTTCTATGTCCCATAGCTTTTCATTTATTTCCTGAAGTTTTTGAACATTTTTATTTAGAGCCTCTTGATTATCTAAAATAATTTTATTACTTTGCTCTATTAAAACCTCTAATTCTGTTTTAATATTTTTCAATTTTTCAGGATCGTTAATTTTTTTTAGTTTAATATTTAATATAGTAATTTTATCAAACAGTTCTCCAACAGATATTTCAGCAAATATTTTCAATTTTTTCTACCATAAATATCTGAATATCTTTTAATATCTGTTTCTAAAAATTTACTTCCTGTTTGAACCTCAATTAAAACTAGTTTCTTTTTAGAACTCTCATTTAATACTCTATGTTTTGATTTTTTTGGTATAAATATATTTTCATTTTCTGACTTATAAAATGTGCGGTTATTGATAATAACAGTTGCTTTACCCTCGATAATAATCCAATGTTCCGACCTAAAATTGTGAGATTGGTAGGATAAAACACCCTCTGGTTTAACTATAATTTTCTTTATTAAAAAATCTTTTGATTTATTTAGGACAACGTATGATCCCCACGGTTTTTTGATAGATTTTGTCATGAAAACATTCTCTTTTTTTCGTTGATAGACATAAAGTTTAACAATAGTGCACAAATAATTAAATTACTCAACAAAGAACTTCCTCCATAAGACATAAATGGTAAAGCTACTCCAACCACTGGCAAGATCCCTATTGTCATGGATATATTTATTAGAAATTCAAAAAAAATTTTAAAGGATAAAACAAACAAGATTATTTTATTAAATGCTTGGGTCAGTCTGAATGTCTTTAAAACGGGTATTAAAAACATGATAAAAAATAATGAAATCAACAAAATTGATCCTGTGAAACCAAACTGTTCAGAAAAAATTGCGAAAACAAAATCTGTCTCTTTTTCAGGAAGAAAATCTAAGCTACTTTGTGAACCTTCAAGAAAACCATTTCCTTTTAACCCGCCTGAGCCTATTGCAATCTTAGACTGAATAATATGATATCCCCTTCCAAGTGGGTCCAAATCAGGGTTTAGAAAAATTTGTATTCTATTTTGTTGGTAGGGCTTTAAAAATGTCCATAAAATTGGGCTTATCGATAAAATGATACCTATTGATATTAAGGGATAAATTAATTTAATTCCTGCATAAAAAATAACTACCAGGCCCAATGCTAAAATAATTACAGCAGTGCCTAAATCAGGTTGAATAGCAACCAAAACAAAAAAAATTACCGATACAATTAGAGGTAATATTGATTTAAAAAGACCTATAGTTTTTTCTGCATTTAATTTATGAAAATATTTAGCCATAAATATAACTAAAGCTATTTTAGTAAATTCTGATACTTGTAAGTTGAAACCAGCAATTCTTATCCATCTCGTAGCTCCCATTCCTGTATACCCGAAAATTAATGTCGTTATTAACCCAACCAAAACTAAAATTAAAAAAATCTCTGCAAAATTAAAAATAAACTTTGGCTCCAACATGATAACTAAAAAAAATAAAGGAAGAAAAAATAAAAATCTTATTAATTGGTTTGATGCCCATGGATTAAGAGAACCGCCAGCAGCTGAATAAAGATTGATCTCTCCAATCCAAAAAATTATCAAAAGGATAAAAATATAAATCCAATTTAAATTAAATATACTTCTAAATTCTTTAAACATTGTTTTTAAAAGCAAAATCAAGGATCTTATGGGCAATGGGAGCAGCTACAGCTGATCCAGATCCACCATTTTCTATAATAACTGAAGCTATATATTTTGGTTTATCATAAGGGGCATATCCTACAAATACTGAATGGTCTTTAAATCTTTCTTCTATTTCCTTTGATTTGTACTGATCGTCTTCTCTTTCACTCTCTTTAATTCTTACTACTTGAGAAGTGCCCGTTTTACCTCCTATTTTTACAAATTCTGGATTAGAAATACTCAATTTATGTGCTGTTCCTCTTGGCTCTTGCACAACAGCATTAAGGGAATTAACTATAATTTTTTGATGCTCATTATTTAATAATTTACCTGTAAATTTTGTAGGAGTATTTTTATCAAGTTTAGGTATTGGATATTTTCCTCCATTTAATATAGCAGAATAAAGTGTTGCAAGCTGTAAGGGAGAAGTTTGGTTGTATCCTTGTCCAATACACGTAATTAATGTTTCACCTTGATACCAACTCTCTTCTAAAAACGCTTTTTTCCATTTCTTACTCGGGACAAGTCCTTTTCCTATGTTTGATAAACCAATATCGTACTCTTTATTTAAACCTAAATTACTAGATAGGCTTGCAATATCATCAATATTTGTTTTTTTAGCTAATTCATAAAAATATACATCACAAGACTCTTTTATGGCTTTTTTAAGATTAACTTTTCCATGGCCTTTTTTTTTCCAACAGTAATAATTCCTATCACCAAGTGAGGAATGACCTTTGCAAAAGACTTCATTTTGAGGGTCTATTAGATTACGTTGAAGACCAACTAAGGCTGAAATAGGTTTAAACACCGAACCTGGGGGATAAAAACCAGAGAAAGCACGATTAAAAAGTGGTTTTTGGTCATCGTTTAGCAAATCTTGAATTTTATTATTTTCTCTATCCTCAAAGATTTGTGCATCAAAAGTAGGATTGGAATTCATCGACAAGATTGATCCGTCTGAAACACTGATAACAACAATAGATCCTTTTTTATTTCTTGGAAGTTGAGATTGTGCGTAATTTTGAAGGCTTAAATCTAATGTTAAGTCTAAATCGTTGCCTTTAATGGATTTTTCAATAGATATTTCTCTTATAGTTTTGCCTTTAGCGTTTACCTCACTAAATATTTTACCTGGAGTACCCTTTAAATATTTTTCATAACTTTTTTCTAAATGAAATACACCTTTAGAGTAAAGTTCAGAAGATTGTGTGGGTTGTCCCATATAGCCAATTATCTGTGAAAAATTTTGATATGGATAATATCTTTTTTTGGACTCAATAATCTTAATAGAATTAAATAGAAATTTATTTTTCTCAAATTCTACTATCTGCTCCCATGAAGCTCTAGTTAAACTAAAACCAGAGTAATCATTATATTTTTTTAATCGTTTTGAAATTTCTTCAAAATTTAAATTTAGGTTTATAAGACTATCGAGTTTTTTAATTTCCTGAAAATGATCTTTACTTAAATTTTTAAACACTGCGAATTCATATAATGAAGAACTTCCGGCTATTAAGTTTTTTTTAGAGTCATAAATATCTCCCCTTAAGGGGGGTGTTAATTTTATAGAAAGTTTATTTTCCACTGATTTTTTTTTGTAAAAGTTAAAGTTGATAACCTGTAATGAAAATAATCTCAAAGAAACTATGAATGATAAAATAGCACCAACTATAATTATTATAAATGATCTTCTATTTAATATTTTTATACTATCTTCACTAGTCTTATTCTTTTCCATAATTTGATAGTCCTAAAAAAATAAAGGTTAGAATTAATATACATAAAAAATATTGTAAATTTAATAATCTAAATACAATAGTTTGATCAAAAAGAAAGAAAGTAATAAAACTAAGTAAAAAAACTATTAATGATTTTATAATTATAGAGAAATTATAATTATTTATAAAATAATTTAATAGAAGAAGAGGTATAAACAAAAACACAATACCAATTAATATCGGCAAACCTACAAAAACCTCTACAACAAAAGTTGATAAAATAAATATAAAGATATCCATAACTTTAATATTTTTTTTCTTAAGAAGTGTAAAAAAAGCTATGTTTATCAATGAAAATACAACAATATCATTTATAACAAAATTAAAGTTCCCATAGATTAAAAATAAAATTATTACAAAAAAAAGACTAATCATTGGTAACTGCCCTTAAATTTTCTAAATTTGTTACGTCTGATGTTAACAATATAGGTTGATTATTTTCAAAAGAAACTATGCCAAGTCTTAATATTACATTATCAAGATGTACTACAGCTACATCACCTGATTGAAAATCTGGTACTTCAGTGCTTTCCTTTTGTCTTAAAAAACTTAGATAATTATTATTCGTACCACTAACTATATAAGACTTTCCATTAATAAAAACCTCATCTCCATAATTAATACTCTTAACTGTAACAACTTCAGAAGTGTTAAGGTTTATGTTAACAACTCTACCAACTATATTAAGTCCATCAATAACGTAGTCGCCAATCAAAAGGCCATTTTTTGAGCCTTTATTTATAATAAAGTTTTTATTATAAACTAAATTCCTATCTCCTAAAACCTGTACACCAATTGAAATTGGTATTGTAATAGTAGCCTGATGAAAAATTTTATTTTGTTCAGAATATTTTGAAGTTAATGTCAATAAATACTTGTTGATTGAACGAAGGTAATTATTATCAACTTCTAATTTTTTTATTGTATTCATATAATCAAAATTAAGATTGAGGACCATCAAAAAATCTCGTACTTCTTTACCTACAAAAATAAATGGGGTTTCTATTTTTTCTTTTACAAAAAATGTAAAAAGCTTAGTTTTAGAGTTGTAATTTGGAAATAATATTAACGTTAAGAATAAAAAAAAACTGATTATGTATATTAAAAAAACTTTTTTATTATTAATCACTTAAGAACACATCTTGGTGGTTTTGGTTCTCTTCTAAAGCCATACCAGTTCCTCTAGCTACACAAGTTAAAGGGTCATCAGCTATAGAAACAGGTAGTCCCGTAGTGACTCTAATCGCTTCATCTAGACGTTGAAGTAAAGCCCCACCACCCGTTAGCATAATTCCTTTATCGACTATATCTGCAGCTAATTCTGGAGGAACAACCTCGAGTGCTCTTTTTAAAGCTGTAATGATTTGGGATAATGAGTCAGATAGAGCCTCAGCAACTTGTCTTTCTGATATCACAACCTCTCTTGGTAGACCGTTAATTAGGTCCCTTCCTTTGACCGTGAGCGTTTTACCATCTCCATTATCAGGAATGCCAGCGCAACCTATTTCTGTCTTAATTCTTTCTGCAGTTGACTCACCTATTGCTAATTTATGAACACTTCTCATAAAATTAACTATCGCGTCATCCATGGTATCTCCGCCTACCTTTATACTACTAGCATGAACAACACCCCCAAGTGACAAGACTGCTATTTCAGTAGTACCTCCACCAATATCAACTACCATAGATCCAGATGGTTCAGAAATTGGTAAACCAGCTCCAATTGCAGCTGCAACAGGCTCCTCAATTAAATAAACTTTTTTTGCCCCTGCAGTTTCAGCAGACTCTTTTATAGCTCTTCTTTCAACATTTGTTGCTCCAGATGGAACACAAATGACAATATTTGGATTAGCAAAAAAACTTTTCTTATGAACTTTTTTAATAAAATGTTTAATCATAGCCTCAGCTATATCAAAATCTGCTATTACTCCGTCTTTCATTGGTCTAATAGCTTCAATTCTTCCAGGTGTACGGCCAAGCATTGATTTTGCATCTCCGCCCACAGCTAAGACTGATTTATTATTTTTATTGTCAGTAGCAATTGCAACGACAGAGGGTTCATTTAGTATAATTCCTTTTCCTTTTACATATACAAGTGTATTGGCTGTACCTAGGTCTAAGCCCATATCCTCGCTTAAAAAAGAACTGAAAGATTTTAACATTTATATTCCTTTAATATTTGAGATGCTAATCTCAGAAACTCCTTCTTGCATATTGGAGTTATTCTCAAAGTTTAATATTTTATTACATGCATTGATATAAGATTTTGCAGAAGCAACTATAATATCTATATCAGAAGCCTTACCAATGAATTCTTTATTCAAATATTCAAGTTTAACAGTAACTTCTCCCTGTGCATCAGAGTCTGGTGTGATGGCGTTAATATGATAAAGCACCAATTTTGGAGAAAAACCTACTACTTTTGAAATACAACTAAATACAGCATCAACAGGACCATTGCCAGATCCACTGACCTCTTTTAACTGCTCTTTAAAATCAAGCTCTAAAGAGGCTACATGTTTAGAGTTAGTGCCAGACATGATACTTAAGTTTTTAAGTTTTAAAGTATTAGATTTGTTAAAGTGCGTGTCATCTACAAGAGCAATTAAATCCTCATCATAAACATCTTTTTTCTTATCTGCTAGAAGCTTAAATTTTTCAAAAATTTCATTGATGTAGTTATCACCTACTTCATATCCTAGAATTTTAAGTTTTTCTTTAAATGCATGTTTACCTGAGTGTTTGCCAAGAACTAAACTAGATTTTTTTAAACCAATTGTCTCTGGGGACATAATCTCATAAGTTTGAACATTTTTTAGAACACCGTCTTGATGTATCCCTGACTCATGAGCAAAAGCGTTAGCACCTACAATTGCTTTATTTGGTTGAACAGGAAAACCTGTAATTGAAGACACAAGTTTTGATGTTTTTGAAATTGCACTTGTGTTAATATTAGACTGAACTTTTAAAAGATCTGATCTAACTTTCATAGCCATTACAACTTCTTCAAGGGCTGCGTTGCCAGCTCTTTCACCCAATCCATTTATAGTACATTCAATTTGTCTTGCACCGTTTTCTACTGCATTAAGAGAATTTGCAACTGCTAAACCTAAATCATTGTGACAATGAACAGAAATTATTGCTTTATCAATATTTGGTACGCTATTTTTAACTTTTTTTATAATCTCACCGAATTCAAACGGTAAAGTGTATCCTACAGTATCAGGGATATTTATTGTTGATGCGCCACTTTTAATTGCTAGTTCTATACACCTATAGAGAAAATCAATCGAGGATCTTCCGCCATCCTCACAGCTCCATTCAATATTTGGGCAAAGGTTTCTTGCAAAAGAAACACTATCTTTAATTTTGTCTAGCACTTGATCTTCAGTGAGTTTTAATTTGAATTCCATGTGTATAGGGCTAGTGGCTATAAAAGTATGTATTCTTGGATTTTTTGCTTTTTTTACAGCATTCCAAGCTGCTTCAATATCCTCATGTTTTGCTCTCGCCAATCCTGCTATCTGACAATCCTTGATTTCATGGGCAATAGCTTGAACAGAGTTAAAATCACCTTTTGAGGCTATGGGAAAACCAGCTTCAATAATATCGACTTTTAACTCTTCTAATAATCTGGCAATAGAGAGTTTTTCTTCTTGATTCATAGAAGCACCCGGGGATTGCTCTCCGTCTCTAAGAGTCGTATCAAAAATTAATACTTTATCTGGCAATATTAGATATCCTTTACAAGTTTATTAGACGCTATCCATGGCATCATCGATCTTAATTTAGCTCCTACCTCTTCAATTTGATGCTTTGCACCTTGATCTCTCATTTGTTTAAACTTTATTTGGCCTGCTTTATGCTCTGACATCCATTCTTTTGTAAAAGTACCATCTTGTATTTCAGTAAGAACTTTTTTCATCTCAGCTTTTGTAGCTTCATTTGGCACAACTCTTGGACCTCTTGTATAATCTCCGTATTCAGCAGTATTAGATATAGAATATCTCATATTGGCCATCCCACCTTCATACATTAAATCAACAATTAATTTTACTTCATGCAAACATTCAAAATAAGCCATTTCAGGTGCATAACCAGCCTCAACAAGTGTTTCAAATCCATTTCTAACTAAAGACATTAAACCACCACAAAGAACTGTTTGTTCACCAAATAAGTCTGTTTCACATTCTTCTTTAAATGTAGTTTCAATTATACCTGATTTACCACCGCCTAATGCAGAAGCATATGCAAGACCAATTTCTTTTGCATTACCACTGACATTTTTATCAACTGCTAGTAAACATGGAACACCTCCACCTTTTAGATATTCCCCTCTTACCGTATGACCTGGTCCTTTTGGAGCCACCATAAAGACATCTAAATCATCTCTAGCTGTTATAAGTTGAAAATGGATATTCAAACCATGGGCAAAAGCTAAAGCAGCACCATTTTTTATATTATCGTGAATTTGAGTTTGATAAATATCTTGTTGATTTTCATCAGGGGCCAGAAACATTACAATATCAGCGTCCTTAACAGCTTCAGCAGGTTTCTGAGTCTTCAAACCAACATTTTTTGCTTTTTCGATAGAAGAAGAACCTTCTCTTAATCCAACAACTACATTAGATGCTCCAGAGTCTTTTAAATTTAATGCGTGAGCATGACCTTGAGACCCAAAACCTATAATTACAATTTTTTTATCTTTAATTAAGTTAAAATCAGCATCTTGTTCGTAATAAACCTTCATATTACCCCCTAAAAACGTTATATACCGAGCCCTATAGGCCCGCTTCGAACTAATTCGACTTTTATACCACCGATTGTATTTAAGTCATCTAAAAATTTGTTTATTCGCTCACTGGTACCTGAAATTTCATAAACCACGATATTTTGTCTTTTTTGAACAGTTCTTGAACGATAAATATCTGCAAAATTAAGTATTTTTTGATCCTGCTCATTATTATCGAATTCAATTTTAACTAAGCAAATTTCTGCTTCATATGACTCACTTAAATTTGCTAAGTTTGTAGCACTATGAACGGGAACAAGTTTTTCTAGTTGAGCAATAATTTGGCTAATTACTTTTTCTTCTCCCAATGTTTCGATAGTTATACGTGAAAGATTATTTTTAATATCTACTACAGTTACATTTAACGCTTCAATATTATATCCACGTCCAGAAAATAATCCAACAATACGTGCAAGGATACCTGGTTCATTATCAACAATAATAGAAAGTACACTTCGCTTGGACTGTTTGAAAGCGTTTATAGGTGTAGGATAAACAGATGTAGAAGACATGATTAAAAAAATTTACTAAACTAGTACTTTTCCCTTTTCTTGATTTTCAGGATTTTCTTTATCATATTTTGATAAAAGCATTTCATGGTGCGCAGCCCCAGATGGTATCATTGGAAAGCAATTTTCTTTTTTATCAACCCAAATATCAGCAATAACAGGTCTGTCTATAGAAACCATTTCATTAATAGCATCGTCTAACTCAGAAATATTTTTTGCTCTCACTCCAACTGCATTAAAACTTTCAGCAAGTTTTTTAAAATCAGGAAGAGCATCAACATAACTCTCAGAATATCTACTTCCATGAAGTAGTTCCTGCCACTGTCTAACCATTCCCATATATTCATTATTTAAAATGAAAATCTTAATTGGTAACTTGTATTGAACTGCTGTAGCTATTTCTTGAATGTTCATCAGAAAAGATGCTTCTCCAGCTATATCTATAACTAGTGAATCAGGATTTGCCATTTGTGCTCCAACTGCAGCGGGCATACCAAAGCCCATTGTGCCAAGACCACCAGAAGTAATCCACCTATTGGGTTTCGAAAATTTATAATACTGCGCTGCCCACATTTGATGTTGTCCAACCTCAGTGGTAATAAAAGTGTCCTTATGACTCGTTAAATCATACAATCTAGAGATGGCATGTTGAGGTTTGATAATCTCTTCGCCTTGCTCATAGTGAAGACATTCTTTTTTTCTCCAGTCATTAATCTGACCCCACCAATTAGTGTAATCCTTTTTTTCAAGTTCAATATTATTAGACTCAATAAAAGAGTTTATTTCTTTTAGTGTCAGAGTGATGTCAGTATTTGTATGAAAATCAACCTTTACATTTTTATTAATTGAGCTTTGGTCTATATCTATGTGAAATTTTACAGAGTCTGGAGAAAATGCATCTAGTCTCCCTGTTACTCTATCATCAAACCTTGCTCCAACATTGATCATTAAATCACATTTATTCATTGCCAGGTTTGCTTCATAGTTTCCATGCATCCCCAACATCCCTAGTGAACTTTTATCTTCGCCTGGAAAACACCCTAATCCATGAAGCGTTGTTGTGATTGGGATATTAGTTTTATTTACAAGCTTGATTAATTCTTGGCTAGCTTGAGGCCCAGAGTTTAAACAACCTCCTCCAACATAAAAAATAGGTCTTTCAGATTTTTTAATATGATTTACAAGCTCTTCAACAAAATTTTTATTAACATTTTTAGAGCCAGCTTTAATTCTGTGCTCTCTAAAACTAATATCTTTTTTTGGTATATATTTTGACTTTGCAAATTGGACGTCTTTTGGAATATCAATTAACACAGGACCTGGTCTTCCTGAGCTAGCTATCTTAAATGCTTCATGAATTGTTTCGGAGAGCTTACTAACATCTTTGACTAAATAGTTATGTTTAGTGCAAGGTCTTGTAATTCCAGTAGTATCACATTCTTGAAATGCATCTGTACCTATTAAATGTGAGGGGACTTGCCCACTAATACAAACTATAGGAATACTATCCATTAATGCGTCAGTTAAGCCTGTTACAACATTGGTAACCCCAGGGCCCGAAGTCACTAATAAAACTCCTACTTTCCCACTTGATCTTGCATATCCCTCTGCTGCATGAACTGCACCAGCTTCTTGTCTTACCAAAACATGTTTTAAAAAGTTTTGGCCAAAAATTGCATCATAAATAGGAAGAACAGCTCCGCCTGGATAACCAAAAATTGTATCTACTTCTTGGTCTTTGAGGGCCTTAAGTAGAATATCTGCTCCTGTAAATTCGTTTTCATTGTCCATTTAGGTATATACTTATATTTTCAATTGAATCTTTAGGGAAGCTTTTTTTATAATTTATTCTCAAATTAAGTTGGCTAAATTTTTGGTTATTCCACCATGTAAACTGCCTTTTGATGTACCTTTTAGTATTTTTAATACCTAGGTAGATAGCCTCGTCTAAACTCATTTTGTTTCTGATACATGATAATAGTTCAGGAAGACCATGGGCTTTATATAAAGTTTTAGATATTTTTTTATTTTCATAGAGAGATTTCACCTCCTCTAAGGCGCCATTATTGATCATTTGTTGAAATCTTAATTCTGCTTTTTCATAAAGATCTTTTTTAGGTTTTGTGACTTGTATAACGAGTGGATTAGGAGTGATAGCAAATTTATTACCATAATTATTTTCCATCGTATCGTTGTGTTCCAAGCAAAAAGCTAAACGATTCAATAACCTTTGTTTGTCTTTTGGGAAGATTTTTTCTTTATAATATTTTTCTAGAACGTTTAAACAATGGTCTGGGCCTTTACTAAAGAATAAATCTTCTGCTTCTTTTTTAAATTTTTGACTTATTGATGGCATCTCTGATAATCCCTCTATTAGAGATTGGATATAAAATCCTGTACCTCCAACAAAAACAGGTGTCTTATTTCTACTTTGAATATTTTTAATTACTTGTTTAACATCATCAATCCAATGATTGACTGAGTATTCTTTGTTATTGATGTGTCCATAGAGATGATGAGGGACTATCTTTAATTCTTTCTCAGTGGGTCTGTTAGATAGGATTTTTAATTGTTTATATACCTGAATACTGTCAGCGTTAATAATTTCTATATCTATTAACTTTGATAATTCATAAGCATAATCATTTTTACCTGAGCAGGTAGGACCTACAACAAAAAGGAACTTATTCAATAACGAATGGGTTAATTAACCAAAATTCATTACCATCTCTGATAACTCTTAATAATAATTTATCTCGATTTAACTTGATACTATTTGCAATCATTGATTGAAAAGAGCTAATATCTATAATTTTTTCGCTTGAAACTTGAATAATAACGTCATTGTTTAATAGATTTTCGTTTTTATCACCTGCTTCTTTGACCAAAATTCCTGAGGTTTTTGAGTCTAAACCCAAACTATTTATAGCTTCACTAGATAATTCTTCGACGGTAATATCTAATTCTTCAAGATACACTCCCTCATTTTTAGCAAGTTTACGGCCTTCTTCTAACTCACCTACTTTAACATCAATATTTATTATCTCTCCATTTCTCCAAACTTTAACTACTACTTGGCTTCCGATAGGAGTTTCAGCAACAACTTTTGGTAAATCTTTAAATGATGAAATTTTTTGATCATTAAACTCAATAATAATGTCCCCTGCCTGAATATTTGAAAGTGCTGCGGGGCTATTTGGTTCGACAGAAGCTACAAAAGCTCCCTCTGTAGAGTCATAACCCAAACTGTCAGAGAATTCTTGAGTTAAATCTTGAATTTGAACACCAAGCCTTCCTCTCTTTGCTTTGCCAAAAGAAATTATTTGTTCAACAATTAATTTTGCTGTTTTAGATGGAATTGAAAAGCCTAAACCAACACTCCCCCCTGTTTGAGAGATTATCATAGAATTAATTCCTATTACTTCTCCATCTAAATTAAACAATGGTCCTCCAGAGTTTCCTCTATTAATTGGTGCATCAGTTTGTATGAAATCAACGTAAGGGCCTCCACCGATATCTCTGTTTATGGAAGAAATTATTCCAGATGTAACGGTTCCACCTAAACCAAGAGGGTTTCCAATTGCTAAGACGATATCACCAACTCTAGAGATATCTGAGTCACCCCAATTTACACTTTGTATATTGATAGTTGAAGGATCGATTTTTAACACAGCGATGTCAGTCTTAGGATCGGTTCCAACAAGTTCCGCAGAGACTTCATCAATTCCGTTATTAAAAATTACTGTAATTTGATCTGCGCCACTAATAACATGATTGTTTGTCACGACATAACCCTCATCATTAATAATAAATCCCGATCCAAGACCAGTTAAATTTTCACGTTTGGGCATTTGATTTCCAAAAAAATCATCGAACATATCATTAAATGGATGGCCTTCTGGTAATTCAGGTAATTGACTTGTCTGCCTATCTACTGTCTGACTGGTAGCTATACTGACAACTGAGGGCAATAGCTCATCTACTAAATCAGCGTATCCCCTTTCAAATTGTGCGAAACTTGTATTTGTTAGAAAAAATAAATTGAAAAGAGATAAAAAGATGAGTCTTTTCATTGATATATTTTAATTTTAGTTTGAGCCCTCAGAGTTTTCAAAGTATTCAAAGAAATCACTATCAGGCGATATAACCATGGTAGTTGTCCCGTCTTTAAAAGTATCTGAGTAAGCTTCCATAGATCTTATAAATTCAAAGAATTCAGGATCCCTTGCAAATGCATCATTCAATATTTTATTCCTTGCTGCTTCACCCTCACCTTTTAAAATATTAGATTGTTTTTCAGCTTCTGCAATAATCTCAATTTTTTGTCTATCTGCAGTCGCTTTAATTTTTTGTGATATCTCTTGGCCCTCTGCTCTTAAAAGATTTGCTTCTCTTTCTCTCTCAGTTCTCATTCTGTCAAAAACGTTTGATTGAACCTCAGGAGTTAATTCAGTTCTTTTTAGTCTTAAATCAACAATTTCAATACCAAAGTTATCTTGATCTTCACGAACGTTTTCAAAAATCTCAGCCATAATTTTTTCACGATCATCAGATAACAAATCATTTAATTGATACTGGGCAATCACACCTCTAACTGAAGAGTTTACAATTCTACCCAATCGATCATTTAATGCTAATTCTGTTCTTGTTGTCTGAAAAAACTTTAAAGGATCTTTGATCATGTATCTTACAATTGAGTCGACCACGATACGCTTTTGATCTCGTAGGATTACTTCTTCTTGAGCCGGATCTAAGTTTAAAACCCTACTATCATAGTAAACAACGTTTTGAATAAAAGGTAATTTAAACTTTAAACCAGGTGTTTGATGTACTGCACGAGGTTCACCAAATTGTAAAACTATTACTTGTTTTGTTTGATCTACAACAAAGAAAAATCCTGAAGCAAATAAAATAAAGAAGAAAGACAATCCAACGATTACATAATTTCTCATTTTCATTGACTATCCCCTTGTTTATTTTTATTTAATTCATTTAATGGCAGATAAGGTACAACCCCATTTCCAGAGTTTTGATCGATCATTATCTTACTAGATCCTGAAAGAACATCTCTTAGAGTTTCTAAGTAAATTCTTTTCTTAGTTGTTTCTTTTGACTGCTCGTAGGTATCTAGCACTTGAAGAAATCTACTTGATTCACCCTCAGCTTGTTTAATTAGTTTGTTTCTATAACCCTCCGCTTCTTGAAGAATTTTTTCAGCTTCACCTCTAGCTTCAGGAACAATCCTGTTACTGTAGGCTTCTGCCTGATTGACAGTTCTCTCTTTATCCTGTCTTGCTTTTTGAACATCATCAAAAGCGTCAATAACTTCTCTGGGTGGGTTAACATCTTGTAATTGAATAGACTGGATTAATATTCCGACTTCATACTCATCTAAGAGTTCTTGGAGTAAAGACCGTGAGTCTCTTTCAACAGACTGTCTAGATACAGTAAGAAGGCCTTCAAGGTTTGTTTGTCCTACAACTTCCCTAAGAACACTTTCAGAAATAACTTTTACGGTTTCCTCAGGATCCCTTAAATTAAATAAAAACTGACCAGCATCTTTAATTCTATAAAGAACGGTATAGTCTAAATCCGAAATATTTTGATCAGATGTAAGCATCATGCTTTCTTCAAGGACATCTCTTGTAGAATTACCACTTGATCTAAAGCCAACATTAATTTTTCTAATTGCCTCTACTTTTGGTGTTAGAACTTTTCCAATAGGTGTAGGAAAGAAATAATGAAGTCCAGGGTCAGTTGTACTTTCGTTCCACTTACCAAATAATAATTCAACTCCTTGCTCATCAGGTTCAACTCTGTAAAAACCAGTTGCCAACCAAATCACAAAAGCAATTAAAATTAAAAATGAGACACCCTTAAATCCACCTTTAAAAGGCATTTTAAACTTATATTTATTTTTAAGATCTTTAAGAAGATCATCAATTGAGTCGTTGTTTCCACCAGAAAAACCTCCACCAGATCCTCTATTATTATTTCCTGAAGAGGAACCCCATGGGCCATCAAGTGCAAAAATTTTAAATTTGTTTTTGTTCACGATACAATATATGTAGTGTTTAATAGATGAATATCAAGACTTGTTTTGGAATTTCGAGCTGTAAAGGTGGCGTTGGTAAATCCACTGTAGCTTGCAATATCGCTATAACTTTAGCGAACCAAGGATACAAAGTTGGCCTTTTAGACGCAGACATATATGGACCTAGTGTCCCAACATTACTTGGCATCGGAGATAAGGAACCCAAAGTTATAGATGGGAAGTTTTTGCCCTTTGAAGTATTTGGGATAAAGGCGATGTCAATAGGCTTCCTAGTCAATGAAGAACAAGCAATTGTTTGGAGAGGACCAATGTTAGCGAAAGGGCTAGATGGTCTTATAAATAAGACAATATGGGGTGATTTAGACTATTTAATTGTTGATTTTCCTCCTGGTACTGGAGATGTGCAAATATCCATGTCTCAAAAACTAAAACTGGATGGAACTATTATTATTACTACTCCCCAACTGTTATCACTAAAAGATGTCATTAGGGGTATTAATATGTTTATCAAGGTGGATGTTCCAATACTTGGTGTAGTAGAAAACATGTCTTATTTAGAAGAACAAAATGAAAAAAAATATATTTTTGGTGAGTCTAAGACAAAGTCTTTATTACTAAAAGAAAATATAAATTTAATTGAAGAGCTTCCTTTTAATTTAGATGTCCCTAAAAGTTGTGATGACGGAAAGCCCTATTGTTTTGATTATAAAGACGACTATTCTCTAAAATTTGAAAATATTACAAAGGCAATTACAAAAAAATTTCAAAGTTAAGATAATTTAATATTAAACTTTACTTCTAACTCTCTAAGCTCTCTTGGGGATAGCTTATAATTAGACTTCTTAATTTTTTTATTTGCTAATTTATCTTTAACAATTTTTAAAGCCTCCTTAGAGAGTTGGAATGAGTCTGAACGGTAATCTTCGAAAGCTTCGTATGTTAAAGGTACCCACTTTTTTAATATTTCAACCATTTTTTCAGCATAAATTTGTATTTCATACTGAGCATGACTATCTGCTCGTAATCTCAAAAAGTGCATGAGATTATGAAGGTCTACCTTCCAATACCATTGAGTGTAATAATTTAATGGAAGAGTTGTTCGAGCTAGTTCTCTCGCTAATCCCTCACCTTCAACGTATTCGTCGTTATTTAAAAGTTTGCCATTCAATAAATTTTGGTAGTCGTCATATAACTGTTCTGAATTTTTTTGAATTAAATCTTGAGCCTGCTTAGCAAATTTTTTATCTAAAGTATTTGATCTGCCTTGTTTGTTTGTAGTCGATTGAGATCCTAGTTGATCCATTTCTGGAATATAAAATTCTTTATCTAGTACTGAGTATCTTGCAGAGTATTCATTTACGTTTGCAGTTCTGTGTCTAATCCATTGTCTAGCAACAAAAATAGGCAGTTTAATATGAAACTTAATTTCACACATCTCAAAAGGTGTTGTGTGCCAATGACTTAGTAAATATCTAATAAGACCTCTGTCCTCACGTAATTTTTTTGTTCCCTCACCATATGAAACTCTTGCCGCTTGAACTATAGACTGATCAGTTCCCATATAGTCAATAACTCTTATAAAACCATGGTCTAAAATAGGTATTTGCTTGTAGAGTATTTTTTCTAGGGCAGATGATGTTGCTCTAGTGGTTTTAAAATCTTTAAATTTTGGCTCTTTATTGATTTTTTTCTTCATAGATGTTTAAAGGATTCATTTATTAGACTATATTATCTTCGTTGTTTATCAACTATGGCAATAAACGCTTTATGTAATAGGTGTATCGGACTCGGGGGCGGTACCCGACACCTCCACCATAAAAATTTATATGGGGGTGATATAGGTTTGACGTGCTCTGAAGGATATAGTTTTTGCTCGTTGTAAGCGTTTCTTCGTATAGAAACTTAAAGTAATTGCTAAAAACAATCAATTAGCACTCGCTGCTTAATCTAATTAGGTAAGCGCGGCTTTGGGGCGGCCGGGCAACAGAACGCCCCTTTTAAATTTTAAATTGAAGTAAATACTTTTAAAATTCTATAAAAATAAAAATTTAAATATTAAATTTTCGAGACAATTGCTACAAATTTTCTTGTACTTTCAAAACAATTATATTTAGTACTCAGTCTTTTATATACCAATCTAAACTTAATTAAATTCTGTTTTTTTAATTCATTTAATGTTTCATAAGTAGCGATTGAAGTATACATTTTGTCTGAATTACTCTGATTTAATTTTAAATGAACATCATCACATAAAATTAAACCGTTTTCTTTTAAAATATGAAGTGAGTTAATAATATCTATACAAACCACAGGATATCCATGAGCACCATCAATCCAAATTAGATCATATTTTTTTTTATAATTTAGTAATTTTAATGAGTTAAGATGAGAAAAATTTATATTTTTATTTTTAGATAAAATAATATTTCTATCTTTGATAAATTTACTTGTATTTTCTTTCCTATTATAAAAATTAGTAAAATCACCATCCGTATCAGATAAGTCAATTGTATCAATATTAGAGTTAGGAAATAAATTTGATAATAGCAAAGAATTAAATCCGTCAAATGTGCCTATTTCCAGTATATCGATAAATGATTTATTTTTACTTAATGAGAGGCATGAAAAAAAAACCTCATGTTCTGAACTCATTTCACTATTTCTTAATTTAAAATCAAGGTCTTCTTTTATGAGTGTTAATTTTTTAATACCCTCCTGTCTGTTTAAACCAAAATATTCAAAGATTTCGTTTTGTTCATTTTCAAAAAAAGTTTGATTGTACCTTTTATAACTAAAATAATAGCTTAGCTTATCTAATATTTTTTTTGGTATTTTTTGAGGTGTTTTAAAAATATTAAATATTTTTACTAAAAAGTTATTCATAAATTGGGTATACCATAATATATGTTTAACTAGAATTAATTTAAGACTAATATTAAGAATTGTTAATCAAAAAAAACATAAAATTAGAAAAAATTGAAAAAATTTACTAAAAAATATTTTTAAAATATTGATATTTTCTAAATATTATCTATCAAGAAAAGAGATATGTAACGCCCCTCACTTTGCCTAAATATAAATATTAATTAATTTTAAATTGTCTGACTTAACTTAATATATTTTTTTGGAGGTTTATAATTTTTAAATTCAGAGGATAAATATTTTTTTAATTTACCAATATTATTGCTTATGAGTATTTTGTCTAAAATAATTTTACTTCTCTTATCGTAAGGAGGTAAATCAACTTTACAAATACTACTATCTATATCTTCCAAAATATTTTCTTCACTTGAAAAAAATTCTTCAAATGATTTTTGCCCATCACTTACAGACGTTAATAAAATATAACAATTTTTGTTTTTATAATTATTTACTATAGTTTTTTTTTTATAAAATTTTGGTAAAAATCCAAATTGTCTTGTAATTTTTTCGACTAATTCAGTGATTGAAATGTCTTTGTCTAAAAGTTTGGGGTTTGGAATAACAATTTTTTTATTGTTTCTTTCTAAAAGTGATTTAAAACATAAGTTACTAGCTTCACTATGAGTTATAAAATACCTTTTAATAAATTCAGGTGCACCAAATTCTTTTTTTTGTATTAGTCTGTCAACAACGTATTTTAAAATACTTCCATTTGAAAAAGCAACATTTGCAAACCTTACACTAGATACAAAAATATCTTTATTTTTATACTTGCTTAAATACATTTCCATTAAGTGTTTAGAAAGACCCAAAAAACTTGATGGATTTACTGTTTTGTCAGTTGAAATTGAAAATATTTTTTTTAAATTTGTAATTTTTTTTGGGGCGAAACTAATTGAATTAGTCTTAAACATGTACTTTAGACTTTGTATATTCTCCTCACTTCTCACGTGTTTTACAGCAGCAAAATTCAAATAGAATTGTACATTTTCTTTTAATAAAAAATTACCTATATCCATTGAGTTCAAATCTGTACAAACAAATTCGCTTTTTAATTTTCTAAAATTATTAAACAATAGTAAGTTTCTATTAAGCTCTGTGAGCATATTTTCATCTCTATCTAAAAAAATAATTTTTTTAATTTTCAAATTGTAATTAAAAATATCTTTTGAGAATTGACTACCAATAGACCCTGCAGCACCAGAAATTAAAACAATTTTGTTATTAAAAGATTTTTTTAATTCATTCAAATCTTTTTTACTTATTTTAAACCTATTTACATTTGATATGGTTTTCTCTTCAAAAGGTTTATATAGGTATTCATTTATCATAGTAACTTTTATTTAGACAAACATTATAATAAAATTATATTCGAAAAAAATATTTATACTTAATATTTTTAAGACTATTTTTCAAAAGAATAATTTTCTTCAGCACATTCGTATTTTGCATCCCAAACTTTCATTATTAAATACAAAATATTCTGTTTTTTCTTTATTGGCTTCAATCATTTCCAACCAGTCTCGTTTTGATCCTTTAAAAGTTGATAAAATACAGACGTTCATCACATACTCCTCTAAAAAATTATTTAATTAACAGTATTGGATAATTACTAAAATTAAAATATTTAATTATAGAGTAACTTTGTAGATTTTTTGGTCTTTTGAGTCTTGAATATCCATAATTTTAAATTTACTAGTCTTTTGTAATTTTTCACCTTTATCGGTAACAAAAGACTTCATTTTTTTTACTTCACCTTCAGACATCTTTCTTTGATATTTAAGAGTGTGGTTTTTGGAGCCAATTTTAAATATAGTTCTCATATCAATTAATACGATTTTGAATATTGCTGGATGAAACTAAATTATGATTTATTTGCATAATGTTTTAAAAAAAAATTAATATTTTTGTGAGATAATAAGCTAAAGTAAATCTAATAAAGGAGAGTGTAATCATGGAAAAAATGATGTTAGCAATTGGTAAGTTTAAAGAGGGTGAGGGTATGCTTGAGAAATTCATGACATTTTTTCAATCTGATGAAGGTATGGCTATGAGAAAAGAGGTTGCATATGTAGAAAAAACTGTACCTGGTATATTACCAGATAAAAGTGGAATAATGTTCAAAGTGCATGTTCATAATGAAGAGGGTATGATGGCTTTAGTTAATGGAACTAACCCTGTGATGAAGCCAATTTATGATGAGTGTATTGATCATATTCAGTTATTTGAACTTACACCTGTAGAAGTAAAATAAATTTCAAGGAGAAATAAATGTCTTTACTAAAAAAATACAATGAAGTCTTCATGAACAAAGATGAAGCTGGAATGAATGAAGTACTTCATGATGACTACAAATTTACAATGCACGCATCTGGAAATGTTTTAAGTAAACAGGATGTTATACAATGGGCTATGAGTGATGATATTAATAGAGAAAAAGTTCGAATTATTTATGAAAACGATGAAATTGGAATTGAACATTCTTTTGCGACTTTTTCAGATGGCAATACTCAAGCTGTAATGGCAGTATTCACTTTTAAAGATGGTAAAATTTTCTCTTTAGAAACTGGTGCAACCAATATGCCGAAGGCTTAATTAATAAATTTTAAAAGGTCCGGTTTAAAATAATTCGGGCCTTTCATTACTTTTCCGGACTCATTATATATGGGTTTTCCATCTTCACCTAACTTACTCATGTTAGAGTTTTGAACTTCATCGAAGCATTTATCTAAATCAATACCAAAAGCATGTCCTGCTCCATAAGTAACATAAAGTATGTCCGTTAATGCATCAGCTACCTCAAGTAAGTTTTTATCATTCATTGCTTGAGTTAATTCCTCTAATTCTTCTTTTATAAGGTCAATTCTTAATTTGTTAGTCTTTTCATCGCTAAATTCAGCTTTATCTTTTACTTCTTGGCCATAAGTATCCATGAATAACTTAACTTTTTCAAAATTTGTCATTTAGAGCTCCTCTACTCTATAATAACTAATTTTTACTAGTAAAAAGAAATTATTTGTAATAAAAATTATGCGCTATGGCCAGATAGCTCAGTCGGTAGAGCAGAGGACTGAAAATCCTCGTGTCGGCGGTTCGATTCCGTCTCTGGCCACCATTTATAAAAATTATTGAAGATTTAACTCATCAATTGAACGATCGTTTCTGGATCTACTCAATTCTAACAGTCCACCTCTAGTGTAGCCATAAACATTAGTTATACTCAAATCATCTCTAAATTCGTTTTTCAACATGCCCACAAGTTTTCTAAGTGTATTTTGGTCACTTGCAACTGGGTCAATTACAACTTTTCCAGATATATTTTTTAATTTGATGAGCTTAGAAATTAATTGTATAGCCTCTCTGTTGGTATCAAATCTTTTTGCAGAACCAGTATTTACATCAATCGCAGTAAGCGCATCTGTTTTACCAATCATGATATTGCCTCCACTAGGTAAATCGTAATTATGTCCAATCAAATAATCAATTTTTTCTCCCAAATTAAACACTTCTTCAATTTGTTCATTTGACATTTCTTCACATAAATTTGCAAAAGTTGAATCTAGCTTTTCATCCCAATTTTTGACCCTTTCAAATCGATCATTATCACTAAAAATAATTTGATCAGTGTTTTTGTCTGAGTAATCGCAAACAAAGTTTTGATCAAAATAGGTATTTTGAAAAACAAGGCCCTCTTCGCTTAATTCTTTTGCATTTAACTCAATCTCTTTCCATTGATTATTTAAATTATTCAACTCTGATTGAGCTATTTCAATATTTTCAGGAATTAGATTGTGTCTAGCTATTAGTCCAACTTCAGACTCACTTAAAGCATCCATAATTTTATCTTGTTGATTTGTATCTAAGTTTTTTCTAGTTCTTCTACTTAAAATAATCTCATCACCATAAGGCAATAAATTAATAAATTTTCCAGTTAGTATTACGTTGTTTGTGAAAAGATGAACTTTATCCTTGGAACCTATACTTCTAACTTGAAGTAATAATGTTTGTCCTTCATGGGCTTTATCTCCATTGGGAAAATTTATTCTTTTAAAAAAACCTCTTTGGTCTCCGCTGCCATAAGAGACAAAAGCTCCACTATCGTTGGGTAAAATTTCTGAGATTTTTACTTTATATATATCCCCAATTTGAACATCTTCATTGGGTTGAAAGCGAATGTTAACCAATTCCCCTTCATTTAGTTTAACTCCACACTTGAAATTTTTGTAGTTTGTAACAATAAGTTTTGTAGACATGGCATTACTCCTTTTAAAAAATTATTCATTAGTTCTTTGACCTAAATGTTATTCTGCCCTTAGTTAAATCATATGGTGTCATTTCAACTGTTACTCGGTCTCCTGCAAGTACTCTAATCCTATTTTTTCTCATTTTTCCAGACGTATGGGCTATGACTTCATGGTCATTATCTAGCTTAACTTTAAACATAGCATTTGGAAGTAGCTCTGAAACCACACCTTGAAATTCTATTGCATCTTCTTTGGACATGTTGGTGTATATTATGTTTTGATCTTTCTAATTTCAACTGATAAAGCGTGTGCCTCTAAACCTTCTTGTCTTGCAAGATTGATTGTCGGCTTTGCTATTTTCTTTAGAGTTTTATTACCAGGGTTAATAAAAACTGTTTTTTTTGTATAATCTTCTACACCTAAACCTGAAGAAAATTTTGCAGTTTGATCTGTAGGCAGTACATGGTTAGTGCCTATGGTGTAATCTCCAAATGCTACAGGAGATTTTTCTCCCAAAAAAACAGATCCGGCATTTATTATATTTTTTAATATATTTTTATTAAATTTTTCATGAATGTGGAGGTGCTCTGGGGCAATAAAATTTGTAATTTCAAATATTTCTTTTTGACTCTTAGCTAAGATTAAGTAACAGTTATTTTTAATAGATCGATCAACATTTTTTAATTTTGTCTCTTTCATTATTCTTTGAAGTTCCTTTTTTACTTTAAGTAAAATATTTTTATTTTTAGCTATAACATAGGTTTTTGCATTGGGATCATGTTCGCCTTGCGCAAGAACATCATAAGCTATCCATTCAGGATTTGATTTATTATTTGCTATTACCAAAACTTCCGATGGTCCTGCTGGTAAATCTATTCCAATAAATCCAAATAATTGTTTTTTTGCCTCAGCTACATATTGGTTTCCTGGACCAAATACTTTATCAGCTTTTTTTATTAACTTAGTGCCAAAAGCAAACGCTGCGATCGCCTGAGCTCCTCCAACATTGTAGACTTGATTTACTCCACATAAATAAGCAGCTGCTAATGTAAGTTTTGATGTTTCACCATTTTGAGAGGGGACACAAATCATTATGTTTGGAACTCTCGCTATTTTTGCAGGAATAGCTGTCATTAAAACAGTCGAGGGATAAGATGCTAGTCCACCAGGAATGTATAAGCCAACATTTTCAATTGGATTCCATTGTATATAATATTTTGAGTCGATTTGATCTTTAAAAGAATATGATATTTTTTTTTGTTTCGAGTGATAATAGTGAATTCTTTTATAAGCTAATTGGAGTGCTTTTTTACTATCATTTGATATAGAATTATAAGCTTCCTTTAGAGTTTTTTGAGTTATTTCTAAATTATTTAAAGTAGCCTTTTTATTTTCAAACTTTCTTACATACTTTAATAAAGCTTCATCTTTATTTTTTTTTATATCCTTAATGATATTTTTGACAGTACCACTGACTGCTGTATTTACATTTGAGGAAGAGTTGAGTTTATTAAAAATCCATTTTTTACTAACGATCCTCATTATAAACCTTTTGTAACTAGTTTTTTTATAAATTTTTTCTTTAAATCATAGGCAAAATAACTACTTATGATTACAGTTGTGATATCATTATTAATAATTACGTTTTCATAAAGTTGGTTATCTTTAAGAGTCTTTCCAGATTGTACAAGATCTAAAATGAAATCAGCAATTTGGTATTTTACTGCAAGCTCGATGGAGCCGTTTAATTTTATTGTTTCAGTTTGTATATTTAAATCTCTAAAGTAGTTTTCAGATATATTTTGAAATTTTGTTGCGACTTTGAATATTTTCTTCTCTGAAAAATTAATTTCTTTTTTGTCTGATGCTATAGATATTCTGCACTTCCCTATATTAGTTTTTTTTAATATAACAATATTTTGTGAACTATTTTCAAGAATATCATCGTATCCAACAAATCCAATATCTGCTGCCCCTAACATAATATAAGATCTAATATCTGAGGGTTTTAACTTAATGACTTTTATCTCTTTGAAGTTTGTATCGAAAGTTAATTTCCTTACACTCTCGTTAAAAAAAGGTTGCTCTATAATTACACCTCTTTCAGAGAGATATTTTACAACCTTTCCTTCCAGTCTTCCTTTGGGACAAGCAATAGTTAAATTTTGATTGTTCATTTTTTTCTAGATATGTTTACGCCACATTTTTTTAATTTTAAATCAAAATCTTCATAACCTCTGTCTAAGTGGTAAATTCTATTTATTACCGTTGTACCTCTGGATATCATTGCAGCGATTATAAGAGAAAAACTAGCCCTTATATCAGTTGCCATTACTTCAGCGCCAAATAAATTCAAGGTTTTATGTATTGTCACTGTTTTACCAATAATTGATAAATTGGCTCCAAATCTTCTAAGTTCTGGGATGTGAATGAATCTATTTTCAAATATATTTTCAATTACTTTAGATTTTTGGGCAGATTTAAGTTGCGTTGCAATAAGTTGGGCTTGTAAGTCTGTAGGGTATCCAGGAAATTCTTTAGTAGAAATTTTTTTTAAGGGTTTAAGCCTTTTGCAATTAAATTCGTAAGACGATTTAGATATTTTTTTTATTTTTAGCCCCATGTCTTGATAAATTTTTAAAGGAAAAGTTAAGTCGTTTGGATTAAAGTTATTTAATCTAAGCCTTCCTTTCGTTGCCATGGTAGCTAAAATATAGGAACCTGCCTCAATCCTATCAGGAATGACTTTATAATCTTCAAGGTTTAGTTTTTCAACGCCCTTAATGGTAATTGTTCTATTTTTTACTTTTATATTTGCTCCACATTTATTCAGGAAATTAATAAGATCAACTACTTCAGGTTCAATGGCACAATTTTTTAATTTACTAATACCATCTGCTAAAGTAGCTGCCATTAAGATATTTTGAGTAGCACCAACACTAATTTTTGGAAATTTGTGATTGATTGAGTTAAGATTATTTTTTTTTCTTTCTGCTATTACATAGCCATTTTTAATTAAAATTTTAATGCCCATTTTCATTAAAGCATCTAAGTGTAAATCAATTCCTCTAGTACCAATTGAGCAACCGCCTGGAAGTGCTATTTTAAATTTTTTATATTTTGAAATAGCAGGTCCTAAAATAACAATAGAAGCTCTCATTTGACGAACGTATTCATAATCAGCAGATTTTTTTTTTATTGCGGAGCTCTTTACAACAAACGTATTTTTTTGAAAATCAACACGACATCCTAAATCTTTTAGAATTGAAACTAAAAATCTTGTATCTCTGAGATTAGGTATGTTGTTAATTAAGCAATTTCCCTCAGCTAACAAAGTCGATATCATAATGGGCAACGAGGCGTTCTTGGAGCCAGAGATATTAATGTGTCCTTTTAAGGTAGAAGGACCTTGTATGACTACAGTTTGCATAAATTTATTTTTTTAATTTTTTTCTTTTTTTTAAATTTTCTCTTAATTTCTGGGCTAATTTGTCTTTTTTTAGTTGTTCAACATTTTTTCTTTTAAGGTCTTGTTTCTTCATAAATTATAACCAAATAAATTATATGATGAATTTTGAAAAATATACTAATAGTTCAAAAAAAATAATTAATTCTGCACAAAATTTGGCATTAGGCAAAAAACATCAAAAGATTGCTCCTATTCATATTATAAGTGAATTATTAAATTCTAATCATGAAATTATAATTAAAATTTTTGAGAAAATTAATATAGATAACATTAAAAAAAATATTTCTGAATTGCTTTCAAAAGAGCCAGTAAATAGCTCAACCTCTAGCCAAATTTATGCTGATCCTAAATTATTAATATTATTTGAAAGTGCAGAAAAAATAGCAAAAACAAATCAAGATAGTTTTGTATCAATTGATACTTTATTTTTAAGTTGTATTAAATCAGATAATCAAATTGAAAGTATATTAAAAAAAAATGGTCTGAGTCACTCCTCTGTCAAAGCTAAAATAGAAGAATTTAGAAAAGATGGAAAATCTGACAGCGAAAACTCTGATGATAATTTTAATGCATTAGAAAAGTATACTATTAACGTTACTCAAAAAGCACAGAATAGAGAATTAGATCCTGTTATTGGAAGAGATGAGGAAATTCGAAGAACCATTCAAGTCTTATCAAGAAGAACTAAAAATAATCCAATACTAATTGGTGACCCAGGTGTAGGTAAAACTGCCTTGATTGAGGGTTTAGCTCAAAGAATAGTGAACAAAGACGTTCCACGATCTTTAGAGAATAAAGTTATTCGTATACTTGACCTTGGTTTATTACTTGCTGGAGCAAAATATCGTGGAGAGTTTGAAGAGAGACTTCAGAACGTTTTAAAGGAAATTCATAAACAAAATGGTTCAATTATTTTATTTATTGATGAAATTCATACACTTGTTGGTGCTGGAAAGACAGACGGTGCAATGGATGCTTCAAATATGTTAAAACCCGCATTAGCACGAGGTGAATTACATTGTGTTGGAGCCACAACACTTGATGAATATAAAAAATACTTTGAGAAAGATGCAGCTTTGACAAGGCGCTTTCAACCAGTATTTGTTAACGAGCCCTCTTCTACCGACGCAGTAGCTATTTTGAGAGGTTTGAAAGAAAAGTATGAAATTCATCACGGGATTAGAATTAGTGATGAGGCTATTTTATCTTCAGTTCAATTGTCTGATCGTTACATCACTGACCGTTTTCTTCCTGATAAAGCCATTGATTTAATGGACGAAGCAGCAAGCAAAGTTAAAATGGAAATTGATAGTAAACCTGAAGAAATTGATCAATTAGACCGGGATCTTATCAAGCTTCAAATGGAAAAAAAACGTACTCTCTAAAGAAAATGATAAAGATGATAAAAAAAATGAGCAAATTGATACTCAAATATCAAATATACAAGAAAAACTAAATGTACTTAATAGTACTTGGGAGTCAGAAAAAAAGATTTTAGATACAAAAAGAAATCTTAATGAAAGAATTGATCAAGCAAAAGAAGACCTTGAGAGTGCTCAAAGAACTGGGGATTTGACAAAAGCAAGCGAACTTATGTATGGCTTACTTCCAAGTCTTGAAAAAGAATATGAGGAATTAAATCAAAAAGAGCAGGCTACCATTATAAATGAAGTGATAAATGCTGAAGATATTGCAAGTGTAGTCTCTAAATGGACAGGTATTCCCTTAGAAAAACTTATTGGTGGAGAAAAAGATAAATTAATACATATTGAAAAACTCTTAGAAAAAAGGGTCATTGGACAACAAGATGCAATTGAGAAGGTCTCTAAAGCTATTAAAATTTCAAAAGCGGGTCTTCAAGATCCAGATAAACCCCTTGGTTCTTTTCTTTTTTTAGGTCCAACAGGTGTTGGAAAAACGGAATTATCAAAAGCTTTAGCAGAGTACGTTTTTGATAATGAAAAACAAATGCTAAGGCTTGATATGTCTGAATATATGGAAAAACACTCAGTTAGTAAGTTGATAGGTTCTCCCCCAGGGTATGTCGGTTACGATGATGGTGGAAAACTTACAGACTCTGTCAGAAGGCGTCCTTATCAAGTAATCTTATTTGATGAAATTGAAAAAGCACACCCTGATGTGTTTAATATATTATTACAAATTCTTGATGATGGTAGGTTAACTGACTCAAAAGGTAAAATAGTGAATTTTAAAAATACACTTATTGTTATGACATCCAATATTGGTTCACAAATACCTATTGATGATAATTTTGACTATACGACTAAGAAAAATTTAGCTCTCGAAGAACTTAAAAATCATTTTCGACTAGAATTTTTAAATAGAATTGATGACATAATTTTATTTAACAAATTAACAAAAGAAAATATAAGTTCGATTTTAAATAATCAAATTCAATTAATTGAAAAAAGAATTTCCTCTAAAGGGATATCTATCGGTTTTACCGATGAAGCCCTTGACTATCTTAAAGAAAAGGGTTTTGATCCGCTGTTCGGTGCAAGACCTTTAAAAAGATTATTACAAGATGAGGTTTTAAATCCTCTGTCAGAGGTAATATTAGATATTGGTGAGAATATTCCAGATAAATTAATTTTTACTAAAGATAAATACGGCTTATCAGTTGCTAATAAAAACCTCAAGGTTTTAAGATCATAACTTCCAACTTAAAATAAAATTAGTATAATTTAGAGATGAAGTGGATATTTTTAATTGGAGCTTTCGCTTTAATTTTCTTTGTTTTGTATCTTTCCGTTATGACTATAAGAAAAATTAGAAAAAAATAATTTTTTGGACATTTTTTTTTCAGACTCTTTATATAATACAAAGATTTTTTTAGTTTCTTCTATTTTAACGGTTATTTTTTTCTTACTACTCTTGACGAGAAAAATTTATAAGAAAAAATTATCTATTTCAAATTTGTCAATCTATTCTTCACTTTTTTTATTATTAATTACCTTATCAAGTTTATTAGTTGTAAATTTTTTTGGAAAATTTACTTATGTTTTATTTATAGCTGCAACAATTACTGTTATTTACTCAGAAATTAGCTTTCTATTAGGAAAATATTTTTTTCCAAACTTTGTGGGTGAGAATATATCAAAAGAAATAATTTACATGTTTAGCTTTATTGTTTTTATAAATGCTGGTTATTTTACATTTATGTTGATCCTAGATATTTTAAAAGCAGAAACAGTTCTCTAGATGAAAATTGTTACTCTAGAAGTGGGCAATACTTCTTGGTGGAAAAATAGAAAATACAGAAGAGAAGCATCTCTTGAATTAAAAAAGTTACGTAAAAAATATAAGTCTATCAAGTTAGTAAAAAAATATAGATTAGATGGTAGTAATACTGTAATTTATGCTGATTATTACTTGATACATTAAGTTGATATGTTTAAAAAAATATTAGTCTTGATTGCTTTTTTCTCTTTTACTTACAGCAATTCCTTTTCTAGAGTAAATGAACAGGTTGTTCATGATGCTCTTGGATTTATGCTCGGTGGTGATAGTGGATGGGGCCTTGTTACAAATGAATATGAAATTGATGATTGTGTAACAACTTATGTCCAACCTTTTGGGGATTTAAACCTTATTGCAATTTATGATTTCAATAAAGCATTATGGAATTCAGCAGCAAGTCAGATAGGTGAAGACGGTAGAGAATATTTTATTTTAAATGGCGAAGTTGGTGTTCAGGAACTATATGCATATGATGCTGATGGAGTAGATGCCACAGAAGGTCTTTGGATTTTCGGTTTAGAACCTGGGCCAAGTACAACAATATTTTTTCCAATATTAGTTGATATCTCTAGATTTGAAAATGCAATGTACGATCTTATGGACGAGTGTCCAGGTATAAAATCTAAATATTAATAATTAAATTCTGTTTATTTAGACAATTTTATAAAAATATCACCCATACCTGATATTAATTCCTCTTCTTTTGTGGAGTTCCTTACCTTACATTGCTCTCCAATAACAGGATGACTATTTATGGCTAAAAGATCACTACTACTACAACTAGTGGGGTTATGTAAAAAACCAATAACCATTTTTTCATCAACTGCAAACACTTGATTCATATTCATTTCTTCACCATTGCAAAAATAATCACGATTCACTTCTAAAGGAAATTCCTCTTTACCGCAGGGATTATCAATTGTCATAACAGTAAATTGCTCTTCAACACCTTTAAATACATGTGAGATATTCATGGCCTTTGCATATTTCATTGAGTCACAAGTACAGGGCCAACAGCAGCGATACATATACCCACAAGTTTTATTATTAGTAGACTCTTCAAGCATACTGATAAAATCTGGAGCAGACCCTGGTCGAATGAGTGAGCCAGATACTGGGCAATATCGTTTATTGAATTCCACAAAATCATTAAAATCGAGGTCTTGGTCAATTAGATACTTAAAAAACTTTGGTCCCGCAGCATTTCTGTTACCGTCTGGAAACATATCTCCCCAATTAACTCTCAATGTTTCATAGTAATATTCCTCATTTTTGATTGTATTTTCATTAGCCTGTAATGAGCTAAAAAAAATTGAAATGAATAATGGGATGATAATGAGAGCTTGATATTTGTAAAATTCTAAAGAAAACTGAGCAGGTTGCATATTTCATAATTACAGGTGTGATTGAAATCTAGATCATAGGATATTGAGTAATAAATGTATGAAACTTGCTAAATTTTCATATTTCGTATTTATTGCTTTTTATTCTATGTCATCATTTGCTGAAAAAAGTTTTTTTATAGATATAAGTAATCTTCTTCCTGACCAAAAACCAAGATTGAGCTATGGTGTTGCAGTTACAGATTTTGATAATGATGGGGCAGATGAGTTTATAGTTACAGGTTTTGGATATGAAAATCTCGCTCTAGGTTACAATGGAAACAGTCTTCAAAATAAAATTAAAGAAAATATTTTTAGTGACTTCAACAGGTCCACTATAGGAGTCGCTGCATGTGATATCGATAGAGATGGTCATGAAGAAATATATTTTTTGAATACCGATACATACAGTGGCCAAAAAATGTACTCTGATAGATTATTAAAACTTGTAAATAAAAATATTGAGGACTTGTTTGAAAAAGACATTAATCAAGATGAATTAAATTTAACTGCTGGTCGATCAGTTGTTTGTGTTGATAGAGAGGGTAAAGGTAATTATGGAATTTATGTTGCTAACTATGGAGGCCCTACTCGTTTTTATGAGTATATTGAAGACAGAGTAGTAGACTTAGCTGAAAGCCTTAAGTTAGATGAAATAACAGGTGGGAGAGCTGTAGTTGCTGGGCATATAATATCAGATCAAATGGATATTTTTGCAGCCAATGAAAGAGGTCCAAATTTTTTATATTTTAATAAAGAAGGAAAATTTTTGGATGTTGCAGGTCAAATGAATGTTAGAGATATCTATCAAAATGGTCGAGGCACAGCATTATCTGATATCTTATATAGAGGAAGGCTGGATATACTAAACGGTAACTGGGGTGGTTATCACAGAGCTTATGTTTATGATGATTATAAATTTAAAGATATAGCTGTTCCCTCTTTTGATGAACCTTCAAGAATAAGAACTGTGATTTCTGCAGATTTCGATAATGATGGTTACGATGAAGTTTTTTTAAATAATATTGGCGAACCTAACAAATTATTCAAAATAGTTGAGAATGGTGTGTTTCAGGAAATTAAACTAAACAATGCTTTAGAACCAAAAGGACTTGGAACTGGCGCTGCGGTTGCTGATATAGATAATGACGGTTTACTTGAACTTCTTATTTCACATGGTGAGTCAGGATTACAACCACTCTCACTATTTAAATTTAATTCAGAGGAAAAAACGTCTTATTTGAGGATAAGACCTTTAAATATGCATGGGGCACCTGCAAGAGGGGCAACAGTTACGCTAATAACAAATAAAAGAGAGCACTCTAAAACAATTGATGCTGGATCTGGATATCTTTGTCAAATGGAGCCAGTAGCTCACTATGGGATAAGAGAAAATGAAACAGAATTTAAATTTAAAGTTAAATGGACTAACGGTGATGAGGATTTGTTTGATGTGAAAAATCTAAATGAAACGATCATCGTAAAACAATCAACATGATCAAAATTTTTTCACTATCTTTATTATTTATATTCTCTTTTGTAAATGCCAGCGAAAGAAATATTGTTGACTTAATATCTGATAATCAAAGATTACAAAAATTAAATGAACTTGTTATTGCTTCTGAACTTTCAAACAACTTATTAGACTATGATAACCTGACATTATTTGCTCCTTTAGATGATGCCTTTGCTGCTTTAAGTGCAAAAACTTACTATGGATATTTAAAAGAAAAAAATAAACATCAACTTCAAAGTTTAATAAATTTTCATTTTGTTGTAGGTGAATTTACTACTGAAAATGTTGAAGATACGATCAACACAAAATCAATTAATGGCTTAGATTTAGAAATTAAAAAAACTAACGGAATTTTGTATGTGAATGGTGCTGAAGTTGTAGAATCTAATATTAAGTTCTCTAAAGGTGTTATTCACTTAACTAACAGAGTGTTAATTCCTAAATAAAATTTAAAATTACTAATCCTCAACTACCATAGTGTCTTTAGAGCCTCCACCTTGAGAACTATTCACAATGGTGCTTCCTTTTTTTAGGGCAACTCTTGTTAAACCTCCCATAGTTACATAAGTCTCTTTACCAGATAATATAAAGGGTCTTAAATCTTGATGTCTTGGTTCTATGGAATTTCCTTGAAGCGTAGGTGTGGTCGATAAAATTTCCAAAGGTTGAGCAATATAATTTCTAGGACTATGTAGTATCTTTCTCGCGTATGAATCTCGTTCTGATTTTGTGGCTTTGGGTCCTACTAAAATTCCGTAACCACCTGACCCATCTGCAGGTTTAACAATCATTTTTGATAAATTTGATATGACATGGTCTCTTTGTTTTTTATCATTACACAAAAAAGTCTCCACTTGATTGAGTTTAGGGTCTTCATCTAAGTAATATTTAATAATTTTTGGAACATAAGAATAAATAACTTTATCATCAGCCACTCCACTTCCAGGGGCGTTGATAAGACCAACGTTTCCTTTACTATAAGATTTATACAAACCAGCAACTCCTAAAAGTGACTCTTTGTAGAAAGTTTTAGGATCTAAAAAAATATCATCAATTCTTCTATAAATGCAATCTACCCTTAATCCTCCTTTAACTGTCTTTACATAAACTTTATCATTTTCCACATATAAATCCTTTCCCTCCACCAATGCTATTCCCATTTGTTGAGCTAAAAAAGAATGTTCAAAATAAGCAGAGTTGTAGACGCCAGGAGTAAGTACGACCATAGTTGGGTTATTTTTTTTGTAAGGAATAGCATCTAACATACAATGGTATAATCTATTGCAATACTGATTGATGGAAGAAACTCTATAACGTGTAAATAGCTCTGGAAAAACCTCACTCATTACCATTCTATTCTCTAACATGTAAGACACTCCCGAAGGAACTCGTAAATTATCCTCTAACACCAGGAACTCACCATTAATATTTCGAATTAAATCTATTCCAGAAATATGAGACCAAATTTTTCTTTTAGGTTTTAATCCTTCACATTGTTTTAAATAATTTTTTGAGTCAAAAACTAAATCATAAGGTAAAACTTTATCCTTAAAAATTTTTTTGTCATTATAAACATCATTTATAAAAAGGTTTAAGGCCTTACATCTTTGAATTAGCCCTTTTCTTACTTTAAGCCACTGTGATCTTAATATTATTCTTGGAATAATATCTAAAGGCCATTTTTTTTCTTCTGCAGCTTTTTTATCAGCGGAGTAAACTTTGAAATTAATACCCCGGGAACTAATAGTACTTTGACAATTGTTTTCGATACTAGCTAAATCTTTACTTGAATAGTTATTTAATATTTTTGAAATTACTTTTGCTTCTTTTCTGAGTTTTCTATCAGGTGTAAGATACTCATCGTAACTATTTTTAGAGTTATAGTTGTTCCAGCTTATAGACACATTTAGAAAATACAGTAATTGCCAATTACTGGTTATGCATTGTTTAGATTGCTAATATGTAAATATTCGTTTGTATTTTTTTGAAATAAGCTATTTAATTAAATTATGACCTATTGTGTGGGTATTAAAGTTAATGAAGGAATGGTTTTTGCCTCAGATAGAAGGACACATGCGGGTTTAGATAATTATAACTCTTACACAAAAATGTATGTCCACAATGGTATTGATAGAAATATTGTTATTTTAACATCTGGTAATTTGGCAACATCTCAAGCTGTTTTTAATTCAATTAGTAAAGACTTAGAAGACCCCACTAATGGGAATAATTTAAATAATCTTTACAACCTCAATGAAATTGCAAAATATATTGGAAGACTGACAGTTCAACACTCTTCTCCAGATGGCATAAATCAGGTAACTCTGGAGTTAGGATCAACATTTATTGTTGGTGGGCATATACAAAATCAAGAATCAGATCTTTATTTGGTTTATCCTCAAGGAAATTTTATTAAGTCTAGTGAGTTCAAACCCTATCTTGTAATTGGGGAAATTAAGTACGGCAAACCCATATTAGATAGAGTAGTAAAGTCAGATACCTATTTAGGTGATGCTGCCAGGTGCGCATTGATAAGTATGGATAGCACAATGAAAGCAGATTTATCTGTCGGCCCACCTATCGACTTGGTGGTTTATAAAAATAATTTATCAAAAATAGTTTATCGGCAGTCTCTTGAAATCAATGATGAGGATTATCAATATATTTCAAAACAATGGGAAAAAGGCATATTTGAAATTTTTAAATCTTTCGATCGCTTTAAATGGGAAGATTAAGATATGGAACCCTCTTCTTTTGTAGCAAATCTTGCAAGCATTATAGTGATTAGCTTAGCTTTATTTTCTTTTTTCTTAATGTTTAAGATGAAAGGTAAATATGTAGATATTGTATTTGGTTTTATTTTAGCAATAGTTGTTCTGTTAAAAATTATTTACTGACAACAACCGTCGCCACAAGTGCAACAGCATGAGCAAGAACATCCACAATCAGGTTTTGGTTTGTTTGTATCCATAAATCCTTAATACCATTGTTTTTGGATAATTACAATTACATGAAATTAGTTGATAAAATTGGATTAATTAGCTAAATTCTGCAACTTAAAGATTATATGTATAACAAATTCCCAGCAACTATTGAAACATGGTCTAATAATGACTACCCAATTAAAGACAAAAAAAAACTACTTGAGACATTTTCTTTATCTTTAAAAGAAATTTATTCTTACCCAGAGATTCAAAACCAAATTGCCAGTCAAGAGGAATATAATTCTATTTATAATAAAGTGATGTTAAATCCTATATTTGACAGTCATCCTTTAGAATTCATATGGAGAGATAAAGAAGAAGATTTTTTATCTGATATTTCCTCAGCAATAAGCCTAGCCCATAATATTTTTGAAACTATTGAAACAAAAAATGCTTTTTTAATATCACTAGCTGTAGCATTTAAAAAATCGGCGCCAAAAAATCTTGATAGTAAGGTCCTAGATGACGCCTCTGAGCTTATATATGAAGCAATTTTTAAAATTGAAAATTCCGATCAACAAAATAATTTGCAAATTGAAAACTTCAAAGATAACTATCGTTATACGACTGATGGTCAAGCACTAGCTTTTCAAATTCAATATCACCGATGGATGATATTAAATAAATCTACTCTTCCAGAAACAAGTTATATGAGAAATAGGTTTATTAATATTGTCATTAGAAAGAATTTCCCTAAACATACTCCTAACCCTGACAGCAAAACTGAGACAAGTTATGCAGAGTCTCATGCGAAATTAAAAGAAGAAATAACTAATCATATGAAATTTGAAAAAATTAAACTTTCAAATGAAGATTTAGAAAAATGGATAAATTCATTTGTAAACAATGTGATGCTTGTTTATTACGGATTTTATAAATGGGACAAGCTAAGAGGAGATTTTTATAAAGTCATAGATTTAGAAAATTTAAAATTTGGTGAAAAAATACCTGATCAATTTGAAAAAAATAACGAAGAATTCTCTAAATTTATAAATTTTTCTTAATATCTAATTTTAATAAGTAATGAAAAGTACAAATATATCATCATTTGCAAATTCTTTGGTTAAAGACTATATACCTGAAGAAGGGCCATCTTTTTCATTATTTAGAATTGAGATTCTATCTGGCTTAACCGTTGCCCTCGCATTAGTGCCAGAAGCAATAGCCTTTGCATTTGTTGCAGGTGTCACCCCTCTTTCTGGACTTTATGCAGCTTTTATTGTCGGTTTAATAACTGCAGTAATTGGAGGCCGTCCAGGGATGATATCAGGTGCCACAGGAGCCTTAGCTGTTGTAATGGTTTCCCTAGTTGTTGACCATGGTGCGCAGTATTTATTTGCTACTGTAGTATTGATGGGAATACTTCAGATATTATCTGGAATATTTCGATTAGGAAAATTTATAAGAATGGTCCCTCAACCAGTAATGCTTGGATTTGTAAATGGACTAGCTATTGTAATTGGTATCTCTCAATTAAATCAATTTAAAACAATCAACTCAGCTGGTGAGTCTGTTTGGATGTCAGGTAATACTCTAATATATTCCTATTGTATCGTTGTGATAACGATGATTGTAATTTGGATATTACCTAAATTTTCAAAAGTATTTCCCTCAACTCTAGTGGCTATTTTATTAAGCACAGGGTTGGTGATAAGTTTTAATATTCCAATACCTAGAGTTGGTGATTTAGCAAGTGTTGCTGGTGGCCTTCCATCTTTTTCAATTCCAATGGTTCCTATAAATATAGAAACATTAATAATAATATTTCCTTACGCAGTTATATTGGCAGCTATTGGATTAATTGAAAGCTTATTAACATTAAATTTGGTAGGAGAGATTACAAATAAAAAAGGAGGAGCTAGTAAAGAGTGCTTAGCTCAAGGTATCTCTAATACTGTGACTGGTTTTTTTGGAGGCATGGGTGGTTGCGCAATGATAGGTCAATCTATGATAAATGTTAAATCAGGAGGGAGAACTAGAATGTCAGGGGTGTCAGCAGCTTTATTTTTATTGATTTTTATTTTATTTGCTTCCTCTTATATCGAATTAATTCCCATAGCTGCATTAGTAGGAGTGATGTTTATGGTTGTTCTTGCAACGTTTGCTTGGAATTCTTTAAAATTATTATTTGTAGTACCCAAATCAGATGCTTTGGTAATAATTTTAGTAACTATTGTGACAGTTCTTGAAGATCTAGCTATAGCTGTAGTCGTTGGTGTAATTGTATCTGCTTTAGTTTTTGCTTGGAAGTCAGCATCTAGGATTAATGCTGTGGAGAGACCTTCTACCACTGAGAGTGGAGCTAAAGTTTATGAAATAGAGGGTCCCTTATTTTTTAGCTCAACAAACAGTTTTCTGGATATATTTAAACCTTCAAAAGATCCAGAGGTAGTTATCATTGATTTTGCAAGATCAAGGGTGATTGATCAGTCTGCCTTAAAAGCAATAGAGGATATAGCAAATAGATATTCTAATTTAGGCAAAAAAGTAAAATTAAGACATCTAACGCGTGACTGTCATAGACTACTGTCTAAAACAGGTCAGTTGATGGTAGATAGTGACGATGATCCTGATTATAGTGTTGCTGTAGACTATGAAGTTAAAATTGGAATTTTTGGGAAATAAATTCAAATCATAATTAGAAATTATGAAATCTCTTCGCAAAGGTATTGGCAACTCAAAAGATGTTGAAATATTTTATGATGAATGGTCAAATTCTTACGATCAGACTTTGTATAATTGGAATTATAAAGCTCCGAAACAATCAGTAAATATCCTTAAGAAATTTATTAAAAAAAAACCAAGATATCTTTTAGATCTAGCATGTGGTACTGGGCTTTTTGTTGAAGAATATTTAAAAATTTACCCCCTTTGTATATGTGATGGCTCAGATATTTCAAAAAAGATTTTAAATATTTCAGAAATAAGTGGAAAATATCGAAATCTTTATAAAAAGAGTTTTGAAAAAAAAATTAAAATAATTAATAAATACAACATAGTAAGTCTAATTGGAGCAATGACATATTGTGAAAATCATCAATCACTTTTTAACTTAGTTTCCTATTATTTAGATACAAAAGGATATTTTATTTTTACTCAAAGAGAAGATTTATGGAAAGATCTCAATTTTGATAATGTATTAAAATCTAGATCTGATTTTCGTTTAGTATATAAATCTAGACCCTTAAATTATCTCCCAAAAAATAAGGATTTTGGTTCAAATATTAAAATTAGGATTGTCTTATTAGCCAAGAAATGATTTGGGAAATTGTATTTTGGCTGTTTTTAATTCCCTTAGTTATTTGGGGACTTAATAAGTTATTTAGGTACAGCGCTATTGGAATACCATTCATAAGGAAGAACAAAAAATTATATTGGGTGTTCATGATTGGATTAGTATTGTTAATCAACTTTCTAGTAGATAAATTTTATCTTGTAAATTAATTATGTCAGATATCATTGAATTAACTAAAAACCCTAATTTTATGTGGTTTGTCTCATTTGGTTGTTTAGCTATTACATTTGCTACATGGCGTATAAGCCAAAATAACCATAAATGGAAAATTGTTTATGAAAGTTTTAAATACCTTACTGCAGGATGTCTTTTGTTAATGTTTTTCAATATGTATTAATAAGTTATAGTACTTTTTTAATATGCCGCCGTAGCTCAGTGGTAGAGCACACCCTTGGTAAGGGTGGGGTCGGAAGTTCAATTCTTCTCGGCGGCACCATTACATGATAAGTTTATAAAATAATGATTAAAAAGCTAAGTACTAAGATAATTTTAATTTTAATAAGCATAGTAATTTTGATTTGTTTTCTTTTAATAAATTCGAGTATTAATAATGACAGACATAATTATCTTAAATCGTTATTAAGTGATGATCAAAAATATTTCATTAAAAAATATATTTTTCCTTATAAAATGGTATCTCAACAACAAGAGTTAATATCTCAACAACAAGAGTTAATATCTCAACAGAAAGAAATGCTTAATAAGACTAAACAGGTATTTACAATTCTGGAGTTAGACACAAAAGAAAAGGGTTTAGACATTCAAATTAAGGAAAGTGATTTAAAATTATCAAATGATTTAATATTAAATAAATATAAATTAATTTCAGGTTTTTATAGCGGTATAAATAGTAAGTTTCCAGGTAGTGGTTATTTAGATTTTTATGAAGATAATATATTCATATTGTCAGCACGTGGAATTATAGCATTTAGAAAAGGTCTAAATAATGATGAAGAAAATTTTAAACAAATTAAAAACAATATTAACGACTTTATAGGTTTAAATCAGTTTAAAAAATATCAATATAAACAAGGTAGCTGGTTTTCATTAAAAGACCTTTTAATTTTCAATGGTAAGATCTTCATTTCATATACAGAAGAAATCAATGATGATTGTTGGAATACGAGTATCATTTATGGAGATCTAAATTATAAAAATATTAAATTTACAAAGCTATTTTCACCAAAAAAATGTATTCATATAGTTAATAATATAGATAACGAATTTAATGCTCATCAATCTGGCGGTAGAATAATTCCCTTTGATGACAAAAACATATTATTGTCAGTCGGTGATTATAGAAGCAGATATCTAGCTCAGGATAAAGAAAGTTTAAATGGAAAAATAATCAAGATAAATATTGAAAAAAGTGATTTTAAAATAATTTCAATGGGTCATAGGAATCCACAGGGTTTGTATTATGATAAAGAAAAAAATATCATATTAGAAACAGAACATGGACCAAAAGGTGGCGATGAAATTAATATAATCGACGCAGATAAAATAAACGAAGATGAAATTCAAAATTTTGGTTGGCCAATTTCTTCTGCTGGCGAGCATTACGGTGAAAGAAATGAATACAATCAAAAAAAATATGATAAATATCCGTTGTATAAATCACATAATGACCACGGTTATATTGAACCACTAAAATCATTTGTACCATCGATTGGTATTTCGGAAATACACAAAATTGGGGAAAGTAAGTATGTTGTAAGTTCATTGAGAGATAAATCTATCTATTTTTTTGAATTAAATAATAAAAAACAATTAATTAATTTAAATAGAATCGAGGTATTTGAAAGAATAAGAGATCTTGGATTTAAAGATGATAAATTGTATTTATTTATGGAAGATACAGCTTCCATAGGAGTTTTAGATATCAAATAAAAGCTAAAACATTTTTTCAATAATAAAAAATTTGAGTGAAGTAAAATAGAAGTATTTTATTAAAATGAATCTCTACTTGATAAATAGTAAGAAAACAAATTCAATTCTTCTCGGCGGAACCATTTGATAAATACCCTAAAAAATTTATATTTTTGTATAAATAACAAAATGCTACAAGTGATAATGGAGATATAATTACAAACATTCTTGCATTTTCACAGCATGTACTTAATGATAGAGCAAAAATTAGGGCTATCATATTAGTCAAAATATATATAAAGAGACTATTTTTTTTTATTACATTAAAAATATCATTAAATTTTAATTTTTTTGATCTAATTATTTGAGATGGATATTTAATGATTGAATGAAAAAAATAAATTAGTGCAAAAATTGTTCCTAAATGTAAAAAAATACCTATAAATCTTCCAAATATATTATGTATGTAAGGTAGATTTATTAATTGAGGTTCATAATCATTACCCTGAAAAAAATAAGACCCATCAAATATCAAATAATCAATAGAGCTATAAAAATTATCTAAAAATGAGTTAAATGGAAATTTTATCTGTAAATCTCTAGAGACTTTTTTAGATATTTTTCCATATTCAGCAGAAAAAAATAAATTTGACTCTGAAACACCAAAATTCATTAATACAAATTCACTAGTTTTTATGTGTGATAAGTCTTTTAATATATGATTTTGAATATAAATAGGTGAATTATCATAGATAAATTCCAGAAAATCAGTATCAAATTTATATAATCTTTCTCCATCTTTTTCTTTGAATACACACTCACCATAAATTATTGATTGATAATCATTAAATTTATTATGGGCATTCTTAGCACATATTTTATACCAATTGGGATAGTTACCTCTATCAATAAAATTTATGAAATCATTAGAGGATATAAATTTATTTGAGATCGAAAATTGAAGAGAATTTTGACCTTGTACTGTTGATGAAAATGGTAAGTTGAAATTATTAAAATTTTTTTTGCATAATAAAGCATAACTAGTGAAAAAGGAAATACAGATAATAGAAAGTAAGGTAAACTGTTTTATTTTATTAGTTTTATAAAAAATGTTAAATCCTATAAAAATAATAGAGATCCCAATGGGAATTATTGAGATAGTATAAAATAAATTGAAAAAATAAATTATTAAAATTAAACCAACAGTATTAAATATTGTTAATGATTTATCTATAACAAATAATGAAAAATACATAAGAGCCACAATCAGAAAAATATTGAAGTGATCAAAATGGCCTGAATATCTCCAATATTCAAAAACAACAATTGATAAAGAGTAAATTATCAGAATAAATAAGGAAAAATATTTATTTATACTAAATGTATGAACAAGTATTGAAAATAACATTATCAAACAAAGTAAATGTAAAAAATTTTGGAATAAAAATCTGGTTATTATATAACTTAAATTTAGATAATTAGAGGTCATTATAAATAAATAATCTCTAAGAATGAAACCAGCAGGTTTTGTATGAATAATATTTAAAATTTTTGTTAAATTATTTAAGATTTCATAATTATATATTTCATTTTCATTAATTGAAAAATGTGCATTTCCATAAAAAAAATAGATTATTAATCTATAGAAAATACTTATAATTATTAATAATATTAATAACTGTCTATCAGATAACTTGATTAAAATATTAATCAAAACTTAATTTTTCTTATAATAAAATCTGGTAAATTTCTTAAAATGACTGCCACAATAAACCAAAAAAAAGATATATATTCAATTTTCTTATCTTTAACAATTGCATTTATTATTTTGTTCGCAACAAGCTCCGGTGAAGCAGTAATAAATTTATTTAATTTTAAACCTTCAGTCATTTTTGTATCAATGTAACCAGGTATAACTGTAATAACTTTTATATTTTTATGATTATATTTTGATCTCAAACCTGAGAGATAGCTTGTAAATCCGGATTTAGCAGAGGAATATAGATAGTTTTTTCCTCTACCCCTCTCACCAGCAATAGAACTCACTCCAACTATAGTGCCATAACCTCTTGATAAAAATTGGTCGATATATCTATTGATAATAGTCGCTGGACCTTCAAAATTTGTCCTTAGAATTTTTGATAAATTTGAGTCTTCATCATTTAAATAACCTACACAAGAAATGATAATATCTGGAGTCTCAATATTACTATCGAAAAGAGATGATATTGAAATCTCACTCAAAACATCAAGGTGAATGAATTTAATTCTATCCATTATAAAGTTTTTATCTTTTGTTATTTTTTTTAAATTTACTAAGTTTCTTGAAGCTAAAAATAAGTTACATCCATTGGCATAAAGATTATTTAAAAGTGAAATCCCCACATCAGAATTTGCACCTAAAATTAAAATGTTTTTTTTTGTTAAAGAGTTATTTAAAGCCAAATCTCTTAAATTGTAATGAATTAATTTTTAAATAATACGATTTGTTTTTTAAAAATTTTTTAAATTTCAACATTGCTGGATCCATTTTATAGATTGACTCTTTGTCTATTAAATAATCTTTAGTTAAATATATTCTACCTTTGTATTTCATGATAATTGAGTCAAAAGACTTAAATAATTGAGATACATTATTACTATATGAAAAATCTAAAGCCATGGTGTACCCTCTCATGGGGAAAGATATACCTTTTCTAGTTTCATTTGCCATTTTTTTTAAAACTACAAGTTTTGGAGCTATTTTTGAATTATTAATCAAATCTAATATTTCATATATTGCAGTTTTAAATTTTTTTTCGGGTAAAACAAATTGATATTGGACAAGGCCATTTTTTCCATAAATATCATTCCAATTATTAATTTTATCAAGAGGATAAAAATAATTATCAATACTCATAATTTCTTGCTTTTGTCTTTTTGAAGAATTCAAAAAAAAATAAATACTATTAAAAATCTTGATAAAAACGTTATTAAAAAATGGTGATAAAAATGTTAAGAAAAATAAATTACTAGTTTTGTTAAATGTGTAATTTTCAATTTTTGTTTTTTTCTTTATATGATTTGCAAGAATAAGAACTGATTTTCCAATTTTTTTTTTATTAGCTAAATCAACCCAAGCTACAGAGTAATCCCAATCTTGATATTTATCGAAACTACGAATAGTTTCTTCAATATTATTAAACGTAATTGTCTTTGTTAATAATTTATCGCAATTAATTCTTTTTAGTGAAAATGCAACGGTTGTTATTATACCAGTCATCCCCATTCCACCAATAGTCCAAAAAAATAGTTTATAATTTGATTGCCTAGAACATTTAACAATTTTTCCATTTGGTAAAAGTAAATTAAACCATTTAATGAAATTATGAAAACTACCGACCTTATGATGATTTTTACCATGAACATTTGAAGCAATAAGACCCCCTGCTGAAACATTTTTAGTACCGGGAGTTACAGGTAAAAACCAATTATGTTCAAGTATAATTGGCAGTAAATCTCTCATCAGTATTCCTGCTTCTACAGTAATTAAACCTTTTTCGATATCAAAAGAATTTATTTTTTTAAAATTAAGCATATTAATCGTATTTTTATAATTAATTGAACTATCTCCATAAGATCTACCATTTCCTCGTGCTATAAAAGAAGGTGATTTAATTGATTTTAGAAGTTGTTTGTAGTCTTGAGGCGAAGATAAGTTTACTAAGAATTTATTTTTTTGGCCCCATGATGAAATTTTTTTTTTCATTTTTTAAATGAAATATCCAGACGCTAATAATAGAAGGATACTTATTATCATTAATATTAAGTAAGTTAATTTATCTCTTATAATAAAATAGAATGGATCTTCTTCAACAATTTCTCTATTAACTAAAAATAAAATTCTGGCTGTCCAGTAGAAAAGAATAAAGTTAACAAACCATAAGAATTTTTGATTTGTATAAATTAATTTTGCTGACTCAGAATTTAAGTAAAGTGAAAATATAAGAATTGATAATAATCCAATACAAGTTGCTAGTATTAAAAGTAAATCTTTATCATTTTTTTTATAGGGTCTGTTTGAAAAATTTTGATTTAATATTAATAGTTCATTATATCTCTTTAATAATGACAAGTATAAAAAGAGGAAAAAAGAAAAACTTATAAGCCAATATGAAGACTCTATTAAAGTTAACTCTGAACCAATAAGAATCCTCACTATGTAAAAAAAACTTAATAAACAAATATCTATAATAAGTATTTTTTTTAATATTTGAGTATAAAGAATATTTAAAATGAAATAGAGAAAAAATAAAAGGAATACTTCTTTATAAAATAAAAAACTTATTAGCAAAGTTGATAATGAAATTATGCAAAATAATAAATATGCTATTTTTAAATTTATCTCCCCTGAAGCTATGGGTCTAAACTTTTTTTTAGGGTGATTACTATCTGAGTCTTTATCTCTAATATCATTAAAAATATAGATTGAAGAAGCTAAAGCAGAGAATAAAATTATTCCTTGTAAACATTTTATTATTAAATCTATCTCAAATCTTTGAGCTAAGATAAGGGGTAAAAAAATAAGTAAATTTTTAATCCATTGCGATGGTCTCAAGACTAAAAAATAGTTCATATCAAATTTAAGTTTATATCAGCAATGAAAAATATCGAAGTATGTTTTATAGTATTTTTTTATTAAAGGTCTACACATCATAATATTTGATTTTATTTCTAAATAAGAAATACTTTGATTTTTAAAGTTTGTTACTTCAGTACAAAAGGGTCTTATATTCAATTTCTTTTTTATTTTAAGATTTTTACTTTTATCGTATGAGAATAAAATAATATTAATATTGTCTTTGCTTGGATTATTAAAAATTACAGAGAAATTATCAGTATCTTGAGTAGAAAGTTGCATTTTATAAGTAGTTTTAAAAAAATTTTTTGATATGAGAGAATAAATTTTATTATTGTTATTAATGGCTGCTGCATAATGATTACCATGTACAAAATTCCATAGGCCTTTATTTTGTCTAAATCCAGAATAGCCTCGCTCGGCTATATGACAATTGTTAGCAATTAGTTTGCCAAATTCTTTAAACTTATGGAATACAAAGAAAGAACCAGATTTACCAATTAAATCAGGATCATTAAAGTAAACTTCAATTGTCTCAAAAGGGCTTAAAGTAAATTTTTTTTCTTTTATAAATTTTCCGTTGTAATTATAAATAAAAATAGAGACATTATCATTTTGATTAATTTCAGGAAGCACATGTGAACAAATATTTGTTAAAATAAATTTAGTTTCATTATCATCAGTTTGATCCCAATAAAAAAAATCACTTACTGACTCCCTAATATTTTTAGAGTTATTGTAGATAGATGGTCTAATAGATAAAAAATTTCTAAGGTAAATCGAAAAATTGTTCGAGGTAATTTTTTTTTTTATGTTATACATATTATTCAAACCAATGACTTTTTTTTCTTTTCTGAAAAAACATTCTATTTCCTGAAAATAAATATTCTGTTGGTGGATGAGTATGCTCTAAAGACATTTGAGAATTATCTGAACTTTTTGAAAAATAAATGGGAATACCACCATATGATTGAGAGCGGAAAACAAACATTTTATTTTTATAATTAAATTCTTTTAAAAATGTCAAGTCATGGCAGTTTATCGTATTAGTATAACAAGTTAATTGTTTCAAAATATTTTTATTAGAATCTAAAATATCAACACTAAACTTTTCAATAATTGGTTCTTTATACATATTTACTAAATAAAAATAATTTTGAAAATTATCGTTATCCAATTGTAAAAAAGGACTACAACTAACTAGTGATAATTTTTTATTAAGAAGAGAACTCGGTAATTCTCCTTGATACGAGCAACTTGAATTATTATTAAATATTTTAATATTTGATCTCCATGCAGGTGTTGAGTCTAGAGAATTATCAATGATAGGTGAGTGATTTGATTTAATTTTTCTAGATGATAAAGAAATAAAAATATTTTTATTTTTAAGGAAATTTGGTAAATCATTTTTTTCTATAATTTTTCTATCTCCATAATCTATTTCTTCAATAATTTCATTTTTCCAGCTTCCACTCTCAATATAAAATATATAAATGTTTTTTTTATCTTGCGGTTTGTTGTAAAAATTGGAAATAGGTTCGTAATTACAAATTTCTACACTTGATTTTAAATCTTTGTCAGGATGATCTAAAAAGAAAAAATAATTCATTAATTTTTTTTAATCCATATTTGGTTTTGAGTTAAATTATTTTCTGTCGAATATTTGTTTTCAATTTTATAAAAATTATTTTCATTTAATATCTTATAACAAATAGAACTTTGATCAATAAAGCTATCAGTAATCTCTATTAAAATACTTTTAGAATTTGAAAGTGTTTCTTTACCACCTTGAAGAATAAGATGTTCAATTCCATCTACATCAATTTTTAAATAATCAGGTTTTTTTAAATTAAATATTTTAACTAAATCATCAATGCTCATACCTAATGTGTAATAATATTTTTGAATTAATAATTTTTTACCTAAATGATCAAATTCTTTTCCAAAGCTAGAAAGTGCCCCTGCTTTTCTTAAATCACTAAGGTTAAACCTACTAATTATATTTTTATCATTTAAAGCTATTGGTAATATGGATATTTTATTATTCAAATTATTCTCATCAATATTTTTGAATAATAAATCTAAATTTAATATAGAGGGTTCAAATGAGTAAACTTGAGACTCTTTCTTTTTTGCTGCATATATAGAATATAAACCGACGTTCGCTCCAATATCATAAAATACTGAATTTTCATCAAATTTATCTATCCATTCCAATGTCTCTGGTTCTTTACTGGCGAAAGTTCTAATTCTATAATCAGTCAAATAATTTATATTATGTAATTTTAATTCTACGTTATTATGTTTAATAATAGACACATTTGGAAAAGCCTTAATTATTAATGATCTAATTTTAAAATATAATGATTTTAATTTTGTTATAAACTTCATAAAATTTAATTTTAAATTGTAATTATAATAAAACATATAAAGCAATAGAATAATAGTTAACAGTATTAATATATTAAATAATGTTTAAAAATTTATTTAATTCTGCTAAATGGTAAAAAAGTACACGATTGGTAATAGTGTGTTAAGTAGTCCTTAATAATAATTTTTTTATGCGTAAATATAATACATTAAAGAAAATACTTGATAATCTTTTATTAGAGAGTGATTTGTCAAATTTATCTCTGGAACAGTCAAATGATGATTTTTCTAAACTTTGTAGGGCCTTTATAATGCAATTTTATAATGATCATCCAGATAATATAAAATCAAAATCAATTCTAAAGTCTAGGAGTAACAGTTCAACTTTAAATGTATTTGAGACATTTTTAAATATGGGTGAAAAAGATATTAAGGACAAAATCGAGTCTCAATCAATTAATCATATGTGGGGTTTATTTTGTCCAGAAGCAATAGAGGCATCTGAAAATACAAATACATTATCAGAGAAATTATTAGAAAAAAGAAAGTTACATAATATTAAAGAGAGTAAAAAATTATTAACAAATCCATCAAAAGAAATTTTATTTTCTAGTAATGTCTTGATAACTACTCCTTCAGATTTTTCTTCCCAAAATATTCCTGAAGAAATAAAATACGAATTACAAGAATTTAAAAATATTAATCAAAGTTTTTGGTATGATCACCCTATTCCATTAGATGCATCAAATGATGAAAATGAAATTATCTATGGTTTAGAAAATCTTGATAATTCTATAGCTCTAGAGACTCAGAGAAATAATATTGATAAATTTAGTAAAATTACTCTTATTTTATCAGTCTCAGTTACTCATCTAGGTTTAGAGAAAATTGCACTTAAATACTTAAAATATATTATTAAAAATTATATAAAATTAGAGCACATAGACGTCTTTTTATTTGATGAGGATGCCTGTAACAAAATTACCTCAATATTATTTCCAAATAGAGATCAAACTAATAACATAATGGGCGTTAACGGAAATTATGGACGACATTTTACTTTTTTAAAATATATACTATTGCTCTGGAATAAATTTGTTGACTCAAATATGAGGTATAGCTTTAAGATTGATTTAGACCAAATTTTCGATCAAGAAGTTCTTTTAAAAACAACAGGTTATTCAATTTTTGAAATTTTTAAAAACCAAAAATATTGGGGCGGAACAGCCAATGATCCAGATGGAAATAAGGTTGATCTTGGCTTATTAGCAGGTGCTCTTGTTAACAAAAAAGATATCTCTCAAGATTTGTTTACGCCTGATGTAAAAAGACCTGTAAATAAAGATTTATTTTCTAAGCTTTCTTCTAAGAAAATTTTTTGTTCGGAGTGGCCTCAATCAATTTCTACTGAAACTGAGTTGATGTACCGTTCAGATGATATTCAGAGAGTCCATGTAACTGGTGGTACAACTGGGATAACATTAGATAGTTTAAAGAAATGGGCGCCCTTTACGCCTAGTTTTATAAATAGAGCTGAGGATCAAGCTTTTGTTATTTCCACTATTCAAGAAAATAGGTATTTAACTCACTGTCATGGAAAAGATTTAATTATGAGACATGACAAACATGCCTTCGCCACAAAAAGTATCGAAATGTCAAAATTTGGAAAAGAGATTGGAAATTTGGAGAGAATATTGTTATTTAGTTACTTAGCTAATGAGCACGAATTAGGCTACGAAAAATTAAAACATAGGTTATGGCCATTTACTTCATCTTTTCTATCGAAGTATCCTGAATTTTTAACTGGGCTTATATTTTTAATTGATGGGTGTTTTAATGGGGGTGACTATGTCAGCTCTGGTTCAAGAAGATTAATGGATACTCATCTTTTTTGTAAAACAAAATTAAATACACAACTTCAAAATGAAAAATTTTTTTGGAAAGAGTTTGTAGAAAGATTAGAGAATTTCAAGGATGTTAATAACAATCTCAAATCAATTATTAATTCAAATAAGATTTAACTTACAATAACTTCAAATATAGTTTTTTGTATAATTGCCAATAAATTAGTATTAAATATAGTAATGAGTTTAAAAATTAGAAAGTTTGTAAACTACTCTGAAGTGGTTCATATAGAAGGTTTTAAAAAAGCAGATAAACCACTGCGAGTATTTGCTGTTGCTGCAGTTATAACAAATCCTTGGTCTGGTAAATATATTGATGATTTAAAACCCGAAATTCAATCCTTTGCACCCATTCTTGGGCAAGAATTATCAGAGAGAATTCTCAAGATTGCTGGAGGACCTGATCACATTGAAGCGTACGGCAAGGCTGCAGTAGTAGGAACTGAGGGAGAAATTGAGCATGGTTCTGCTTTTACTCACACACTTAGATTTGGGAACTTTTTTCGAAATGCAGTTGATGCAAAAACTTATCTAATTTTTACAAATACCAGAGGGCCAGCTAATGCCCCTATAATGATACCCCTAATGGACAAACACGATCCTGGCAAAAGATCTCATTATCACACAATTCAATTTGCAATTTCAGATAGCCCAGCTGCGAACGAAATTGTTATTGCTTTGGGTGGAGCTGACGGTGGAAGACCCCATCATAGAATTGGAGATCGATATCAAGATTTAAAAGAACTTGGTAATGATATCGATGATCCTGCGAAAAAATAAATCTCAAAACGGTATTGCTTTTCATAAATCGGGTAAGGGAAATCCGATTGTTTTAATTCATGGTCTTGGGCTCAGTGCAGAGTGTTGGTACAAACAAATTTCTGTTTTAAAAAAAAATTATACTATTTATGCATTAGATTTACCCGGGCATGGTAAAAGTGATCTTTTATCACAAGCAAAACCTCAACTAAAAAACTACAGTAATAAAATAATAAATTTTATTAAAGATAAAAAAATTATTAAGCCGATTTTAATTGGACACTCTTTGGGAGCTTTAATAACTATCCAAATAGCAGGTCAAAATCCAAAACTATTAAAATCAGGTATTGCTGTATCACCAATTTTTAATAGATCAAAATTAGCATTAAAAAAAGTTCAAGTTAGAGCTAGAGAGTTAGAATTGAATACTGATAAAAAAAATATTGCCGAGGAGCCTCTTAAAAGATGGTTTGGTTCATGTAAAACTAAAATTGCGACTAATAATTATAAATTTGTTGAACGATTAATAAAGAATAATAAAAGTTCATTTAATTATAAAGGGTACTCGATTGGTTATAAAACTTTTTCAGAAATTAAAGGGAACACTAATGAGATAATTAAGAAAATTAAATGTCCAATGATGTTTATCACAGGCGATAAGGATCAAAACTCCTCTCCTTTGATGTCAAAAAAATTAGCTAAATTTCATAATAGTAAAATAATGATTATAAAAAATGCAAGACATGCTTTATTTTTAACACATTTCAATCAATTTAATTTTCATTTAAATCAATTTATTAAGGGTTTAGAGTACTAACAGGTTAATCAAATTATGAAATTTTCCTTATTCGTTCATATGATCAGAGATAATCCTGATCAATCATACACTCAGTTATATGAGGATTTCATTAGTCTATGCCAAATAGCAGATCAAAGTGACATGAGAGCAATTTGGACTGGTGAGCATCATGCAATGAACTATGCGATTGCTCCAAATCCCTTTATTACTATTGCTGATCTCTGCCGATATACAAAGAAGATAAAATTGGGAACAGGAACACTGATCGTTCCTTTTTGGCATCCAATTAAATTAGCTGGTGAGGCGGCCATGACTGACGTCTTGTCTAACGGCAGATTAGAATTAGGCCTTGCTAGAGGGGCTTACTTATATGAATACGATAGAATTATACCTGGAATGGACGCAATGGAAGCTGGTTTGCGCATGAGAGAAATAGTTCCTACACTTCAAAAGTTATGGAAGGGTGATTATGCTCACGATGGAAAATATTTTCAATTTCCAAGCACAACTTCTATTCCCAAACCTTTACAAGACGATGGACCCCCAATATGGATAGCAGCCAGAGACCCAAATAGTCACGAATTTGCAATAGCTAATGATTGGGATGTTCAAGTAACGCCACTATGGAAAGGCTTTGATGAAATTGAAAGATTAAAAAATATATTTGATGATATATGCAGCAAATATTCCGATAAACCAAGACCATTATCTATGGTTCTCAATCACTGTTATATAGGTAGTAACGATGATGACATACATAAAGGTGCTGTCGCTGTTTCAAAATTTTATAATAACTTTGGCGCTTGGTTTAAAAACAATCGATCAGTCATCCAAGGAACAATGGATCCTCTTACTCAAGAGGAATTAGATCATAATGAAATGTGTTCTCCAAATGAGATGAAAAAAAATCAAAATATTGGAACCTTAAACGAAGTTATTGATAATATTAAACGATATGAGGATTTAGGATTTGATGAGTACTCTATTTGGATTGACTCTCACTTAAGTATAGAAGATAAAAAAGATTTTTTAGATAAATTTATCTCTGATGTAATGCCTCGGTTTCAATAATGGAAAAATTAACTAATCACTATCAACTTTATATTAATGGAGAATGGCAATCTGGGTCCAAAGGGCAAATAATGCAATCTGAAAATCCCCACAATAATAAACCGTGGGCCAGTTTTGATTGTGCTAGCAAAGAAGATATAGATGATGCAGTAGGTTATGCAAAAGATGCTCTAGCTTCTGAAGTTTGGGGTTCGTTAAATGCTACTGAAAGAGGAAAATTATTATTTAAACTTGCAGATTTAATTGAAAAAAATGCAGATAAAATAGGAGAGATAGAAACAAAGGATAGTGGGAAATTATTAGCTGAAACAGTTACACAAACAAAATATGTCTCTGAATATTATAGATATTTTGCAGGATTAGCAGATAAGATTGAAGGCTCTACTTTACCCATTGATAAGAAAGATATGCATGTTTATACAACACACCATCCAATTGGTGTAGTGGCTGCAGTTGTTCCTTGGAATGCTCAAATGTTTCTAACAGCTACAAAATTAGCACCTGCACTAGCTGCAGGATGCAGTGTTATAATAAAAGCATCAGAAATAGCCCCATGTGCTATGTTTGAATTATCGAAATTAATCCATGAAGCTGGCTTCCCAAAAGGAGTAGTCTCGATAGTAACCGGTGATGTGGGGAATTGTTCAGCACCTTTAACCTCACACCCTGATATTGATAGAATAGCTTTTACTGGAGGGACTGATACAGCTAAAAAAATTATACAAAACTCCTCAAATAATTTTGCTGCAACTAATTTAGAGCTTGGTGGAAAGTCTCCCATGATTATTTTTGATGATGCTGACCTCGAGAGTGCAGCAAATGGAATAATCGCAGGAAACTTTGGTGCCTCCGGGCAGTCTTGTGTAGCTGGTAGTAGAGTAATAGTAGATAAAAAAATATCAAAAAAAATAATTGATTTAATTGTTCAAAAATCTAATTCAATTATCGTGGGAGATCCTGAAAATTCAAAAACTAATCTTGGTCCACTTTGCACAAAAAATCAAATTCAAAAAATTGAACAAACACTAAAAAAATCAATTCAACAAGGAGGAAAAATTATCATTGGTGGAAATAAAATTATTGGAGAAGGTAATTACTTTGAGCCAACTCTAATACATTGTCCAAATAGTGAAATCGAAACACTTAAAATTGAAATGTTTGGGCCAGTTATCTCAATAATAGAGTTTGAAAATGAGGAAGAAGCAGTCAATATTGCAAACAGCTCAAAATATGGACTTGGATCAGGAATTTTTACAAAAAATTTATCTAGAGCGCATCGAGTATCAAGACAAATTCAAGCAGGTATTTGTTGGATAAATACATATCGAGCAATTTCACCTATTGCACCTTTTGGAGGTTTAAATCAATCTGGCTATGCAAGAGAGGCCGGAAAGCAATCCATTTTAGATTACACAAGAACTAAAACCACTTGGATTAACATATCTGATGATCCGATGACTAATCCTTTTGTAATAAGGTAATTATTTTAAGTGTAAAATAGAAAAGGACCTCCGATGTCTCGACCTCGCGTTGGTTTCCCTCTTCGCGGCCTCTACTTCTTTGGTCCTTTTCCTCGTTTTGGGAAGTTTCCTACCCTCTACATTTCTAATGATAAATTAATTAATTTTTTTTAACAATTATAAAAATTAATTATTTACATTTTTCTGTTTATAATTTGTGAATAAGTTTTAATTGGTATTAAATACTTGATAACTCTTCAATCACATTTTTAACATGATCTTTTACTCTAACATTACCCCAGGTCTTAATAATATTGCCTTTTTTATCTATTAGTATTGTTGATCTAATTATTCCATAATATTCCTTACCCAAAAATTTTTTTAGCCCCCAAGCTTTATATTTTTTAAGAACTGTTGTTTTTTCATCAGATAATAAATCAAATTTTAAATTATTTTTTTCAATAAATTTTTGATGACTTTCAATTGAATCTTTTGAAACACCCACTACTATTGCGTTGAGCTTATTTATAATTTTGAGAGAATTATTGAAATCATTGGCTTCTAGAGAGCACCCAGATGTATTATCCCTAGGGTAAAAATATAAAATTATATTTTTCCCAAGGTGATCGCGTAGGTGAAATGTCCCTGAAGTACTGGGTAATTTAAAATTAGGAGCTTTCATAATTAAATTCTATTTAAAGTTATATTTCTCACATATAAAATCTGCCATTGCAAAAGATGATGTCCATGCTGGAGAAATGGCATTTAGAATATGTATGATATTATTTTGCTTAATAACTACAAAATCATTAAATAGTTTTTTACTTTTTTTATCAAATATTTGAGATCTGATACCCACTTTACTACTCAATTCAATATTAGAAGGATTATGTTTAAAATAAACATTAGATGATTTCCTAACATTAAATAAAAATAAATTTTTGAACTCATTTATTGCTAAATTTCTTAAGTTATTTTCATTAAAAAATATTTTTAAAATAAATTTATAACTTAAATTTAAAAACTCTAACAAATTAAATTTATAAAAGGGCTTATAGGCCTCTCTTCCAAATACTGGTGTATTACTAGGACCTAAATAAAAGTTTCCAGCTTTGTCATACACGGTATGAATTCCCAAAAAAGGATAATCTAAATTAGGTACTGGATATATTAATCTATTAGGAATTTCATTTTTATCACTAAAGTTAATTTTCCAATATTTTCCCTTGAAGGGCAGAGATGTATAATCAGTTTCTAAATTTGCCTTTTTAGCTAAATGGTCAGCGTGCAAGCCTGCAGAATTAATAATAAAATCAAATTTATTAATATTACCTTTTATGTTGATAGAGGTATTTTCTGATGATATTTCATCTACCTTAAAGCCATATTTTATAATCACATTTCTTTTTTTTAAAATCTCAATTAATTTATTAGATACTTCTTTTGGATCTGCTATAGCAGTATCTTTTATGAAAAGAGCATCATTGTATAAAGGATTACAATTTGGTTCTATTCTTGTAATTTCCTCTATACTATTTAATTTCTGAGCTTCGACTCCCACTTCCTTTGATCTTTCATATAATAAATTCAAGGTTTCAATATCATTTTTTGTTTTGGGGAGTAATAATTTTCCACAATTATTTATATAAAGATTATTATCAACAATAAATTTTTTCATTAATTTTGCCCCTTTAATACAAAGATTTGATCTTAAAGTATTAGGTTGATAGTAAATTCCTGAATGAATGACACCACTATTTCTTCCAGTTCCATGAGATAGTGAGTCTTTTTCTTTTTCAAAAATAGTTACTTCTATATTCTTTTCTGTCAAAGTATGTGCAAGTGTTAGGCCTACTATTCCAGAGCCGATAATAGCAACTTTCATTATTTTTTTAATTTATCTAAAAGGTAAAATTCTATTGGTGAAAATTGACTTTTGTTATTTGATATAAAGTCATCAACTAACTTTAACTTGTGATCTTCCATTTCAATAACTTTGCGGATACTTAAATCCACGTAAAGAGAGCATACTTCTGAGGTAGCTGCTCTAAAATTTCCACTCTTACTAATAATTTCTAGTTGATAAACAAATCTTTTCTTGTCACGATCTAAAAATAATAAATTTATGTCAACCTCATCGCCTTCTTTAACTTCTTGAATATATTTAGTATGAGACTCTACAGCAAATGTTGATCTTTGTTCTGTTTTTGCTGACTCTCCTCCCATTTGAAATTTGTCCAGTAGTACATCCCAGCCTTGATCAAATAGATGAATATAAAAGGCTAAATTCATATGGCCATTGTAATCTGTCCAATCTGGGATAATTTTTTCTGTTCTAAGATATATTGACATTAGTTGATATTATAAAAATTATTAAATATTAACATTGAAAAATAAAGTAATAATATTTTTATAATATTAAAGGGGGTAAGAATGAGAATAGGCTTTATTGGATTGGGTAATGTAGGAGGAAAACTTGCTAATAACCTTCTTGAAAAAAATTTTCAAATTACAGTTTTAGATAAAAATAATAAATTAATGGATAATTTTAAATTAAAAGGTGCTGACACAGCTAAATCAATACAAGATCTAGTAATCAGCGCTGATATTTTGATAACTTGCCTTCCTTCCCCTAAAATATGTGCAGAAGTTTTAGAGTCTAAAGGAGGTATTATAGACACAATACAAAAAGATCAAATTTGGATTGAAATGAGCACAACTGAAGATGGCCAATTAAAAAGACATGCTTCATTAATTCAACAAAAAAATGCAATAGCCCTAGAGGCACCTGTAAGTGGGGGCTGTCATAGAGCTGCAACTGGAAATATTTCTATTTTCGTTGGAGGAAGTAGAGAAGGATTTGATAAAGCTATGCCTGTTTTAAGGTGTCTAGGAAGAAAAATTTTGTATACAGGTGATTTTGGAAGTGCTTCTGTATTGAAGGTTATTACTAATTATTTGGCTACAGTTCACTTGGTAGCATTAGGAGAGGCTTGGACTATAGCCAGTAAATCAAATTTAGATTTAGCTAAAACATTTAAAGGCATTGCCGCTTCATCAGGTAACTCATTTGTCCATGAAACTGAGAGTCAAGTTATATTAAACGGATCTTATAATATAAATTTTACTATGGACTTAGTAGAGAAAGATGTGGGACTATTTCAGAGCCTTGCAACTAAACTTGGAGTTGAATTAGAAATTTCTCCTATCGTTTTAGACATTATCAAAGATGCAAGAAAAACTTTTGGTGATCGTGCTTGGTCCTCTATGGTAGTTAAAAGGCTTGAAAATAAACACAATATTAAATTTAGAGCTGAGGGATATCCAGAAGAGCTTGTGGATTATGAGGAAAAAAGCCTTGGTTATGAGATATGATAATTTGAGGTATTTGATATTATTTATTCATGAATTTCATAACTGATGTAATTCTTCCCTTAGCCTTAGCTTTTATAATGTTCACTTTAGGCTTAGGTTTAACCTTTTCTGATTTTGCAAGAGTGGCAAAGACACCTAGGAATTTTATTATAGGACTAATTAGCCAATTAATTTTTCTCCCAATAGTCGCTTTAATAATTGTTTTTGTTTGGCCACTTCAACCTGAATTAGCTATAGGGTTAATATTAATTGCTGCAGCACCAGGAGGTGTGACTTCAAATATTCTTACATCCTTTGCAAGAGGTGATGTTGCATTGTCTATATCTTTGACTGCAGTTATGAGTCTTTTAAGCGTTATATCTGTTCCTTTAGTTTTGGGTGTTTCAATGGGATTAATATCTGATAATTCTTTAGGTTCAGTCTCCTTAACTGGAATTGCTATTAGTATGTTTTTGATAGTGACATTGCCTGTTTTAATTGGAATGACTTTTCGAGCAAGCTTATCCTATTTAACAAAAAGAATAGAGAAATTTGCCAAAATTCTTTCAACGGCTTTGTTTGTTTTAGTTTTAATTGGTGCTATTTTGGCTGAAAGAGAGAATTTAGTAGAGTATTTTGCTCAAACTGGACTAGTAGTTCTTATTCTAAATTTAATAATGATGATTATTGCTTTTTATTGGGCAAAGATGTTTGGCACTGGCTCTGCGCAACAAAAAGCTATTTCTCTAGAGTGCGGTCTTCAAAACGGAACTCTAGCTATTTTTGTTGGCACAAGTGTCTTTGGAGGTGGTCTTTACATTATTCCAGCGGCTACTTATAGCGTTATTATGTATTTAACGTCTTTAATATTTATTTACTTTATCAGAAATCGTTAAATATAAATTTTATCTGCTAATCCAAAACAAAGAATAGCCCATCCAATTGCAAGTCCACCAGTAGATAGATATCCCTCTCTTGAATATTGATCTGTTCTGCCTAATTTATCGACTTCACCTGTATAATAAGCTGCTATAGCTATTATGGTCATGATAATAAACATGAAATTAAAAAATGCCCATGTTGCAGCTGTTCCTCTGAATAAAATATATAGTTGCATTAGCACAGCTCCTAAAATAACTGCACCAGCAAATCTTGCAAAAAAGGCAGCTGTCACATCAACACCATATTTGCTTATAAAGTTTTTTGTGTTAAATAAACAGTTGTAAGCATAAAAAGCGTTCATGGCCAAAATTATTAAAAATATTACTAAGTAAAATATACCATTAAAATTTTCTAACATATGAATCTCCTATTTCTAACTTTAACAGATTTTTAATTTCATTGTTACTTTGTTTTCATAATAAAAATGAAATTTAATTGCTATTATTTTTTAAGTTTTTATGACATGAATATTTAAATAAATCTATGATCGAACTTGATATATTTTCAGACACAGTTTGTCCTTGGTGTTACATTGGTAAGAAACGATTAGAAAAAGCAATCAATGATTATAAAAATATCGAGTTCAAACAAACATGGAGACCTTTTCAATTAAATCCTGGGATGCCACCTGATGGTATGGATAGACAGGAGTATTTAATTTCTAAATTTGGTAGTGCCGATGCAGCAAAAACAATTTATGACAATATCTATGATGAAGGACTTTTAGAGGGAATTAATTTTAACTTTGATTCTATTCAAACAACTCCAAATTCATTTAATTCCCATAGGCTGTTAGCTTTAGCATATAAACAAGGTATTCAAGAAAATGTCTTAGATAGTTTATTTGAGTCTTATTTTTTAAATGGTGAAGATATAGGTGACCCTAATATATTGTTGGATATTGCGATTAAACATCAAATTGATGCTGAGGATTTTAAAGCTTATTTATCAGATCAAGAAAATATTGAGCCTTTAGCAAATGAAGAAATAGAAGCAAGAAAAATGGGTATTAATAGTGTACCAACCTTTATAGTGAACAAACAAATAGTTATCAATGGTGCTCAAACATCAGAAAATTTCGATATTATTTTTAAAAAACTCACAAATAATATTAATTAAAAATAATTAGTAGTAGTGCTTTTTTTCTATATATTTTTTAAATGCCTTTAAAACTCAAAGATATATCTTCATATCTAAGTTTTGCAAAAAAACTCTCAAATACTTCAGAGGAGATTTTGAAAAAGACACCTTCTAATCGTATTAAAATAAATTTTAAATCAGATAAATCACCAGTTACCAAAATAGATATGGCAATTGAGAGAAAATTACGCTCGATGATTAATAAAAGATTTCCTAATCATGGAATATTTGGAGAGGAATACAAAAATAAAACAAATAACTCTCCATTCTTATGGGTAATTGACCCAATTGATGGTACTAAAAATTTCATTAATGGAAATAATAATTTTGGGACATTAATTTCTTTATGTATAGATTATACACCTGTTATTGGAATAATTAACTGTCCTGAAATTAAAAAAACTTGGATTGGAATAAGAGATAATGGTGCATATTGTAATGGAAAAAAAATAAATAAATCTTCAAACAATTTACCTTTATCGAAACTTTATTTTAGTACCTCTGGTATGACCGCTTTCAAATCAAATAATAAAAATAAAAAATATAATACTCTGATTAAAAAAACTAAATATGCAACCTTTGGTGGTGACTGTGTACAATATGGACTCTTAGCTGAAAAAAGAATACCGTTAGTAGTAGAGTCTTTTTTAAAACCTTATGACTATATTCCTTTAGTTAACATTGTTGAAGAAAGTGGAGGAATAATAAGTGATTGGAAAGGTAATCCTTTAAATTTCAAATCAAATGGTGATGTGGTGGCTTCTATATCAAAAAAAGCTCACCAACAATTTATAAAGATTTAATATTGTCCTGTAATACAATTTGAAATGAGTTCTTTAAATTTTTCTTCACTCATCTCTAGTGGGTTAGCTCCTGTGCTTGGATCTTCTTGAGCTAATGGTGCTAATTTTACTTCATCCCCGTTGTTTACACCCATATCTTTAAGGGTTTCAGGTATCTGCATTTCTTTTTTTAGTTCGATAATCCAATCAACAATACCTTCAAAACCATTTTTAATATCTAAAAAGTTTGCCAATCTTATAAATTTTTCTTCAATTGTACTGCGGTTATAGTTCAATACAAAAGGCATAACTGTTCCATTTGTGGTTCCATGATGGGTATTATATAAAGAGTTAACTGGATGAGTAATCGAGTGAATAGCTCCTAAACCTTTTTGAAACGCAGCTGCACCCATCATCGATGCAACTAACATATGAGCTCTTGCTTCAATGTTGTTTCCATTATGATAAACTTCTTGAATGTTTTCTTTGACCAACCTTAGTCCCTCTAAAGCAGTTCCTTCTGCCATAGGGTGATAAAAAGGAGAGGAATATGCTTCTATACAATGAGCTAAAGCATCCATACCTGTTCCTGCAGTAATATTTTTTGGTAAATTGACAGTTAGAACTGGGTCTAAAATAGCAATTTCAGGAAGCATTTTTGGATGAAATATAATCTTTTTCTTTGAGCTCTCCTCGTTAAGAAATACTGAGGCTCTTCCTACTTCTGAACCTGTACCTGCGGTTGTTGGTACTGCTATAATAGGTTTAATTACATCTGAGTCAGCTCTTGTCCACCAATCACCTATATCTTCAAAATCCCATAAAGGGCGTGTCTGATGAGCCATAAAAGCAATCCCTTTTCCAGTGTCCATACCAGAGCCCCCACCTATAGCTATAACTCCATCATGATTTCCCTCATTAAAAATTTTAACACCATTAATGACATTGGAGCCAGTAGGATTACCTTGTACTTCAGAATAGATGTTTGTCTTTTGTTTTAAATCTGAGTTAATTTGTTCAATTATTGAGGTTTGTAGTAGGCCTGGATCGGTGACTATGAGAGGGTTGTTTATTCTGAGGTGATCACAAGCATTTTGAATTTCCTTAGATCGATTTTCTCCAAACCAAACATTTGTAGGGTAGTTCCAGTTCATGCTATTCATTTTTAAAGTTTTAAATAACCTTTCTAATGTGGAAACTTTGCGGTCTTGTAAATTGATCAAAAGCAAGTGTAGACAATGAGCAGCCAATACCTGTATCTTTTACACCAGTCCATGCGAGGGCAGGATCTAAATAATCACACCTATTCATAAAAAAAGTTCCTGTTTCAATTAATTTACCAAAATCTTTTGCGAATTCAGTATCTTTTGTCCAGACAGATGCTGTTAAACCATATGGGCTATCATTCATCAAATTTTTTGCTTCCTCTTCGTCATTCACAGGCATTATTCCAACAGCAGGACCGAAGGTCTCCTCCATCATAAATCTCATATGATGATTTACATCAACCATGACTTGGGGGCAGACATAACAATTATCTTCTTTAGATATAGTAAATTTGCTCTCCTCAATAAGACGTTTTGCTCCTTCACTCTCTGCTTCTTTCATTTGTGTTCTAATAAAATCAGCAGCTGATTGCCTTACCACTGGGCCTAAGTTTGTGTCTGATTTTGAAGGATCATTCAAATTATAATTTTCAGTAATACTTTTGAAGCCATCTATAAATTCTTTATAAATTTTTTTATCAACATAGATTCTTTCAATTCCACAACAAGACTGGCCAGAATTAAATAGGGCCCCATCAGCAAGATTTTCAATAGCATGATTTATATCTGCATCTGCCCTGACATAGGCAGGATCTTTTCCTCCTAATTCAAGACCTGCGTTTATAAATCTTGTGCCTATGTATTTTTTTACCTCCTGCCCTCCTCTAACAGAACCTGTAAAAACAACATGAGCAATTCTAGAGTCTGAAATTATTTTTTCACATGCTTTATGATCTGTGTGAATAAATTGAAAAACACCTTCAGGAATTCCAGTATTTTCAAAAGCATTAAAAATTAATTCTGCACATCTAGGTGTTTGGGATGAATGTTTCAAAATTAGACTATTGCCTGAAATTATTGCTGGAACAATTGTATTTGTTGCAGTGATAATTGGATAGTTCCAAGGTGCCATAACAAATATTATTCCAAGAGGTGATTTGTAAATATAATTGTCAAATTCATCATTTTGAGTAGCAGGAAGATTTTGTAAAGACTCTTTCGCAATGTCTACCATATGTCTTGAACGCTCCTCAAAACCTCTAAGTTCACCAGCACATTGAGATATAGGTCTACCTATCTGCCAACAAATTTCCTTGGATATTTCATCTTTAAGATCAATTAAGTTATCAATAAATTTATTTACAATGCTAATTCGATCGTCAATTGACGTTTTTTTCCAAATTTCAAAACCGGTTGATCCTTTTTCTATAACTGAATTTATTTGACTATCAGAGGCTAATTCTCTCTCTAGATAAACAGTATTATTTATGGGTGTAATAGTTTTTTGAATACTCATCAATCCTCCAATTGATATGTATTATAATGTATTTAAATAGTTCCTGAAGAGGTTTTATTTTCTCACGGCCAATTGAATGACCGTGAGAGATTATTTTAATTTCCTAACGATTCATCTTAGCTATGACTTCGCCTGGAAAAGCAATAGCGATAGCATACTGATATATTATCGATCTAAACTCTTGTACATCCTCCCAAGTCTCAGAGTTTTGTCCATGAAGTTGTAAGCCAATCGGAGTTTGATAATGCTCGCTTAAAAAATAAATGACATTATCAGTAACACCTTTTGAAGGGTCAGTTATATCTACTGGCTCAAAACCTTTAACAATAGAATAAGAGTTTAACCTATCATCACCAGATAATGAGTGTTTATCATGCATAAACTGATGATGGCTTTGTAAAATTGCCTCCACTTTCTCTACATCTGCAGATGGGACTTTTAAAGTTACTGCGAAAGAGTCTGGCTGCATATGGCCATTTGCAAAAGCAAATGATGAAATAATCGAAAAAATTAATGTAATAAAAATTTTCTTCATTGTGTACCTTTCTGTAAATAAAAATAAATATGAAATTTATTAGAGATTTATTTTTATACTTTTTAGGAGTTTATTAAATTATTTTCTGAGTAATTTATGATGTCTTTTTGGCATACCTAGACATGAAATTTTCAGCTAAGCCTTTTAGCAAACTTAATTGTTTGAGTCTTGAAACACCATCAACTATTCCATCAACAGATTTACTAATAAAATTTTTAGTTGCTATATCTTTTTCTGATTTGTCATTAAGCCAATAAATTAATGTAGCTAAATAAATTGTCGATAGTAAGCCACGTTTTGAGTAGTAGCTAAAGTCGTTTGATTTATCGCCTGAAAGGTTCCAGATAAAATCACTATTTTCATGAAGCATTTTAATTGACATAAAAATATTACCAGGTCTAAGTAAAAATTTGAGCATTTCGGGTAATGCTTTTTTTAAATGATTGTTATTTTCAAATTTTAACTCCATGATAGTTTTAATTTTGTCTCTAGTTTTTAAACGTGAGTTATTAAAAGAGTTATAATTTTTCTCAACTTTGTTGTTATTTTGAGCAATTATGAACTTCAAAACATCATACTCAAAAGAAGGGAACAATTTAGCGAGAACAGATGTTGAAATTCTCTGCTTTTTAGCGCACTGCAATAAAGTGTCTCTTGACCAACCAAATTTTGGTACATCCTGAACAAATAAATTAGCTAATTTTTCTTGCTTTGACTTCATTATTATATATAAATTACGCTCTTATGAGGTTACTAGATTGGCAATAGAAGTTCAAGTTAGAGATAACAATGTTGAGGCAGCTATACGTGTGCTCAAGAAAAAGCTTCTAAGAGAAGGTATTTTCAAAGAGCTAAAGCTTAGAAAAAATTACGAAAAGCCATCGGAGAGAAAACTTCGTGAAAAAGCCGAATCAATTAAGAGATTTAAAAAGCTTATGCGTAAGAAGAAGTTCGACTAATTCTCTAAACCCTTAATTATATCCTCACAGACCTTTTTAGCATCACCAAATAACATCAATGTGTTGTCTCTGAAGAATAACTCATTTTGGACTCCAGCATAACCACTTGCCATTCCTCTTTTTACAAAAAATACTTGTCCAGCATTTTCTACATCTAAGATAGGCATTCCATATATAGCACTTGTTTTGTCAGTTTTAGCTGCAGGATTTGTAACATCATTTGCACCGATAACAAAAGCAACGTCAGTTTCAGAGAAGTCTCTATTAATTTCATCAAGCTCTAGAACTTCATCATAAGGAACATTGGCTTCTGCTAAAAGAACATTCATATGTCCTGGCATTCTTCCTGCAACAGGATGAATTGCATATCTTACATCTGCCCCTGCTGCTTTTAATAAGTCACCCATTTCTCTTAAAGCATGTTGAGCTTGGGCAACTGCCATACCATAACCAGGCACGATAATAATTTTTTGACTATTCTTCATCATAAAAGCTGCATCAGCAGCGTTACCTTGTTTGGCCTGGCGATCATCTTTTACACCGTCAGCACTTGCAGCTTGTTCACCACCAAAGCCACCAAGTAAAACGTTTAAAAATGATCTATTCATTCCCTTACACATAATATAACTCAATATAGCTCCGGAAGATCCTACGAGAGCTCCAGTTATAATTAATAAGTTATTTGATAGAGTGAAACCAATTCCTGCAGCGGCCCAACCTGAATATGAATTCAACATTGAAACAATCACTGGCATATCTGCTCCACCAATAGGCACAATTAAAAGAACTCCTATAACAAACGAAGCAGCAACGATTAACCAGAATAACTCTTGGTTTTGGTCAATACAAAATTTTACAATCAGTGCAATAATTCCTAAACCTAAAAGTAGGTTTAAAAAATGTTGCCCCTTAAAAACTAGAGGATTTCCCGAGACAAAACCTTGAAGTTTTCCAAAAGCGATAATAGACCCTGTAAATGTTACAGCTCCAATTGCAGTACCAATTGACATTTCTATTAAACTACCCATTGGAATAGAACCAAATGTACCGATATTAAAGGCACTAGGGTTATAATATGCAGATGCAGCAACAAAAACAGCAGCTAAGCCAACTAGGCTGTGAAATGCAGCAACTAATTGGGGTAGAGCAGTCATTTGAATTCTTACTGCGATTGAGGTACCAATTAAACCTCCTATTAAAAAGGCTATACCTATTTCTTTGTAGCTAAAAACACCAGGGTTAGCTAAGGTTGTAATAATAGCAATCGTCATTCCTAAAATACCAAGAAAATTTCCTCTTCTTGCTGTTGAGGGATGGGATAAGCCCCTTAAAGATAAAATAAATAATACTGAAGAAACTAAATATGCAGCTGTAGATAGATTTGACATTTGTTTTTCCTATTGTTTCTTTTTAAACATTGAAAGCATTCTGTTAGTTACAACAAAGCCTCCAAAGATATTAACCGCTGCTAAACCTACAGCGACTAAACCAAAATATTTGGATATTGTGCTATCGATAGGGCCCGCAGCTAAAAGTGCACCTACAATTATTACAGATGAAATAGCGTTAGTAACTCCCATCAAAGGACTATGAAGAGCTGGGGTAACTGACCACACAACATAATATCCAACAAAACAAGCCAATATTAAAACTGTTATACCGAATATAATAAAATCACTGTGACCACCGGATGTTTCAACAACATTTGATGCTAGCTGACTTGCTTCATCAGCTATTTGTTGTGCTTTAAATGATAAATTTTCTAATTGATTTGAAATTTCTGACATTCTCTCTCCTTATTTAATTAAAATCTTTCCAGCTGAGCAAATCATCGTAGCTTTAATAATTTCATCGCTTTTGTTAATCATAGATTTCTTTTTATCTTCAAAGTTCATTAATTTTAAAAAGTTAGAAATATTTTTTGAAAACAAACTTGATGCATTATTTGCTACTCTGCCTGGCACATTAGCATGGCCCACAATTTTAAGGCCATTTTTTGATACCACTTTTCCCACTTGACTAAACTCACAATTACCGCCGGATTCAACTGCTAAATCAACAATCACTGATCCATTTTGCATATTTTCAAGCATTTCCTTTTTTAAAATAAGTGGTGCTTTTCTTCCAGGAATTTGTGCTGTGCATATAACAATATCCATAGTTTTAAGAGTATCAGCTAATAAAGCTTCTTGTTTTTTTTGATACTCTGCACTCATTTGCTTTGCATACCCACCTTTAGTTTCAGCATTTTTAGACTCTTCATCTTCAACCATGACAAATTTTCCACCAAGGCTCTCTACTTGTTCTTTTGAAGCTATCCTGACATCAGTTGCATAAACTATAGCTCCTAAACGTTTAGCTGTAGCAATAGCTTGTAATCCTGCAACTCCAGCACCAATAACCAAAACATTTGCAGGAGTTACTTTACCAGCGGCTGTCATAAACAAAGGAAGAACTCTGTTATATTCTTGGGCTGCATCAATAACTGAATGGTAACCTGCTAGGTTTGCTTGTGATGATAATATATCCATATCTTGGGCTCGTGTAATTCTTGGAACAAGCTCTAATGCAAAAGCGGATACTTTTCTTGAATTTAAAATTTTAATACTATCTTGATTATTTTGAATACTAATTTGAGAGACAACCATTGATTTGTTATTAATCAATCTTGACTCATCAGGTGAAGGACAATTTATTTTAATGAGTATATCTGAAGTTTTTAATATTTCTTTAGAAGTTGAGATCGTAGCACCCGCTTCCTTGTAGGATTTATCAGTGAAACCTGATAAGGCTCCAGCTCCTTTCTCTATTAAAACCTGATGCCCAGATTTAATATACGATTTTGCTTCATCGGGGCTCATAGCAACTCTATTTTCAAATTTCTTTTTTTCTTTTATAGTTCCAATGATCATCTTTTGAGTTCCTTAAGGGGTAACTGTTTATCAATAATATTTTTAAATGTCACTAAGTTTACGACTGTTCCTATGATGGGATTAAAATGCTTTAAAAAGTTAACATTATCAACGTTTTTCATTTTATATTAGAAAATTGTTGTCCATGAGTAAGCCCAGACCTACTCCAACACACAGGGCTAAGATAATTTTTAAATTCCTATTCATACTGAACTCTAATCTCAAATATCATGAGAACTATTTATCTTTTTTTTTGAAAAGTCTTTGCTTTGTATTTTCCCACAATCTAGCCATACCTAGCGGTTCATAGATCATAAATACAATCATCAATACGCCAAAGACAACTTGCTCCATCGCAGAAATAATAGTTGCATCAATCGCACCATGAAAAACATTATTACCAAGGTAATTTAGTAAGACTGGAAATAACAAAATGAAACCGGCACCTATAAATGCTCCGTTGATTGTTCCAAGACCTCCAAGAATACACATAAATAAAATTTTAAAAGATAATTTTATATCAAAGGCGACAGGTTCTAATGATTTCAAATAAGTAAATGCAAATAAAGCTCCAGCTACACCACAAAAGAATGAACTTATAGCAAAAGCTTGTAATTTAGTTTTAAGTAATGATACACCCATTGACTCTGCTGCGACGTCCATGTCTCGAACAGCCATCCAATTTCTTCCTGTACTTCCTCTTGCCATATTGATCGCTAATACTGTCATGACTGTGACAACAACGAGAATGACGAGATACATATCAACGGGAGAGGTATAAGGTCTTCCAAAAATTACGATATCTTGAGCAGTAATAATACCTGAGGAGTCGTAATTTTTAAACCAACCAAATTTATCAATTACCCATATGATAAAAAATTGGGAAGCCAAAGTAGCAACCATTAAGTAAATTCCTCTAATTCTTAAACTCGGTAATCCAAAGACAATACCAATTGCAGCTGCGATTAATCCTGAAATAGCTAAAGCTCCAAAGAATGGAAGACCATCAACTCTTAGAATTAAATTAAAGCATGCAAATGCACCTGCAGCCATAAAACCTGCCGCTCCTAATGCCAACTGACCAGTGTAACCCATAATTACCTGCTGACCTATTGTAGCCAATGCAAGACAAAGCCAAGGAATTAATATTGACGTAAACCAATAATCTGAATTAACTGTCATTGGAATTACTAAAAATCCTAAAACCATTAATACGGAAAAATTTATATAATCACTTTTTGAATATGTTTTAATTGATGTTGACATTAAACTCTCCTAATAATCTTTTCACCAAACAAGCCCTCGGGCCTTTTTAAGAGAAAGAAAACTGCAAGAACGTATGGTGCCCAACCTTCAATGGCGCCGCCAAAAAATGGTCCAATATAAACTTCAAGCACCTTCTCAGTTGAACCTATAATAAGCCCTCCAACAATTGCTCCGGGTATTGATGAAAATCCACCTATAATAAGAACTGGTAAAGCTTTTAAAGCTAAATCAACTAAGGCAAATTGCACTCCTGCTCTTGCGCCCCATAAACAACCTGCAACAAGTGCCACAACTCCAGCAGCAGACCAAACCAAAAGCATGATGTGCTTTAAAGGGATACCTATTGAGCTAGCTGCTCCAGGATCATCTGCCACAGCTCTTAAGCCTAAACCAATTTTTGTCTGTGTGAAGAGTACGGCCAGAGAAATAACCATGAACGCTGCAACAGCACCTGCTGTTAAATCAAGCGCACTAATGAATATACCAATAGCGTCAGCTATGAACATTATAGGGAAATCAGGAATACCTAAATCTAATCTCCTAACCTCAACACCCCAGGCTGCTTGAGCTAATCCCTCAAGGACATATCCCAGTCCTATGGTTGCCATTAATAATGTATCCTCGCTTTGATTCATTAAAGGTCTTATAACTAATCTTTCTGTACTTAGGCCGACGATGACCATAAGTCCAATTGTAACTATGAAAGCAAGGAAAAATGGAAGTCCTAACTCCATAAAACCTACAAAAGATAAAACAGCAAAGAAAACCATAGCCCCCTGAGCAAAGTTAAATGTTGCAGATGCTTTATAAATTAATACAAAACCAAGTGCTACTAATGAGTACATCGTACCGGCTAATAGTCCACCAACTACAACTTCAAAAAAGAATAATATTTCACTCCCCATGTGAAACTCCTAAATACGCATCAATAACATTTTGATTAGTTCTTACCTCTTCTGGAGGCCCATCACCAATTATTTTTCCGTAGTCTAAAACAACTACTCTATCAGAAATATCCATTACAACTCCCATATCGTGTTCAATTAAAACCATTGTTGTGCCATACTCTTCATTTACCTCTAAAATGAACCTGCACATTTCTCTTTTTTCTTCGACATTCATTCCAGCCATTGGTTCATCTAAAAGAAGAAGAGAAGCTTCAGTAGCAAGTGCTCTACCCAACTCTACTCTTTTTTGCAGTCCATAAGGAAGTTTACCAACTGGAGTGTCTTTAATTTTTTCTATTTCTAAAAACTCAACTATCTCTTCACATTTTTTTAAATTTACTTTCTCTTCTTTTCTAGCTTTAGGTAATTGTAAAGCAACATCCATAAAATTTGCTTTTGAGTGAAGCTTTCTTCCGACTAAAATATTATCAATAGCTGACATTCTTTTAAAAAGGGCCAAATTCTGAAATGTTCTTGAGATGCCCATTTGCGCAATAATGTTAGGAGTAATTTTACTTAGAGTATCTCCTTTGAAAGCTATGGATCCCTTTTGAGGTTTGTAAATACCATTGATACAATTTAGCATAGAGCTTTTACCTGCTCCATTCGGACCAATTATGGCTCTTACCTCATGTTCAAGAACGTTGAATGAAGTATCTGTTATTGCGTTAACACCACCAAAGCTTAAAGAAATGTTATTAACTTCCAGTATTGGATCCCCAATTTTAAATTTTCTTTCCTCAATTGTGCTCATGTCGCTAAACCTTTATTTTTTTTACTTTCTTTTAAAACGTCTCTAAAGTTTTTTCTACCTTCAGATGATATTCCTAAATAAAATTCTTTTACTTTATCATCATTCAAAAGAGATTTTGCAGATCCATCTAACATAACTTGACCAGTTTCAATGATGTACCCGTAATCAGAGTTTCTTAATGCTATATTTGTATTTTGCTCAGCCAGTAAAATACTTACACCTTCTTTTTCATTTAGTTCTTTTACGATATTAAATATTTCTTCCACAAGTTGAGGGGCTAAACCCATTGACGGCTCATCAAGTAAAAGCATTTTAGGTTTGGCCATCATAGCTCTTGCAACTGCAATCATTTGTTGTTCTCCACCAGATGTAAACCCCGCCTGACTTTTTCTTCTTTCTTTGAGTCTTGGAAAGTAAGCATACATTCTCTCTAATTCAGATTTAATTTCAGATTTAGATAACTTTCTAGTATACGCTCCACTGATCACATTTTCCTCAACTGTTAAATGTCCAAAACATCTTCTTCCTTCAAGTACTTGAACAAGGCCTAAATTAACCATGTCACTGGGATTTAATTTTTCTACTCTTTCACCATCATAGGTAATTGATCCTTTTGTAACCTTGCCTCTTTCAGAAGCTAACATCGTAGAAACAGATTTAAGAGTGGTGCTTTTACCTGCACCATTACCACCAAGTAGTGCAACAATACTACCTTTTGGGACATCTAAAGATACATCACTAACTGCAAGGATAACGTCGTCGTATACGACTTCTATATTTTTAATTTCAAGGATATTTTCAGAATTATTTTGTTCACTCATTTTAAATTTTTTCCATATTTAGGAAGGGGCAAAAGCCCCCTCCGTAGATTTATTTAAATCAAATTAACATTCTTTTGGAGTTATGTTGTTCTCAGCTGCAAACTTAGCTGCTGAGTCTTCAACTAAACTACGAATGTATCCAGGATCTAAAGGAGCTTCCCAACCTGTAATCTGGTTGAACTTTTCTCCGTCCCACTGCATGACGGCAAACTTACCTGCGCCTTCATGGTTCTCACAAGAAATTGAAAATGGTGCAACCATATTTTCAATACCTATTTCAGCGAGTCGCTCAGTTGTCATGTTAAGAGCTTCATAACCATCCCTAAATTCTGCACCTGTAACAGCTTTTCCAACTTTACCATGCATTTCTTGGGCATTTTTTAAAGCTTCAATCCACATTACAGCTGCTCCAAGACCACGGTTCCAGTAAACAGATCCCACTCTACTTTCGTCTGAGAGGTTTCCTTTACCTGATCCGTATACTTGCTCTTTAATTGCTGCAACTAGAGGAAAATCATCTCCTGGTAGTGCGTTTGCAACAGCGTATGTTCCAATAGCTGAGTCACCTGCAGGATACATATCCTCTTCAGCTGCTCCAAATGTTACGTACATCATTCTATCTCTTGGAAAGTTAACTCTGGCTGCATTCGTCATAGCAGTTGAGTTCATACCTGAACCCGCTCCCCAGAAAGTAACCCAATCAGGTTTTTCTTTTCTGATTTGAAGCCACTGAGATTGTTGCTCTAATCCTGGAGGTGGAATTGAAATTTCTACTAATTCCATTCCCCATTCTTCAGTAATAGCTCTCATAGCTGGTAAAGGCTCTCTACCATAAGCAGAGTCAATGTGAAGGTGAACAATTTTCTTACCCTTCATGTTAGGGATACCGCCTTCAATTTCAGCCATAAATTTTAATTTAACTGCAATTTGAGACCAATAGTGACTTGCTGCGTTAAAAACCCATGGCCATACAGTTCCATCAGCACCATCGGTTCTACCATAACCATACTGAGCTAAAACAACATTATCTTCAGCCATTCTGTTAATAACAGCATAAGCACCTGGTGTACCTAATGTATCAAAAACAACGATTCTTTGACCGTCTTTTTCTAAAAGTCTCTGATAGCACTCAACTGTTTTAACAGCATTATATTCAGTCTCACATTCTTGGTATGTAAGCATAACACCGTTAACTCCACCGTTCATATTGACATAATTTAGATAGTCAATTTGTGCACCGTAATAGCCTGTTCCCATTGCTGAGTAAGGACCAACCCTACTACTTGCAATTGGAAAGTACTGCTCATGCGCACCAGCAGATACGTTTTGTGGTATAGAGAACATTGATAAACTTCCTATTATCGTTGCGATAACAAGAAACTTTCGTTTCAAATTATTGAACATAAATGTCCCTCCTATTATAATTTTCGTTCTTATTCCAGAATAAAAACTGAAAGTAAAACTTATTCCTGTAAACATTATAAAAAAAATTCATCATCTAGATCAAAAATAAAAGTTTTTTGGAATTGATTTCATTTTAAAGCATTATGAATATAGAAAAAAAAATTTAAGAATAAAGAAAAAATTGTGTGGATAACTTTTAATTTTAAAGAATAAAAAAAATCAATTTTGTTATTAGTATTACAAAATAATATTTTTTTTTAATAATTTTAATATTTTGTTATGTTATATCAAAACATTAAAAAAATTATTGCAATGTATATTTTAAACCTAGATAGTTCAAAATATGAAATTATGCTTGTGGATAAAATAAAAAAAATTTTGTTTTTTTTTATTTTTTTCTAAAAAATGTTTTAATTACAATAAATCTTTCTCATACAAATTATGTTATATCATAACATTAGCATTTCTTACATTTTGAAATTATCTCAACACTAAAGTTATTAAGGTCAAAATTTTTTAGATCTAAAATGTTATAAGCTAAACTCATCTTATTTTTATTAATATTAATTTCTTCGTATTCATTACAATTTTTGCACAAAACAATAGTAGAAACCTCATTTTCATTACGGGGTTCACTACTCACAATATATTTTTTTGAAACATTAAGTCTTAAAACGAGGTTTTGGTCCAATAAATTTCTAAGAGAACGATAAACTGTTGCAGGCTGTACTCTTTTAATTCTCAAAAACTTGTCTAAAACATCGTACGCAGACAAAGGTCTTTTTCTATTATTTTTTAATATCTTTAAAACTATACGGTCGTTGGTCAACATTTTAGATAAACTAAGTTTATTTCATTAAAAACTGAAATATTTAATAAATCAGCCTGAATTTGTTTAGTTATAGTTACTTAATGGAGTCTTTTACAGATTAAAAAGATCAGGATTTTTTAGAGAAAGCTATGGCGTTTTTTTGATTAGTTTCAAGATTTTTAACAGAAAAATCCTTAATTAACTCATGAAAAAGCTTATACCAATTAATTTCTGCTTTTAGGTGGATAAAAATAGAGCCCAGTCCAACTGCGGCTCTGTCCATAAATACAAACTCTCTGGGTGGTTTAACTCCGCCATATTTTCTTAATTCTTTGTGAACTTCTCCGGCAATTTTAGCACCATATATTCCGCTGTCTGAATCTTGTATTTTTCTAACTTCATTTTTTAAAATAGGGTCATATAGAAAAAGAGCCCATTTATTTAAAACATTCATAAGCTTGTCATCAATATCTTTAAATCCCCAGGCCTTATAAGCAAGTTTAATTTTTTCGTTATTTTTTTCTTTAAGGGCAAAATATAAATCAATCACACCTTTTACAAATTTAGCTGGAAAAATTCTCACACAACCGTAATCAAACAAGTTTATGTTATTATCTTTGTTTACGGAGTAATTACCAAGGTGAGGGTCACCGTGGATAATTCCATATTTGTAAAATGGAAAATACCAAGCCATAAATAATTTTTTTGCAAGATCATTTCTCACTTTTTGAGAGGAATTTTTGTATTCGATAAGCTTTTTTCCATCAAGATATTCCATAACTAATAATCTTTGGGTTGAATACTTTTTATGAACTTTAGGAATTTTTATAAATGTATTTTTTTTGTGCATGTACTCAAAAATCTTGAGGTGGCGATGCTCTAATTTATAATCTAATTCTTCTTTTAATCTTGCCTCAATTTCTTTATAGATTTCTCTTATTTGAATTGATTTATTGTAACTAGAATAAATTTTAAAAATTATTTTTAGTTGATTGAGGTCCGCAATTACTGCTGAGGACATATCTGGATATTGTAATTTGCAGGCAACAATTTCATTACCATTTAATTTAGCTTTATGAACTTGACCTAAGGAGGCTGCAAAACTTGCATCTTTGTCAAAGTCTGTAAAATTTTTCTCCCAATTTTCTCCTAACTCAGCTTTCATTCTTCTTTTAACGAATACCCATGACATGGGAGGGGCATTAGATTGTAATTCTGCAAGTTTTCTTGCATATTCTTCTGGGAGTAAATCAGGAATAGTCGCGCTTAATTGTGCAACTTTCATTAAAGGGCCTTTTAGATTACCCAATATCTCAGTTATCTGAGCTGCATATTTTTGATCACTTAAATCAAAATTTAAATACTTTTTTCCAGCAAACTTAGTCGCTAACGAAGTCATAGATGTAGTTACTTTGGAGTATCTTTTAACTCTGGAAACTAAATTGTTATCTTCTTTCATTTTATCTTAAATAGTCTTTTCAAATTCATCTATTAAACTAGAAATCATTGAAAGTCCTTTTTGCCAACTATCTTTTTGTTTAAGGTCAACGTTAAAGGGTTTAAGTACTTCACTGTAGTGCTTTGAACCACCACTTTTTAAAAGATCAATATAACTTTCTTTAAAGTTTGGGAGTCCCTCATCATAAAGTTGGATTAATATATTAACTAAACAGTCTCCAAATGCATATGCATAGACATAAAAAGGGGTATGGATAAAATGAGGGATATAAGTCCAAAAATATTTATATCCATCAGTTAATTCGATATTAGGACCCAGACTCTCAGATTGTGTTTTCATCCAGAAATCACAAAGTTGATCTGATGATAGCTCACCTTTTTTTTCTTTCGTTATGAACTAATTTTTCAAATTCAAAAAATGATATCTGTCTAACAACTGTGTTAATCATATCTTCTATTTTTGAGGCTAATAGATATTTTCTTGCCTCTTGGTCACTGTCATCTAGAAGTGTTCTAAACGTCATCATTTCTCCAAAGACACTTGCAGTTTCAGCGAGTGTAAGGGGTGTGCTCGATAAAAGTAATCCTTGCTTTGCGGATAAATATTGATGACATCCATGACCAAGCTCATGAGCTAAAGTCATTACATCTCTAGTTTTTCCATGAAAATTTGTCAAAATGTAAGGATGGATAGAGGGAATAGTAGACGCAGCAAATGCGCCTGGTGATTTGCCTGATTTTAACTCTGCATCAATCCAACTATTTTTAAAAAATAATAATGCGATGTCTCTAAAACTCTCATCAAAGTTAGCATAAGAGCGAAGCACGATATCTTTAGCCTCTAACCAATTAATCTTTTTATTTGGTGAGTCAGGATATGGAGCGTTTCTATCCCAATAATTTAATTTCTCTTGATTAAAAAGTTTTGCCTTAATTTTATAATATCGATGTGAAATATTCTTATAATTTGAGGTAACACTCTCTGTTAATGCGTCCACAACCTCATTTTCAACATTATTTGCTAGATTTCTTGAGTCGATGGGGGAGTTATATTTTCTCCACTTATCATTAGTAATTTTATCTTTTGCTAGAGTATTTGTTATAAAAGAAAAAGTTTTTACGTTTGATTTGAAAACATTCTCAATACTTACAGCAGCATTTTTTCTCGTCGTTGAATTATGGTCAGATAATAGGTTTAACGCCTCAGAACTATTTAGCTCCTTATCATCTATTTTAAATTTTAAATCGTTAATTTGTTCTTCAAAAAATCTCACCCATGAAGAATTAGAGGTTAAATTTTTATCTAAGAAAATCATCTCACTTTTTTCATCAAGTTGATGTTGTTTATATCGGCGAATGTTTATTAACCAATTTTTGTATTTACCTGCACTTAATAAAAATTTTTCAAATTCCAAGTCATCTGTTGCATTTATTTCATTAGTAAAAAAAATTAAGCTAGATGATATTTCAGTGAGTTTTTCATTTATACCTTGGTAAAATTGAACAGTATCTTGATCGTTCATATTTGTTGCATAAATTAAAAAAGCATAGTTTCCGAGCTTGTCTCCGAGCTCATTACCATCTTCGTATTCTTTTATAATGCTCTCAAGTTTTTGACTTTGAATAATTAATTTTCCTTTATATTTATCGTTAAAGGAACTTGAAAATTTTTTAAATTTTTCTATATCTAGTTCTATTTGCTCATCTTTGATAGAAGAGTAAAAATCTCCTAAGTTCCAATTTGGTAATTTGTCAGACATTTAATTTATTCTTTATTTTTTATTGAATTGTTCTTTTTGTTCTTTTGTTGCCTCTAATTGATATTTATCTTTCCACTCAGAATAAGACATTCCATAAATAATCTTTCTTGATTCTTCATAGTCTAGATCATAGTCTTCCTCTTTTGCATATTTTACATACCATTTTGATAGACAGTTTCTGCAAAATCCACTTAGATTCATTAAATCTATGTTTTGCACATCGGTTCTCTCTCTTAAATGGTTAATCAAATGATCAAGCACATTAGCTTTGATTTTGTATTCTTGCTCTTTAGATATTTTACTCATGGTATTTTACTAATATCATGTTATTTATTAATTTCTAAACAAATCAAATGAAATTAAGAAAACGAAAAGCTAAAATTGTTGCTACTTTAGGACCTGCTTGTGAAACTGAAAAAGCAATCGAAGAATTATTTTTATCAGGCGCAGATGTATTTCGTCTAAATTTTAGTCATGGCGATCATGAGGATCACAAAAAAAAAGTTAAAATCATTCGTGATTTAGAAAAAAAATATGACCGCTATATTTGCATATTAGGAGATCTTCAGGGTCCTAAATTCAGAGTTGGTAGGTTTTTAAATGTTAAAGAACAATTAAAGAAAAACCAAATATTCACATTTGATCAAAATAAAAAAGATGGTGATAGTTCTCGTGTTTACTTACCTCATAAAGAAATTTTTAAATCTATTGCTATTGGACAAAGGCTTTTAGTTAATGACGGTAAAGTAAGATTAAAAGTAAAATCAAAATCTTCATCTACAATAAAGTGTGTTGTTACCGACGGTGGCGAAATTTCAAATAATAAAGGTTTAAATATACCAGATACAAAACTTGATTTAAAAATTATTACTCCAAAAGATAAAAAAGATCTTGAGCTTGCAATTAAGCTTGATGTTGATTGGATTGCTCTTTCATTTATTCAAACCACTAAAGACTTAGTTACAGCAAAAAAACTCATTCCTGCAAAATTTAAAGTCATGGTTAAAGTAGAAAAACCATCTGCCATGGAAGAAATTGAGTCGATAACTGAGAATTGTGATGGAATAATGGTAGCTAGAGGAGACTTAGGTGTGGAGACAAATCCTGAAGATGTTCCTATTCACCAAAGAACAATGGTTGCGGCTTGTAGAAAATTTGGAAAGCCATGTATTGTTGCAACTCAAATGCTAGAAAGTATGATTGACTCACCAACACCAACGCGAGCTGAAGCCTCTGATGTTGCGACAGCGGTATTCCAAGGTGTCGATGCTGTCATGTTGTCTGCAGAGTCAGCAGCTGGTAATTATCCAAAAGAGTCAGTAGAAATGATGGATAAAATTATTAAGCGAGTTGAGAGTGATCCTAAATATTTAGCTAATATTCAAAACTACAATTTAAATGTAGTAAAGACATCAACAGAGGCTATAGCAACAGCTGCACTTGAAGTGGCAAATATAGCTGAATGCAATTGTATTGCTACATTCTCTCAAACAGGAAGATCTGTTTTAAGAGTTGCTAGAATGAGACCTGATGTAACTTTAATTGGATTAACAACAAATAGAAAAGTGGCCCGTCAAAATACACTGACTTGGGGTACTTTTATGGACGTAGTTGATGAGATTTCATCATCCTCAGAAATGGTAGATCGCGCTTGTAAAATTGCAAAAGTAAGAAAAATATTAAAACATGGTGATAAAATAATCATCACCGCGGGTGTTCCTTTTGGAAAAGTTGGTACAACTAATACTCTTAGAATAGCAAAAATAATTTCTGAGAGTAAATTAACTTAACTTAGCACAAGCTTCTTTAATTCTCTGGCAAGCATCCTCTAATATGGAGTCAGAAGTTGCATAAGAAATTCTAAAAAAACCCTCTAAGCCAAAAGCCGAGCCCTGTACACCCGCAACTCCTACCTCTTCAAGAAGATAATCCATAAAGTCTCCATCTTTGGAAAGTTTCTTACCTGACTGTGTTGTCTTTCCTAAAACTCCTTTACAAGAAGCAAAAACATAAAAAGCACCTTCTGGTGTTCTGCAAGATAATCCTGGTGTTTCATTTAAATGCTTAACCACTAAGTTGCGTCTCCTTAAAAATGACTCATTGTTTGATATGATAAAACTTTGATCTCCATTGAGTGCTTCCACTGATGCTGCCATTGAAATAGATGCTGTTGAGGATACGTTTTGGGATTGAACTTTGTTCATTGCATTGATGAGATTTGTTGGACCTGCAGCATAACCTACTCTCCAGCCAGTCATGCAATAAGACTTAGATAATCCGTTCATAGTTAAAGTTCTCTCTTTTAAAAAAGGACAAACCTCTGCTATTGTTTTAAATTCATTAGTGTCGTATATAATTTTTTCATAAATATCATCAGATAGAATGTAAACATTTTCATGTTTCTGAAGAACATCACCAAGGGCCATTAGTTCCTCTTTGGAGTACATCGATCCAGTGGGGTTACTTGGGCTGTTAAGCATTAACCATTTTGTTTTTGGGTTAATATGCTTTTCTAAATCTTCAGGTGTAATTTTAAAATCATTTTGCTCACCACATTCAACAATTATAGGTTTTCCATCATTTAAAATAACAATATCTGGATAACTCACCCAATACGGTGCGGGAATAATAACTTCGTCACCACTATTAATAGTTGCTGAAAAAGCGTTATAAATTATATGTTTACCCCCAACTCCAACTGTAATATTACCAAGTTCATAGTCTAAATTGTTGTCTCTTTGAAATTTTTTTTGAATTGCAAGCTGTAAGTCAGGGGTACCTTTGCCTGGAACATATTTTGTAAAACCATTATTAATTGCCTCAATAGCAGCACTTTTTATATGTTCTGGAGTGTCAAAGTCTGGCTCTCCAGCTGCTAAAACAATTACATCTTTTCCTGCCCTTTTTAACTCCTGTGCCTTCATGTTTGTGGCTATTGTTAAAGAGGGTTTTATGTTATTTACTCTATTTGAAATCATTTTTTTTATTTAGTTATCTATAAACTTATTTATAAATTTCTACAAGCATGGCATTTAAAATAGTAAGTGAAAATAAACCAAAAGGAGATCAGCCACAGGCGATTAAAAAATTAATTGAAGGTTTAGATAAGAGAAAACAAAGTCAAGTACTACTCGGCGTAACTGGCTCTGGAAAAACATTTACAATTGCAAATGTCATTGAAAAATATAACAGACCCACATTAATTATGGCTCCCAATAAAACCCTAGCTGCCCAACTTTATGAAGAATTAAAAATATTGTTTCCTGAAAATGCTGTTGAATATTTTGTGAGTTATTATGATTATTATCAACCAGAAGCATATGTTCCAAGATCAGATACATTTATAGAAAAGGAGTCGTCTATTAATGAACAAATAGATCGGTTTAGGCACTCTGCCACAAGATCTTTAGTAGAAAGAGAAGATGTGATTATCGTAGCAAGTGTTTCATGTATTTACGGTATTGGGTCTGTAGATTCTTACTCAAAAATGACTCTTGAAATAAAAAAAGGACAAAACATTAATTTAATGGAGTTCTTGAGAGAATTAGTAGAGTTACAATATAAAAGAAATAATATTGACTTTAGAAGAGGTATGTTTCGTGTAACTGGAGATCGTGTTGATATTTTTCCTGCACACTTAGAAGATATTGCATGGAGAGTAAGTTTTTTTGGAGACGAAGTAGAGGAAATTAAAGAGTTTGATCCGTTGACAGGAGAATTTATTCAAAACTTTGAAGAAGTAAAAATTTTTGCAAATAGTCACTATATTACTCCCAAGCCACGATTAGAGAATGCGATTAAAGAAATTAAGAAAGATTTGAAAATAAGACTAGAGGAATTTGATAAGGAAAAAAAATTATTAGAATTTCAAAGATTAAAAGAAAGAACTAATTTTGATTTAGAAATGATTCAAGCTACTGGAACCTGTTCTGGAATTGAAAATTATTCAAGATATCTAAGTGGTAGGCAACCTGGCGAGGCACCTCCTACCTTATACGAGTTTATTCCAGAAAATGCTCTACTGATTATTGATGAGTCTCATGTATCTGTTCCTCAAATAACTGGAATGTATAAAGGTGACAGATCAAGAAAAAAAACACTTTCTGATTATGGTTTCAGACTTCCGTCTGCATTAGATAACCGTCCTTTAACTTTTGAAGAGTGGAATATGATGCGACCCCCTACTATTTTTTTATCTGCAACACCAGGTCCTTGGGAATTGAATGAAGTTGAAAATAAATACGTTGAGCAAATTATTCGACCAACTGGCCTAATTGACCCCGAGTGTGTGATCAAAACAACTGTCAACCAAGTGGAAGATTTGATGGGTGAAATACAAACTACTCTAAGTAATAAAAATAGAGTGCTAATCACAACTCTAACTAAAAAAAATGCAGAGGATTTAACAAATTATTTAAAAGAACATAATTTTAAAGTTGAATATATGCACTCTGATGTTGAAACAATTGATAGAATAAAACTTATTCGGTCTTTGAGGATAGGAGAAATTGATATTTTAATTGGTATAAATTTACTAAGAGAGGGTCTGGATATACCCGAATGTGGTTTAGTAGCTATCCTTGATGCTGATAAAGAAGGATACTTAAGGTCAAAAACAAGTTTAGTTCAGACCATAGGTCGAGCAGCAAGAAATGTTAATGGCAAAGTAATATTATACGCAGATATTATTACTAAAAGTATCAAAGCAGCTCTAGAGGAGACAGAATATAGAAAAAATAAACAGATTGAATTTAATAAAAAAAATAGCATTACACCTCAATCTGTAAAAAGAAATATTGGTGAAATTATTGAAAGCATATACGAGAAAGATAGCTATACTGTTGGTACATCTGAAATTGAGAAATTGAGTCCAAATAAGTTTGAGAAACATGTTCAAAAACTAGAGAAAAAAATGTTAACTGCGGCTGAAAATTTGGATTTTGAGAAAGCTGCAATGTTTAGAGATGAAATTAGAAAACTAAAAAAAGATCAAATGGGTATGAATTGATTGAAAGTTTTATAGGAGTATTAATAAGTCTTATTGTTTTAATATGGTCATGTGATCTAGCTATTAAAAATTCAATAATTGTTTCACAAATATATAAAATCAGACCTATCCTAGTAGGTATATTTATTATTGCTATTGGCACCTCTCTCCCTGAGTTTGCAGCAACATTTCAAGCATTAAAATTAAATTCTATTGGAATAGTTGCAGGTAACCTTGTAGGTAGCAACATAGCAAATATATTGTTAGTAGGTGGTATTATGCTTTACCCTATTAGCAAGCTAGTAACTGAGGAAAGAGACAAAAGTACTTTTTTATTTTTCTTAATTTTTTCAATTACTTTTTTTATTTTTATTATTTTTAACTTTAATCTTGGATATCTATCTGGATTTTTTCTCTTTGGAATACTCTGTGTTTTTATTTTTTTTGAAGTAAGGAAACCCATTGATGATGACTCTACAAAAGTTGATTTAAAAAATTTATCAACTTACGTTATTTTTTTAAAAATATTATTAGCCTTTGTTGCTTTATTTTATAGTTCTAAATACTTCATCGTATATTCGAAAAACTTAACTAGTATATTTGGAGTAGCTGAAACAACTATTGGGATAACAATAGTTGCTTTTGGGACATCATTACCTGAGGTAATTGCTACAATTCTTTCAATTGTCAAAAAACAAAATAATTTGGCAATTGGAAATATTTTGGGCTCAAACATTGCTAACATCTTTGGAATAACGATTATTGCCATACTTATTAATGGGAGTATAAATTTTTATGAATTACTTGGTTATGTAGATAAATGGTTATTTCTGGCTACATCATTATTATTTTTTGTCATAATTTCTCTAAAAATAGCTGGTAAATTAATTTCTCTGAGCTTGATATTAGCCTATATAATCTATTTTACGTTCTTATATTTATAAAAGAAATAAATGAAAAAATTTAAAGTCATTATTCCAATTATAGTTCTTTTATTATTAATCATTTTATTTGGATTAAGTTTTCTAAGATTACCAATTAATTTACTTTCTCAGGAAATAATTGAAAGAGAAACAAAAGGTTTAGTTAGTTTAAATAGTTTATCTAATCAAACGTTAAAAATTTTGCCTAAACCCATTTTATCTATAGACAATTCAAGTTTTAAAATTAATCATAATACTTTCCAAAGTGACATTGTGGCAAAAGATGTTGAAATTTCCAGGTCATTATTTAATGAAGATGAAATTTCAATTAAGCTTAATCAAGCAAGAATAGAGAACATAAATTCTAATTTGATAAATAACTCTATTTTACTAGAGGGTGATATTGATAATTTAAAAATAAATATTTTGTCTGAGGATAATACTTCTCGTATTGTCACAAATAAATTTAATTATAAAGGTTCTGATTTATATTTTGATATTTATACAATTGACTCTGATGTAAAAAAAATTGGTTTTACTATAGATGAATTAGAAATAGACGAATTAGTATTGCTTTTAGGAGAAAATTATCAACAATTATTGAAGAAGATAAACTTTCAAAGTTTAAGTGTAAGTGGTGAATATTCAAAAGAAATTATAAATATTGAAAACTTATCAATAACACTTGTAGATAAATCACAAATTAATATTAAAGGGATTATCGATTTAAATAATTTAATTAATTCAGATATAAACATAGGAGGAGAGAATATTTCTACAGATAATTTGTTTCAGCTTGTTAGTAATATTCAAGTCTTTAATAAAATTGCAGGTATTCCAAAAGGAATAATTGAAACCTTTGACTTAAACTATAATGCCGGTAGTTTAGCTATAAATAATATTTCTTATAAATCCAATAATGAAACAATCATAAGAATAAACGGATCAATAGAAGAATTAAATATTAATAATGCTAATATTAATACAAATCTGAAGTCAAACTCTAAGGCTGATATTTTAGAACTGTTAAATTTTTTACCCAACGCAGAATTATTAAAGCAACTTAAGTTTGATGAAATTCAACTTTCTAGTAATTTTGTGAATAATATTCTGCAATTAAATGAGCTAAATATAACTAATAAAAATAGAAATTTTGCTAAAATCAAAGGTAAATATGAATTTAATGATATAAATAATACACAATTAGATATTCAATTAGATGAATTTGAGCAATTCAGCTTAATTCCATCAGACAGCTTAAAAGAATTTTTATCAATTTTAAATTCAGATCACATAAATATGAAGGGCATCATTGATGGGAATATATTAAATATTGAAAATCTAGAATTTGTTAGTTCAGATGATGTAAATTTATCAATAACCGGTTATCTAAACTTAAATAACTTTAACGATGCTTCGATAAATATTGGAATTGATAATTTAGATAAAACAAATTTATTACAAATAGTCTCTCAATTCTCTACGGATGACTTTTCAAATATTATTGACATAGTCGACTTTGATTTTTTACAAACAAACTTAAAAATTGAACCATTAAATAATATTTTTTTAATCGAAAATTTAGACCTTATTCATAAAAATAAAATTTCAAATATATCTGGTTCAATTAATAACAATATGTTTAGAGGATTAATTGAATTAAAAGAAATAAATTTATCTAAGTTAGATAATTTATTTTTAAATACATCACGAATAAAAGGTAATATTGATCTATCTTTAAGCGTTCCAGATCCTACAGGCATTGGTAACATTCAAAATATATCTGGAAATATAAATGGAAATATAAATATTAGAGTTTCAGATGAAGAATTTGCATTAGTTTTATTTATGCAATCTTTGTCTCAAGATATATCAGATTTTGAACAAATAAATGAGTTATTAAATACACTTGCAAATTCTTTTATAAATCAAAGTAGTTCTATCAGCGGACAAATTATAAATAAAGATTTGAATAAATTAATAGTTGAAGACTTAATCTTATCATCACCAGACAGTGAAACACTAAAAGCAGAACTAGAATTGGCACAAGAAAATTTTAAGCTTACAATTTTTGATATTATTGATAGCGATGATTTTGTAATCAAATATCAAAATGGAAGTTATTCATATGAAAGAATAGTGCCTGATGGGACGATAAAAAAACCTATTGAAGAATTAATTCAAAAAAATATTAATAAGCTCTTTGAAAATTTACTGCAGTGATTTAAATACAAAATCAATAATATCTTTTTCAATCTTGCTATTATTCAATCTATTGATTTCTTGAATACCTGTAGGAGATGTAATATTTATTTCTGTTAAATAGCCATCAATTACGTCAATACCAACAAAAATTAAACCATTTTTTATAAGAAATGGCTTTATTTTCTTACAAATAAGCTTTTCTTTTAAAGTGATATTCGTTTTTACAGGCTTACCACCTGCGTGAAAATTAGCCTTAATGCTATTAGTTTTTGGTACCCTTAAAACTCCACCAGCTATTTTTCCATTAATTAAAATAATTCTTTTATCACCTTTATTAAAATTTTTTAAAAATCTTTGAACAATAATTGGGCTATTAAAAAATTTTTTAAGATAGTTTTTGATAAATAGATTGAGATTTGGTTTATTAGAATAAATTTTTTGTATACCAAGCCCTCCATTTCCATAGGCTGGTTTTATAATTACTTCTTTATTTTTTTTTATAAAATTTGTGATTATTTCTAAATTTGAAGATATTAATGTAGGTGGAGTTAACTCTGGAAAATTCATCATAATATGCTTTTCTGGAAAATTTCTAATCTCCTTTGGATTGTTAACTAGTAATGGTTTTTTTAATCGATCCAGCAAGTATGTATTGGATATATAATTTAAATCAAATGGTGGATCTTGACGGATAAAAATGGCATTCATTTTTTCTAAATCAATCTCTTTTAGATTCTTCTTCCGATATGAGAGCTTATTATTTTTATTTAATTTTAAGCTTAAGACATGAGATTTTATTTTATTAACTTTATTAATCTCACTAAAAACCCAGCTCGGATCATTATAATAACATTCTATCCCCCTTCTTAAAGACTCACGAATAAGCATATAAGTAGAATCCTCGTTGATGTTAATTTTCTGTGGATCGTCCATTTGAAAAAGAAATTTCATAATAATTTTAATAATAAGTATTATTTAGCAATGATAATATATTTTTTTTGTCCTTGAACTCTTCAATTAACAAATCTGCGGGATTTTTTTGTTGTTCAATAATGCTATTTAATTTTTCTAAGTGAATACTTTCATCTCTACCATCAGAATTAAGATACCCTCTTTTTTCTAATCCTTTTTTTGACAAACTTAATAGTTTTTTACCATGCTTATATAGGGGTAAATTCATAAAGTTACTGTTTAACCCATCAGATGGAACATCCTGATACAAATTTAATATGTCATTTTCTTGCCAGGTGCTTGTTTCCTTCCACAAGTAGTCGAGATTTTCATCATCATAAAGTATGCCAATCCAAAAAGCAGGCAATGCACAAATCATTTCCCATTTTCCTGCATCTGCTCCCCTAAGTTCGATATATGACTTTAATCTGACTTCAGTAAAAATTGTAGATAAGTGATTTATCCAATCTTGAATTGTCAAATTATACTCCAAAATTTCTTTATTTAAGACACTTTTAGTAAGTAATTCATCAAATGTGTAATCAGTAGTATCAAAATATTTTCCGTTTATTTTTAAAAAATAGTTTTTAACTTTTAGAACAAAATCAACATATTCTTCAATTGTAAAATTTTTATTTAAAAATGACTTTTTAATTCCACACCTTTGATTATCTGTGTCTTGCCAAGTGAAAATTCGATTACTGACTAGGTTATTATGTTTTGACTCACGAAAAGGTGAATTAGAGAATATACCCATCACAATTGGTTGGATCCTATTTGCAACAACAAATTTTTTAATTAAATCATTTTCATTAAAAAAATCCAAATTAGCTTGAACTGTGCAAGTTCTTGTCATCATATCTAAACCTCTAGAACCAACTTTTGGCATGTATTCTCTCATAATTTTATAACGTTCTTTTGGAATAAAAGATAAGTCCTCTAATTTACTTATTGGGTCGAAACCAAGACCTAATATGCATAATTTATTTAACTCAGCATATTCCTGTAGTTCTCTTAAATGCTCGTAGGACTCGGTACATGTTTGATGAACATTTTTTAATATTTTCCCAGATAATTCCAACTGACAACCTGGTTCTAGAGTAATGCTTGCACCATTTTTAGATAAAGATATCAGTTGATTAAAGCTGTTATATTCATTTTTCTGCCAGCCTTTTGATAAGAAAAATTGAAATAAATTTTGAACACTCACCTCACCATCAAATTTAAGTCTTTTATGATCTTTAGTATAAAAAATAAATTTTTCGTGCTCTGTTCCTATCCCTTTATACTCAGGGTCAGTAAAACTGGAATGAAAATAATTTATAAGATCTATTTTTTGTAACAATTAAAACACACTATTTTTATGGAAATTACATTTTGTTATTTGATTTGAATAGTCTTTTGCCTGGCGCTCTACTTTTTTTGCTACATCAAGTAACCATTTTTTTTTATTATAGGATTGTTTCTGAAATCCTCCTTTGCCCTCATGATAGGCGAGATAATGATTGTAGACATCACCTTTATTAATTTTTAATAATCGGTAACTTCCATCAACATACCATCCAATGAAATCACTCGCATCTTTAAAATTTTTTCTATCAGCATTAAAGTTTTTTGTAGAAACTTTATATTCTTCCCATGTCCCATCTAAAGCTTGGCTATAACCATAAGCACTTGAAGGTCGTAAACCTGGTATAAAGCCTAATACCTTTTTTCTAGGAGGTCTTGCCGTTCTTTCAAAAGAAGATTCTTGTTTAATAAAACTTAATTGTAAACTAACAGGGACGCCCCATTTTTCTTTCGTTTTTTCTGCATATGATTTCCACTTAGGATTAGTTTTAAAAATATCACAAATATTTGAGGTATTAAAAGATCGATCTGTTGTTATACATCCCGATAGTAACAGAGTAAGGATAATTAAATATTTCACTAATTGAAATTTTTCCTTAAGAATTCACTCATTATTTCCAATCCCTGTAATGCTGCACCATTAGATCCTAATATCGAGGCTTGAGACCAGGCATAGGTATCAAAATGTAGCCAAGGTGTGTCAGATTTATTCAAAAATTCTTTTAAAAAAAGTGCTGCTGTGATAGATCCAGCCATACCATCCAAAGAAGCATTACTTAATTCTGCAACTTGCGATTTAATCTTTTTTAGATAGGGTTGGTACAAGGGTAATCTCCAACATCTCAGTTTTTCCTTGTTTAAATTTTCAACTTTTTTTGCAATTAATTCATTGTTACAAAAATAAGCAGGTAAGTCCTCACCTAAAGCAACCCTAGCTGCACCAGTAAGGGTTGCGAAATCAATAATCATACTTGGGTTATAAGACATCGCTTTTTCAATAGCATCTGCCAATAAAAGTCTTCCCTCGGCATCCGTGTGTGCAATTTCAACTGACTTCCCTGATGCTGATTTGTAGACATCACCTGGTCTCATTGATTTAGAGGATACTGAGTTCTCAGCTAAAGGAGCAATTAAAACTATTTTAGTTTTTTTTAGAAAGTAATTTGCCAATAAAAATAATGATATTGCAATCGCAGAACCACCCATATCTTTTTTCATGTTTCTCATAGAGTTTCCTGGTTTAATATTTACACCACCAGTGTCAAATGTGACTCCCTTCCCAATAATGACGAGAGGCTTATCTTTTTGAAGAATTTTTTTATTTGTTATTTCTATTACTTTTGGTTTAATAGACGAAGATTTACCTACAGCATAAGTAAGAGGAAATTGTGTACCTATTTCTTTCTCAGAATATTCAACAAAATTAAATTTTTTAAACATCTGATTATTTTTTATTTTTGTGTAATAAGATAATGGATTTAATTTGTTTGCAGGGCTGTTGATTAAATCTCTAGAAAAAATAATACATTGTGTGTAAAAAGTGAGAAACTCTAATTCTTTTTGGTCTTTGATATACAATAAATTTTTTTTAGGTTTTGACTGAAAGTTATAATTTCCCCATGCCCATGCTTTATGTATCTCTGATTCTTTTGATTTAGCAAATTTAGCAGATATGTAGTAGTTACCGTTATTTAATGAGGAAAAAGAACTGACCCCCTCAAGATTTTGATCTACCCCCTCTCCGATAAGAACCTCTTTTAGCCTTCCATCTTCATAAGGAACTTTAAGAATTTTTCCAGATTCTGCCTTGAAATTATTAGATAAAGACCAATTTTTAATAAATGATGATTGTTTTAAAAGCCATTTATCAAATTTGATTTGTGAAATGATAGATATTTTTGTAGAACACTCAGTATTGTCATTGGTAAACATTGCTTATAATAAGGATATTAGAAAAAAATGAATAAACAACAAGCGGAAAAGAAAACAGTAAAATTTGAAACAGAGGTATCAAAACTCTTAGATATAGTAGCTAACTCACTTTATACAGAAAAAGAAATATTTTTACGTGAATTAGTATCAAATTCATCAGATGCTTGTGAAAAACTTAGGTATGTCAGTCAAACCGACTCTAAAGCTGCAAAAACAAATAAGTTTGAAATTAAAATCCATATAAACGAAAAGAACAATACCATATCTATAAAAGATAATGGGATTGGTATGGACGAAAAGGACATGCAATCAAATTTAGGCACGATTGCGAAATCTGGAACAGAAGATTTTATAAAAAAGATGGGGGATAAGAAAGGCGATATAAATCAAATTGGTAAATTTGGTGTTGGTTTTTATTCATCATTTATGGTCTCAGATCAAGTAGTAGTTAGATCAAAAAAATATGACTCATCTAATGGTTACCTCTGGACTTCAGATGGCAAGGGTACATTTTCAATTGAAGAAACAGAATACAATGAAATTGGAACTGAAATTACTTTATCCATTAAGAAGGATGAAAATGAGTTTTTAAGTAAATACAAAATAGAAGAAATAATAAAAAAATATTCTGATTTTGTTCCTTTCCCCATTTTTGTGACGTCCGAAGACGATAAAAAGGAAAAGAAAAAAGATGAAAAACCTGAAGAGCAAGTTAATTCTGCTGAAGCTATTTGGCTAAAAGAAAAATCGAAGATCAAGAAAGATGACTACAAATCTTTTTATAATCAAGTTTCAAGTTACTATGATGAACCTTTAACAACAATTCATTTTAAAGCTGAAGGAGTCGTAAATTACACTGCACTTTTATATTTACCCAAAACACAGCCTCAAGATCTTTATCATCCAGATCGAAAAAACAAACTAAAACTGTACGTAAATAAAGTATTTATTTCTGATAAATTAGAAGCATTAATTCCTGCTTGGTTGAGATTTGTGCCAGGTGTAGTAGATACTGAGGATCTGAGTTTAAATATCTCAAGAGAAATTTTACAGAATAATGCAGTAATTAATAAAATATCTAATGCTATTACAAAAAGAGTTCTTAAAGAAATTCAAGAATTAAAGAAAAAAAAACCTAATGAATTTCAAGAATTTTGGAAAAATTTTGGACCTGTTATTAAAGAGGGGCTATATGAATTTAACGACTTTCATGATCAAATATTTGAGTTCTCAACATTTCACTGTTCTGAAAAAGAGGAAATGATTACATTAGATCAATACGTAACTGATTTTTCTAATGATAAAAAGAAAATCTATTACATATCAGGTGAAAATAAAGGCAACCTTCTTAACAGTCCTCAAATGGAATTATTTAAAAATAAAAAAATAAATGTTCTGTTAATCACAGATCCAGTTGACGAATTCTGGATGCCAATGAAAATGAAATTCAAAGAGTATGAGTTTACATCTATTACTAAAGGCGAAGTAGATATAGAGGACAAAAAAGATTCAAAAAAAGGAAAAGAAGAACCTAAAGAAGATAAAGATTTTGTTGGATTTTTAAAAGACAATCTCAAAGATAAAGTTAAAGATGTTAAAATTTCTAAGAGATTAACTACAAGTGCTTCATGTTTGGTTGCTGATGAGAATGATATGGATATGCATTTAAAAAAATTGATGGCTGCTAATAATCAAAATATTTCTGACGAAAAAAGAATTCTAGAAATTAATATTAATCATGAATTAGTTAATAAGCTTAAGTCTCTAGACAAAAGCCAAAAAGATAAATTTTGTGAAATTCTTTATGATCATGCAAAACTGATGGAAGGTGAAAACCTAGACGATCCAAAAAAATATACTAATTTGGTCTCAGAACTTGTATCTCTATGAGTGATCAAGTTAATTTAGAAAATTCTCAAGAAGTAGAGTATGTCTCAAAGACGGTAAATGTAATCATGTGCGATGGTGGTAGTGGTGATCTCGGCCATCCAGCTGTTTATTTTAAGATCGATAAAAAACAAGAAGTTGTCTGTAACTATTGTAATAAAAAATTTATCAAAAAAGACTAACTTTTTTTTTCTTTATTAACTTCTCTAACTAAAAAATCTCTTAGAGCCTCAATTTTTTTAGAACCTTTTAGTTCAGGGGGATATGTAAAATATATAATAGTCTTAGGAGTGTCAGCATTTGGCAAAATGGGAACAAGATTATTATTGGATATTCTCATATATTCAGGTAGTGCTCCAATCCCTGCCCCTCCTCCTATAGCTCTCATAACTCCGTACATATTTGAGATAAAGAGTGTTTTAACTTTTTTATTTTTAGGAAGTAAGTCCAAAATACAATTTACATCAGGAATAGAGGGTTCAACACTATCTCCAAAAGCAACAATCTTATGATTTGGTAGTTCACTGACATCTTTTGGAATTCCAAATTTTTCAATGTATTCTGGGGAGGAATAAATTTTAAATTGAAATTCATAAAGTGGAAACCTAATCAGATCCATTTGAGTAGGTTCTGTCAGCCTCAAAGCAACATCAGCCTCACCTTGGGCCAAATCAGTATACTTGTTTTCAATAATTATTGAGACATCTATATCTGGATATGAATTTGTAAATTTTTCAATTCTAGGCGCTAACCAAGTTGTGCCAAATGCAACTGTCGCAGCTATAGTAAGTGGCCCAGTAGGGTTCTCTTTAGACTCTGTCAATTTAGCCTCAGTGAGAGCTATCTTACCAAATATATCGTGAGCAGTTTTAAATAAAATTTTTCCCTGTTCAGTTAGTGTCAGTCCTCTAGCATGTCTTTTAAAAAGTGAGACCTTCAAATCTCTCTCAAGAGCACTTATTTGTCTACTAATAGAAGAATGACTAATATTCATTTTATGAGCTGCTTCAGATATATTAAGATCTAAAGCAACATTATGAAAAATTTTTAATTTATCCCAGTCCATGATTTATATTCGCCTGCTTAAATATATTTATACTATCGATTTTCTTATTAAACAATGACCAGTCATCATTATTATCTATATCATGCCAGATTTTTTCTATTTCATCATATAGAAGTGTTTCCTTTGGAATTTGAGTCAAAGACTTAATGTCAAGATTATTGAAAATTTCATGATTTTTAAAAATTGTATCTAAATCATAATTTTTATATTTATGTTTAATTTCATTTTGAATATTTAATCTTTGTCTTCCTCCTCTGAGGTCATTATATACCTCTTCGTAAAGATAAGGGCTCTTTAGTAATATTTCATAAATATCATTTAATAATTTTTGATTATGCAATTGTAATTTGCTGGGTTTAAGAGACAATCTTTTAAAGAATAATTTTATAACTTCTTCATTATAAAGCTCTATATATCTTTTTAGTTCTTCTATTATTAATTCTTTTTCTATAAAAAGTGTCATGATTGAAGCTAATTGTTGAACATTCCAAAAAATAGAATCAACTTGATTTGAAAATTTATAAAGACCGGAATGATCAAAGTAAGCTGCTACTTTCTCTGGATCATATTTTTCCATCATACGGTAAGGCCCATAGTCAAAACTTTCTCCGGTTATGTTAATATTATCAGTATTGAGAACACCGTGGACAAAGCCAAATATGTTATAAGAGGCAGCTAATTTTGCACAATTTTGAACAACTAAAGAAAAAAAATTCAATGGTGTATTCTCCACATCACTAAAGGAAAAGTAATATTTTCCGACTGATTTTATTAATTTCTCTAAACTCTCATTATCTTGGTGATATGCATGATATTGAAAAGTTCCAATCCTGATATGGGAATGAGAAATTCTTACTAAAACACTAGATCTCGTTGGGGAAGGTTCATCACTTCGATGTAAATCTTCACCTGTTTCAATTAATGATAGGGATCTAGAAGTTTTTAGGCCCATTGCTTCTAAATAAGAGGAACAAAGTACCTCTCTTACCCCTCCTTTTAAAGTTAATCGACCATCGCCACTTCGAGAATAGACTGTTTTTCCACTGCCTTTAGTTCCTAAGTCAAACAGCTTTTTATCTTTGTAAAACTGGGCAACAGTAAACCCCCTACCATCTCCAATTTCAGGATTATAAACTCTAAATTGGTGGCCATGATATTTCATAGCTAAATTAGAGTTAGATGGTAAGTATTCACTCTCAAATTTTCCAAAAAGATTAACCCAGTCTTTGTTATTAAGTTTTGTAAATTCTTCAAAATTATTGTTACGGAATCTTATCTTATATTCTGGAAAACTTTGGGGCTTGGATTTTTCATAGAATTTATCACTTAAAAATTTATATGGTGATAATAATTGAGTCTTTAGTTCTGATTTCAAAGGAATTCTTAATATATTTCTTTTTAAAATAAAAGTATCTATATTTTTCTTACGCTTAATATATTCTGTGTAAAATAGTCAAATGTTTGGATTGGAAATATTAAAAAGTAGGCTAAAAGATGCACCTAAAACATCTGGTGTATACCTTTTTAAAAATAAAAAAGATATTCCAATCTATATTGGTAAAGCTATTAATATTAAAAGAAGATTATCTAATTATGGTAATCTACCAAAATTACCAAGGAGACTACAAAAAATGGTGTCTCAGACGGTTAATATAGATTTTGAACTTACTGAGTCAGAAAGAAATGCACTTTTATTAGAGGCTTTACTTATAAAAAAATTTTCTCCTAGATATAACATTCGTTTAAAAGACGATAAAAGTTTTCCCTTAATTAAAATAACAAATGGGGCTTTTCCAAGACTAACCAGATTTAGGAATGATTTTTCAAATGAGGACAAAGTATTTGGGCCTTTTACATCGGCTTTGAAAACTGACAAAGTGATAAAGATATTACAAAAATCTTTTAAACTTAGAAGTTGTAATGACTCAGAGTTTAAAAATAGAACTAGACCATGTTTGCTTTATGACCTTAAACAATGTTCTGCTCCATGTGTAAGCAAAGTTGATGAAAATGAATACAAAAATCAGGTCAGTGATACCATAAAATTTTTTCAAGGTAGTCAGAAAAAAATATTTAATAAACTAGAGAAACAAATGGTTTATTTTAGTGAAAGTCAAAATTATGAAAAAGCTGCAGAATTAAGAGATAGTATTCAATCATTAAATTATATTATTAGAGAAGAAGTAAAAATAAGTACCCAAGAGACTAACTTTGATTATATCCATATTGATAATAAAAAACATTTCTCAATTTATATTGGTTTTATTAGATATGGGAGATATCTCGGAGGAAATTTAATATACTATTCTGATAAATTTGAAGAAGATATTGATCCTACCTCATTAATTATACAATTTTATTTAAAAAGTTTTAGGCCAAAAAAAATAATTATTTCTAAAAAAATTCAAGGATATAACGAATTAAAATCTATTATGAAAGAAAACTACAAAATAGATGTATCTCTAAAAAGTAATAATATTGTAGGTATACAAAAAATATCAAATCTTACTGCTAAACGTAATGATAAAGAGGTAAGCCTTCAAAAACAAAAATATGTTAATAATCAAGAAATTTTAAACTTACTGAAGATTAAATTTAATATCAAAAATAATGTTGAACGAGTAGAAGCCTATGACAATAGTTTTTTTGGAAATAATTATGCGGTTGCTTCATATGTAGTATTTAATGAAGAGGGTTTCAGTATTAAGGACTCAAGAACTTATAAATTTAAAGACTATGATTTAAAAAAATTTGGCGATGCAGACTTAATGAGAAAAGTATTTAAATCTCGCTTTTCCAAAGATGATAAGATTTTACCTGATATAATAATCATAGATGGTGCGCACCCTTACTTAAAGATATGTCAAGAAGCTATCAATGAAAGTGGTATAAACGAAGATATTAAATTAATTGGTGTTTCTAAAGGTTTCAAGAGGGATTTCAGGTTTGATAGATATCATTTAATAAATGAGAAAAATTTATCTTTAAAAGATAATCCTCAGATAGAGGGATTTATTCAAAAAATGAGAGATCAAGCTCACAAACTATCTAAAAAAAATAGTATGAAAAGGATGTCCGACTCACTAAAAACTAGTTTTTTAGATGGCATAGATGGCATAGGAAAAGTAAAAAAAATGAGAGTTATCAATTTTTTTGGAAGTGTGCAAAATTTAAAGCGGGCAAATAGAGATGAGTTAACTCAAATAAAAGGTTTAAATTCAAAAAATATAAAGGCTATATTAGATAAGATAAATGGCTAGGATCTACACAATACCTAATATAATAACTTTTGTTAGAATTATATTAATACCCATAATTTTATATTTACTTTTTTCAGATAACTCTAATGTTGTCCTTATAGCTGGGTTATTATTTATAGTTTCTTCAATATCTGATTATTTTGATGGATATTTAGCTAGAACTTTAAATCAATCTTCTAAACTTGGTACTTTACTAGATCCGATTGCTGATAAACTTTTAATTGCTGCGGTTATAATTGTTTTAATTGATACAAGAGTAATTGCTGATGTTCATGTTATTCCTGCTATAATCATTTTGTTAAGAGAAATAGCAATTTCAGGCCTAAGAGAATTTTTAGCAAAATTGAATACTGATATGCCAGTTAGTAAGTTAGCTAAATATAAAACTACTTTTCAAATGGTTAGTTTATCGATTCTTATAATAAGCTTAGGTTTTGAGTTAAACGATTTCTTATGGAATTTAGGCTTAGTTACATTATGGCTTGCTGCTATAATTACTTTGTTATCAGGATACAATTATGTAGCAAAGGGTCTAAAGCATATTTGAATATTACAATAAAATATTTTTCGTGGATAAGGGTTAAGCTAAAAAAAAGCCACGATCTAATTGAATTAGATAAAGCAATAAGTTTTAAAGAATTAAAGAATAACCTCATTTCAAAAGACCCTATATTTCAAGAAATATTTAAAGATAACAGTGTGAAATACTTTCTTAACTTGAATGAGTTAAACGATAATGATCGAATATTAAATAATGGTGACGTTTTGGCTTTTCTGCCACCCGTCACAGGAGGATAATGATAAAAATTATAAAAGAAAGTTTTGATCTAGAAAATGAGTTCAAAAAAATATCTTCTAATAAAAATGGTGCTTATAGTTTTTTTTTGGGCACAGTAAGGTCTGATTTAAGTTTTTCAAATACTGAAATTAAAGGAATATATTTAGAATGTTACGAAGAATTGGCAATATCTCAGCTTGAAAAAATTAGAGTACAAGCTTTAAAAAAATGGGATCTTAGTGAATGTTTAATAATTCATAGAATAGGAAGATTAAACTTGGGAGAGAAAATAGTTTTAGTAGTTACTTCCTCGTCTCACCGATCAAATTCTATAGAGGCGTGTGAGTATGTAATTGATAGCTTAAAGATAGATGTTGCTTTTTGGAAATTTCATTTATTAGACAACGAAGAGAAAGAAATGGTCTATCAAAAAAATAAAGATAATAAAAAAATATTAAAATGGAGAGAAATTATTAATTAATCGTTGTATTCATAATTAGGATCTACTTCTTTCATATATAGACTTGAAATCTTAGCTGTAATATCTCCAACTTTAAAATTTTGATTATCAATTTTACCAACTGGGGTTACCTCGACAGCAGATCCTGTAAGAAAAATTTCCTCAGCTTTTGAAATTTCGTCTGGATATATATCTCTTTCAATTACGTTAATACCTTCATTTTTTGCAATTTCTATTACAGCTTGTCTCGTAATACCATTTAAAAAACAATCAGGTACAGGGGTATGAATTTCACCATTAATCACTAAAAAGATATTTGAACCAGTAGACTCACTTACTCTTCCTTTATAATCCAGCATCAAAGCATCGGTATAACCATTCTTTTCAGCCTCATGTTTACTTAAAGTGCAAATCATATACAGACCAGCTGCTTTAGTGTCTGTTGGTATACAATCTGGAGGAGGTCTTTTCCAAACAGCTGTTTGTAGAGATATTCCTTTTAATCGATCTTCTTGAGTAAAATAACTAGGCCATTCCCAAGTAGCAACCGCTACATTAATCTTATTTTTTTGAGCAGATATAGCCATCATTTCACTACCTCTCCAAATTACAGGACGAACGTAACCGTACTTTATATTCATTTTTCTAATGGTTTCCTCGTGGGCTCTATTTATCTCATCTTTAGTATAAGGTACATCGATGCCCATTCTTTGAGCAGAAAAAAACAACCTATCAGTATGTTTTTCTAATTTATAAATTTTTTCCCCATAAACTCTTAAACCTTCAAAAACACAACTTCCATAATGCAAACCATGGTTAAGCACGTGAGTAGTGGCATTTTGCCATTCAACAAATTCACCGTTATACCAGATAAAACCAATTCTCTTATCAAAGGGGATAATTTCCATAATTCGAAATAATGTAATATTATTTATTAAAATTCACAATATAATTATATTTATATCTTATGAATTTAAGTTTTGCCGATACTTTATATTTTAAAAAAGAAAATACTCTAGAGATAATTTTAGGTTTACATAGATCTTATAAATCTCTTCAAAGAGAGATCCAAATTTGTTGTGAATTAAATAATTTAACATTTAATGAGTTAATAGTGATTTTAGAGATTAAAAAGGGATTTAAAAAGAAGATTGATATTGCAAATAAAGTATTTTTAAAGAAACAAAATTTAAATTTAATACTAAAAGATTTACAGATAAAAAATATATTAAATTTAGATAATAAGACAATTTCAATAACCAAAAACGGGGAAGAGTTAATTGAAAAAACAACAAATAGAATAAATGAAAAAATTATAAAAATATTTAAAAAGATAGATCCAAAAAATATGTCTGGTTTTATTAATATTATAGAGTCATTGTAATGAATGATAAGCATATACTTTTAGTTGAAGATGATGAAACTCTCCAAGCGCTTATTGAAAAATTATTAGTAAATAATGATTATATCGTTTCTAAAGCTGTAAACATTGAAGAAGCAAAAAAATTAGTAAAACTATTCTTGTTTGATTTGATTGTTTTAGATGTAATGCTCCCTGACAGCACAGGTCTAGATTTTTATGAAAATACAATTAAAAATAGAGTTAATACACCAGTAATCTTTCTCTCCGCATTAAGCAATGTAGACGATAGAGTAACTGGTTTAGAATTAGGTGCTGACGATTATATTGGCAAACCATTCGATTCAAGAGAGTTATTGCTCAAAATAAAAAAAAATATCTCGAAAAAACAATCTCTGGATACAATAAATTTTAGTAGTGAAACAGTATTTGATTTAAAAAGAGAACAATTACTATTTAAAAAACAAAATATTAATCTTTCGAGCAATGAAGTAAAAATTTTGAAATTACTAATAAGTAATTCACACCAATATTTAACGAGAGACCTGTTAAACACAGAGTTAGGATTAGATTATTTATCAAGAAGTGGTGATATGCAAATTTCCAGATTGAGATTAAAATTAAAAAAAGAATGTAATTTAAAAGACATAATCAGATCGGTTCATGGAAAAGGATACAAAATTTTCATTTAATGTTTAAATGGAGTAATTTTTCAGAGAGCCTTTTAATAAGATCTGTTTATCTTATTACAATACCAATAGTATTAGTTCAAATAATAGGAATAGTGATATTTTTTGAATTACACTGGGATTTAGTCTTAAAAAGAAGTGCTCAATCTATTTCAAATGAAATAAAGATTTTAGAAATGCAAAAGGACTCGTCCTCAATAAATAATTATGCAAATACTTTACAAATCATAAGAACTGATAACTTAGATATCAGTGAAGCAGAAGAAGTTACAAATTGGATATTTAGAAAGCGAATAAAAAACTCACTCAACCAAATATCAGGAGATTTTGAAGTTCTACAAAATCAAAATCACTTCATATTTTTTGACAAAAAAAAATTAGAATATTTTTATTTAGTTCCAAAGAAAAGAGTTGAAACAAAAACTGTTGCTGGATTTTTTTTATGGACGATTGCTGTAAGTATTATTTTATCATTAATTTCATATTTATTTATAAAAAAACAAATTCAACCACTAAAAAGACTTGGCATAATTACAAGAAGTTTTGGAAGAGGTATTGAGACTCCAAATTTGAAACCTACAGGATCTTCAGAAGTTAGAGGATTGATTAAAGATTTTAATAACATGCACAATAACATTAATTCTACACTAGATAATCAACGAAATATGTTAGCTGGTATCAGCCATGATTTAAAAACACCATTAACGAGAATAAATTTAATGATTGATGAGATTAATAATGAAACATTGAGAAATTCAATATCTCAAAATATTTCAGATATGAATATCATGCTAAATCATTATCTAGATTTTATTAAAAATGAAAAAAATGAAAATTTAGATGAGATAAATACTAAAAATTTTATATCCAATATTGCTCAAAATTATCAAAAACTTGAGGTTTTAGTTAACAATGAAAGCAAAATATTTATCAGAAAAAATCAAATCACAAGAGCTGTAATGAATATCTTAGACAATGCTGATAAATTTGCCGAAAAAATATTTATAAGTTCTAATTTAATCGATAATAAGTGGGAAATAGACATTGAAGACAATGGCCCAGGCACAACTTTATCACAAGAAGAATTGATAAGACCTTTTGTTAAAGGATCTGATCAATTGAATCAGGGTACAGGATTAGGACTATCAATTGTTCAAAAATTAATAAAATTAAATAATGGAGAATTAAATTTCCAAAAATCATCACATGGTGGATTAAAAGTAACTGTGATATTACAAATTTGAGTCTAAAAGAGCTTTCCCCCATTAGATATGTTAGTTGTTGGCATAACCAATATAGGATCATTATTATCATCAGGAAAACCTAATACTAATACTTCAGAAATCATTTTACCAATTTGTTTAGGTGGAAAATTTGTTACTGCAGCTACTTGCTTCCCAATGAGCTCTTCTGGTAGATAGTTCTTAGTGAGTTGAGCAGAAGTTTTTTTTAGTCCAATATCACTTCCAAAATCTATAACCAAATATATACTAGGTTTATTAGATTTTTTATTTATTTTTGCTTCTACTACTGTACCAACCCTAATATCAACTTTTTCAAAGTCAGAGTAGCCTATCATCTTTTACTTATAAATGACTTTACTCTATTTATATTCTCGAATGCATGTCCAATGGAGGCCATAGTTTTATCAAGACTATTATTATCTTCTATCCAGACATTAAAAGCATAAATATAAATTATGTTACTAATCGTTTTTTCCAAGTGAGTATTTAAAAATAAATTAAAATATGAATTTATATTTTTAGATAAATTTAAGAAATATTTTGGCTTTTTTTGAGATTCTAAATAAATTCGTAGTGTTATATTTTTGTAATTATTAAGAAAATCTAATCTGTTAATAATACCTTCAAATATCTTATCTTCTAATGAAAGGTCATTAGCTGGAGTTTTTAACTCTGTTGAAATAAAATATTCAAAATCTTTTATGAAAATATTGAAGTCGTCATAATCTGAATTTACTGATTTAATTTTTGTATGAAAACTCTTCAAATGCGCAATATTGTTAAGCTTTTTTAGGTTTGTCTTATTTAGTTTTTGCGCTTTTTTGTTCACTATCAATTTCCTTAGCTCGTTTATAAGCCTTATGTAGTGTTGTGTATATTATTTTTTCTATTTTTTGTGACTTTATATAATTAACACCTGCCTGTGTAGTGCCTTTCTTACTAGAAATAGAACTAATAAAACTATCTAACATTTTTGATGTGGTGTTAATTTCTAGTACATTTTTGAATAATTCTAACACTTCTAATTCATTTATGTAAAATGGCTTAGCAAGTTTTTTTGTTGCTTTAACAAAACTACTTACTATATAAGCAATAAATGCTGGCCCACTTCCATAAACTGATGTAGCAAGGTTAATTTGGTCTTCATTTCTAACATTTATTATTTTTCCAAAAGAGGATAATAATTTTATTAGATTATTACTCATTAATTTTTTATTTTTTACATAAAGATGAGTTTGAGATTTGTTATTCGATGCCATAACATTTGGCATAATTCTTATAATTTTTTTAGTTTTTAAAATTTGCTCTATAGTGCTTAATTTTATACCGGCCATACAAGAGATAACTATTGTATCTTTTGAGAGGTATTTTTGAAATTGAGTTCCAGTACTTAAAAAAGTCTTAGGTCTAGTAAGAAGAAAAACATAATTATAAGTGTAATTATTTTTAAATATTTTTTTTTTTAAATTAATATTTTTTAATTCACTCTTTGAGTTTAAAGCATAGATATTTAATAGACTTAATAGTTTTTTGGAAATTAATGATTTAGCTAAGTGTCCATAACCAATAAAAAGAGCTTTTGGCTTAAGCGTGGCCAACAATTTTTTGATTAATTAAAGTTTGTGTAGTCTCAACAACTTTATCTCCTTTTAGTAGGACAGAGACTAAGTGGTTAAATTCAGATAAAATATTTTCTAAATAACTTCTTATATCTTCTGCAGTTACTTTCCCAGAAATTGGGAGACTATGTTTATAAATAATTTTATTATTATTATTTTGTTTCAATGTTCCAATTACGAGATTATTGTTAATTTTGTTCATACGATTAGTAAGAAAGCTATACTCATAATTATCAATACTGAATGATGATATGAGGACTTTTAAGTCATCGATCCATTGAAAATCCATGATAACTTTTTGTTCATGTATTTCAGTTAAAAGTGAAATATCATTATTTTTGTAACTTTTAGATGACTGTTTCACATTAAATATATCTTCGAGAAGAGAAATAGGGCTAGAATCAATGTTTTTATCACTCATACACAATATGTATCACATTAACTCTCTTAGTAAACACTATATATAGTATTATAAGGCATGTTATTGTTGAAATTTAATCTTTTCTGTTGATTAAATATTTCTTTAATTTTAAAAAATCTGATTTTATATCATTGAAGATCTGAGCCACTTCAACTGAATTATAAAGAAATTTTGATAACTTTAGGTAAAGTTTATCTTTGTGTGAGACGTAAGTTGTATTATTAGTTTTAAAAGTGTTTGAGTATCCAAATTTTTTATCACCTGTTGCTTTTGAACTATTTGGTTTAACCATTAGATGGTACAGCATATCTTATATAATTGGATTTATTTACTTCTATTTTTTTGCCTTAAGTAATTTAAATCGATTTAATTTGAATAAGAAAAAACTTGAAGATTTATTTTTTTATTTATTTTTATCAGTAATAATTGGTGGGAGATTAGGATATATAATTTTTTACGATATAAATTTCTATTTAAAAAACCCATTTGAAATACTTAAAGTTTGGCAAGGAGGTATGTCTTTTCATGGAGCTTTAATTGGTATTATCTTAACAACTATTGTATATTCAAAAAGAAATAATATTTCTATTTTTCTACTATCTGATCTTCTAAGTATTACAGCACCAGTGGGATTGTTTTTAGGAAGAATATCTAATTTTCTAAACCAAGAACTAATTGGTAGACCAACAGAGTTTTTTTTAAGTATTAGTTATCCAAATGAAGATATCTATAGACACATTTCCCAGATTTATGAAGCAATTTTTGAAGGATTAATACCTGCTATTCTACTTTTAATAATTTTTTATAAATTTAAGATTAAAAATGGTTTAATAACTTCTATATTTTTAATTAATTATGGATTATCTAGAATAATTATTGAAAATTTTAGGGAGCCAGACTTTCAATTAGGCTTAAAATTTGATTTTATATCTCAAGGGCAAATATTATCAGTTCCAATTGTTATTCTTGGTTTTATATTTCTATATTTATGTCAATACAAAAAAAGATAGATACTATTATTAAGTCGGTTGGTTCAATTAATATACAAGATTTTGTTGAGCTCTCTAATTTTGATAAAACATCAGGTTTTTATAATAAACCTAATATTGAAAAAATTGGTACAAGTGGCCAATTTATTACATCTCCAGAGATATCCTCTCTTTTTAGTATCGCCATTACTAATCAGTTTTTAAAAGAGTTTCCAAAAGTAAAAAATGTAAATTTATTTGAGTTAGGGCCTGGGAATGGGCTACTATCTATGGATATATATTATTACCTTAAGTCAAAGAATATCAATGTAAATGATCTTACTTTATTGGAGAAAAGTGAATACTTTAGGGAAAAAATTTCAGAGAAATCAGAAGTCAAAGTAAATTTTATAAAAAATATATACGATTATAAAATTAATAATGGAGATGTAGTATTTATTTATTCAAATGAATTTTTTGATGCTATCGGGTCAAAGCAATTTATTTACAACAATGGTAATTTCAACGAGATAAAAATATCAAAAAATAATGACGAGTATTTACTAATTAAGGATAGTACAATAATCTCTAAGGAATTATTAAATTACTATTCAAGTTACAACTTTAAAGATAATGACATTTTAGAGCACTCAAATTTAATATTAAACATACTTAGTGATATTCAAAAATTAGAGTGTAAAAAATATTTTTTTACTACAACTGATTATGGTTATACAAAATTACCTTTTAAAAGCACTCTTAGACTATTATCTAATCATAAAAAATTAAACTTATTTGATAAATTTGAAAATGTAGACTATTCCTTTGGTGTTAATTTTGAATTAATGAATAGCTTTTTTCTGAAAAATAATCCATCAATAATCTATCAAAAAGATCTAATTCTTAATAATCTTCCAAGTGAGTATTTAAAATCGTCTGATAAGAATATTAAAGAGATGATTGACTTAATTAGTGGGAAAAAGTTTGGAGGTATGGGTACATCATTTTTAAACTTTTCTTTTAAAAAAAATGAGTAAATCTATAAAATTTAAATTTTTTAATAATAAAAATGGTAAATCAAAAGGTATTTATAATTCTCTTAATTGTGGATTAAAATCTCAAGATAATTTACAAAATGTTAAAAAAAATATTGAAATTGCAAAATTGAGCATATCTAAAAAAGAAAAGACTTTAATTATTCCCAACCAATTACACTCAAATAAATGTCTTATAGTGAGGAAAAATATATTTGAATATAATTGTGACGGTATTGTAGCACAGGGTGATAATTTTGTACTTGGAATTACAACAGCAGATTGTTTACCAATAATATTTATTGATTACCAAAATGAAGTTATAGGGATTTGCCATGCAGGATGGAAAGGTTTAAAGAAAGGAATTATTGAAAATACTGTAGATAAAATGCTTAAAATTGGCTCAAAAAGATCTAATTTAAGAGCCTTTATTGGCCCTTGTATCAGAAAATACTCTTATGAGGTATCAATAGAATTTATTAATGACATGAATTTAAACGACACAGATTTTTATACTAGAAAAAATAATAGGTATTTTTTTGACCTTCCTAAGCTTGCTAAAGTTAAATTAAACAGCTTAGGGGTTTTCAAAATTGTAGATTCCAAAATAGATACTTATAAAAACAAAAATTACTTTAGTTATCGAAGGAGTATTCATCAAAGATTAAAAGATTATGGAAGAAATATTAGCCTAGTATCAATAAATTAACTTTGTATGGATATATATTTTACTATATAACTCAGTTAACTTATGAAAATTATTTCTGGAAATAGTAACATTGAGTTATCTAAAGAGATTTCAGAATATCTTAAAATACCCGTATCTGAAACAACTATGACAAGATTTTCTGATAAGGAGATATTTGTTGAAATTGCTGAAAACGTAAGAGGAGAGGATGTTTTTTTAATACAATCAACTTCATTCCCTGCTAATGACAATTTAATGGAGTTGTTAGTTGCAATTGATGCTTTAAAAAGAGGATCTGCTAAAAGAATTACTGCTGTATTACCATATTTTGGTTATGCCAGACAGGACCGAAAAACTGGGCCAAGAACTCCTATTTCGGCTAAACTAGTGGCTAATTTAATTACAACAGCAGGCGCCAATAGAGTTTTAACTATGGATTTACACGCAGGACAAATTCAAGGGTTTTTTGATATCCCATTGGATAATCTTTATGCATTAAATATGTTTGTAAATGATATCAAATCAAATAAAAGAGATGAGAACTTAGTATTTGTCTCTCCAGATGTTGGTGGTGTTCTCAGGGCCAGAGCATTTGCAAAAAAACTTAACGCTGACTTAGCTATAATAGACAAACGTAGGGATGCTCCTGGTGTCTCGAATGCTATGAATGTTATAGGATCAGTCGATGGCAAGAAATGTATCATTGTTGATGATTTAGTAGACTCAGGAGGAACTATTTGTAACGCAGCTAAGGCTCTAAAAGAAAAGGGAGCTACTCATGTTTATGGTTATTGTTCGCATGGTGTATACTCCGGAAAAGCTTTAGAAAACATTAATAATTCTGTTTTAGAAGAAATGGTTTGTACCAATACTATTAAGCCCACATTTGAAGTTCCGTCTGGTATGAGATATTTGTCTGTGGCCCCACTATTTGGAGAGGCTATAATGAGGATAAATAACGAAACATCTATATCTTCTCTGTTTGATTAATCTTAGTTTTTATTGTATAAACTCAGCCTATGAAAATCAGTGGAAATATACCTGCAAAAGAACGTAAAAAAGGTAATACTAATCCCTATTTTGATGAAGGTTTAATACCCTCTATCATATATGGAGGGAACAATGATCCTGTTATGATTGCAGTGGACACTATTCAGCTTAAAAAAAGATTTGAAGAAGGTGGCTTTTATTCAAAAATATTTGAGGTAGAGTTTGGTGACAAAAAAGAAGCTGTAATTGTAAAAAGTATTCAAAGGCATAAAGTTAAACACAATCCTATTCATGTGGACTTTCAAAGAGTTGATGAAAAAACAAGAATAGTCATTGCTGTGCCTGTTGAATTCACTGATCAAGAATTATCCCCTGGATTGAAACAAGGTGGCATCTTAAACGTAGTCCGAAGAGAAATTGAACTTACTTGTCTGGCTAATAACATACCTGAAAAATTTGTTATATCGTTAGAAGGCAAGGAAATTGGTGATGATATAAGATTGAGCGCCGTAACTTTAACAGAAGGAATGAAGCCTACAATTCAAGGTAGAGACTTCATGTTAGCCACTGTTCAAGCACCAAAAGTTGAAAAAGAACCTGAACCTGAAGAGACAGAAGAAAGCACTGAAGAAACAGCAGAAAAAGCTGAAGATAAAAAAGAAGAAGAAAAAGCAGCCGAATAATATAGTCTTCCTATATGCTTACTCTATTTTGCTTAGGCAATCCCACTATCAAACATAAAAATAATCGTCATAACGCTGGTTTGTTACTTGGCGAATTTCTTGTTGATAAGTTAGAACTTAAATTAAAAAAATTTAAAAATTTTAAATTGACTAACACTTTTCAGTTAGATGGTCATCAATGTCAGATTGCCTTATCTGAGAATTATATGAATGAGTCTGGAAATGGCATATTGAGTTTAAAAACTAATAAATTAAGTAAATCTGATGAAATATTTGTTTTATACGATGAGCTAGATTTAGATTTAGGTGAAATCAAAATAAAATATGCTGGAGGTAATGCTGGTCACAACGGACTTAGAAGCATTAGTGGTAAAATTGGAGATAACTATTGGAAGCTCAGAATTGGTATTAGTCATCCTGGGGAAAAAGATAAAGTAACACGGCATGTATTGGGTAACTTCAAAGTTGAAGAAAAGAAAAAACTTTTTTTATTATTTGAAGTCATATACTTAAATTTATCACAGATATTTGTTTCTAAACATTTATCCAATCTAGGTATTTAAATGAAGTGTGGGATCATAGGTCTTCCAAACGTAGGAAAATCTACTTTGTTTAACGCATTATGTGAAAATGAACAAGCTCTGGCAGCAAATTACCCTTTTGCTACTATTGATCCTAATAGTTCTCTAGTAAGGGTGCCAGATGATAGAATCCAAAAATTATCTAAAATATGCAACCCTCAGAAAATTATCCCTGCAGCTTTTGAAATTGTAGATATTGCAGGCTTAGTCAAAGGTGCCTCTAAAGGAGAAGGCTTGGGAAATGCATTTTTATCTCATATCCGATCAGTAAATGCTTTATTTCATATAGTAAGATGTTTTGAAGATGATGATATACAACATGTCGAAAATAGAATTGATCCCCTTGAAGATATTAAAATAATTAATGCAGAATTAGCTTTATCTGATTTAGAAATTTTAGAAAAAAATTATCAAAAATTAAAAAAAACTCAAAAAACAGAAGATGATAAAAAAAAAATATCAGTAATTGAAAAGGCAATTGAGCTCATCTCTAAAGAACAACGAATATTAAATAATTTAGATAAAGAAGAGATTGAATATTTGAGTATATTTCAATTAATTTCTATAAAACCTGTTGTATATGTATGTAATGTTGATGAAAATTCCTCAGTAAATGGAAATTCGCATACAAAATCTATTGAAGAATATTCAAAATTGAATAATTCAGAAACGCTACTTGTAAGTGCAAAAATTGAGTCAGAAATTTCGCAAATAAGTGACGATGAAGAAAAAAAAATGTTTCTTGATAGTATGGGCCTTAAAGAAACTGGGTTGAAAAGAGTTATAAAAAAAGGCTATGCCCTTTTAAATTATATTAATTTTTTTACTGCTGGTGAGAAAGAATTAAGAGCTTGGACAATTTCAAAAGGTACATTAGCACCAGGTGCTGCTGGTGAAATACATACTGATATGGAGAAAGGTTTCATTAGGGCTGAAACAATATCTTATGAGGATTATATTGAATACAATGGGGAGAGTGGTGCGAAGGAAAAAGGAAAATTAAGATTAGAAGGTAAAGAATATGAAGTTAATGACGGGGATGTCATGCACTTTTTGTTTAATGTTTGATATCTTTCCAAATCTGTTGCTTTGAAATATAAGCAAGTACAAATAAAACTATTAAAAACAGAATAACCTTTAAACCCATTCTTTTTCTATCCTCTAAACTTGGCTCTGCAGCCCAAGCTAAAAAAGTTGTAACATCAGTTGTCATTTGGTCCATAGAACTTTCGGTGCCATCATCATAATCAACTAAACCATCAGACAATGGTGATGTCATCGCAATTAAATTACCTGCCATATACTTGTTATAATGTTGGCCTTTGGGTACTTTTATATCTTCTGGTGGATCGACGTAACCAAGCAATAATGCTTTAACATAATCTGCACCTTTTGGTCTAGCTTTGACTATTAAAGATAAATCTGGAGGATAAGCACCGTTGTTTGCAGCCCGAGCAGCTTTAACATTTGGATAGGGATTTGCAAATTGATCTGATGGGATTCCATCTCTTTCAAACATTTCACCTTCATCATCGGGTCCGTCCAAAATTAAATGCTCTGCAGCTATTGCCTTAATGTGATCTTCACTAAAACCAAGATCTCCTAGATTTCTGTAAGCAAGATAATTCATAGAATGGCACCCTGCACAAACCTCTCTGTATACTTTTAAGCCGCGTTGAGCTGAGGCGCGATCATATGTTCCAAAAAACCCTTTCCAAGACCAGTCATATTTTGGAATGTCAATTTTTGCACCTGCGCCATAGGAGTTAAAACTGAAAAGTAAAAAAAAGGCCAGGAGAGCTTTTCTCATATTTAAGCTTTTTTGCTTTGCAAGTAATTTGTAATGGTAAGTGGTTGTCTAGGGGTTTCAAGAAATCCTACAAGTGGAGCCAATACAAAAATAAATAAAAACCAATATGCGGTTCCAATCCTGGAGATAAGCACATAAATATCTTCAGCAGGTTTACCTCCTACATACATTAAGACCAAAAAGTTTACAGCAAATAAAAGAACACAATATCTCCAAATAGGTCTAAACAAACATGATCTAACTTTTGATGTGTCAAGCCAAGGAAGTAATCCTAGTGCAAGAATAGAACTAAACATCGCTATTACCCCGCCAAGCTTATCAGGAATGGCTCTCAGAATAGCGTAAAAGGGTAAGAAATACCATTCAGGCACAATATGTGCAGGAGTTATCATGGGATTCGCTTTAATATAATTATCTGAATGTCCTAAAATATTTGGATAATAAAATAAAATGAAAGCCATAATAATAAAGAAAAATAGAGCAGCATTTAAATCTTTTATTGTTACGTAAGGATGAAAGCTAACTGTTTCATCCCAGCTTTGAGGTTCTGAACCAGTTGGATTATTTGAACCTGTCATGTGGAGTGTAATAACATGAAATACAACTAAACCTACGATCGCAAAAGCTAACAACCAGTGCAATACATAAAATCGGTTAACAGCTGAGTCCCCAACGGTAAAATCACCAAGAAGTAGCTGTAATATTGCATCACCCACAACAGGGATAGCTGAGAAAAGATTTGTTATAACAGTAGCTCCCCAGTATGACATCTGACCCCATGGAAGTGTGTATCCTAAAAAAGCAGTTGCCATCATTAACATGAACATCGTCAAACCGAAAATATATACTAACTCACGAGGGGCTTTGTATGACCCAAAATATAAGGCTCTAAAGATATGAATAAAAGTAGCTATAAAGAAAAATGAAACTAAGTTGGCATGAAGGTATCTTATTAACCAACCAAAACTGACATCTCTCATGATCCTTTCTACAGAGTCAAAAGCGTCTTCAGCTGAGGGCTTATAATGAAATCCTAAAAATATACCTGTTAAAATTAAACCAATTAAACAAAACATAGCAATACCACCAAAAGACCAAAAATAATTTAATGATTTTGGAACTGGAAATTTTAGATATTCAGCTTCCATCATTCTTATCAGTGGGAGCCTAGAGTCAATCCAACCCTTTATACCAGTATAGGGAGAGTTTAATGTTTTTTTATATCCTTGTAATTGATCTGAGCTCATTAATTTTATCCAATCTTTATTCTATTATCTGTTAAAAATACATACGGGGGAACAGGCAAATTAGTTGGTGCAGGTCCCTTACGGATTCTTCCAGAAGTATCATAATGAGAACCATGACATGGGCAGAACCACCCACCGTAATCTCCTTTTGTATCTGAAGCTTTTTGACCGAGAGGAACGCAACCTAAATGAGTGCAAACTCCAAGAACAACTAACCAATTATCTTTTTGAACTCTTGCAGAGTCCTCTTCAGCGTCCGGAAGTTCATCTAGAGATGTGTTTTTTGCTATATCAATTTCACTTTTAGTTCTATGCTTTATAAAAACTGGTTTGCCTCTCCATATTACTGTCAAACTTTGACCTTCTTCAAGAGGGGATAAATCTATCTCTGTCGATGCTAAGGCAAGAGTATCTTTTCCTGGATTCATGCTAGATATGAAAGGTATTAGCAAACTAGCAGCTCCGACCCCTCCCAGAGTCATTGCAGATAATTTTATAAAATCTCTTCTTGGTTTTCTACTGTCTGACATTTGATTTTAAATCTTTATAGATTTTATTAGTAAGATGTAGCATAAGTAGTAGTCATCATGACGCATAAATTTGCAATATGTCTCTATCAGCCTGATATGCCTCAAAATCTTGGCGTAATTATCAGAACAGCAGCTTGTTTAGAATTTCCTATACACATTGTGAAGCCTCTTCCTTTTTCAATGTCAGACAAAAGATTTAAAGGTGCTGTAATGGATTACATAGATCATTGCAAAATTTTAAATCATGAAAATTGGGACAATTTTTACTCTTATTGCGAAAAAAATAATAAGAGAGTTATTCTAGCTACTACTAAAACTAACAACAATCTCTATGATTTTAAATTCAAGGAAAATGATATCGTTTTATTTGGTAAAGAAACAGCAGGAGTTCCGGATACAATTCATAATATAGTTGATGAAAAAATTACAATACCGATGAGCAGTAAAACAAGATCATTAAATTTAGCAACCTCCGTTGCAATCATCGTTTCAAAGATTAAAGGTAATTTTTAGTTTAAGAAATCTATAAGATAATTTAGCTCATTATTTTTTTTTAAAAAGGAAATAGTATTTTCAGGAAATGGCATCTTTTGGATTTTGTTTAACTCTTGAGTTATCTTTTTCTCTTTCACAAAATCTGTAATATTTTTAGAGAGAATAGTTATTGCCTCCATATCAGCAGGAAATGTTTTTGTATTTTCAAATAATGATAAAAATCTTATATATCGTATTGCCCTTAAATAATCTTTTTGAATTTGAACTATCGGATCAAAAATAAATTTTAAATAGCTATTTTGATAATGTTCTATGCCCAAATAAAAATCATAAACATCTCCTTTTAAATTTATATATACACTGTTGAAGGTAAAATCTCTTCTAAGGGAGTCTTCTTTGATGCTAGAAGCTTTAGCTACTTTAGAGTGTCTTCCAGATGGGGCTATATCTTTTCTGAATGAATTTATTTGATATTCAAAATCATTAAATACCAAGGATATACTTTTATATCCTGGGTAATATTTTGCATTATCGTATTTATCTAAAATTTTATCAACTGTAAAACTGTCTAAATCTGGTATGACCAAATCAATATCTTTATTTTCATATTTATCAGAAAGTATGGATCTAGTAGCACCTCCAATAAGATAAATATCTTTGTCTTCATATGGGAGAACATTACAAATTTCGTTTAAAAAAGAAATGTTTATGAGTTCTTTAACTTTGTTTTTTAAATTCATGTATTTAAGTAAGTTCCATCAGCTCTAACCATCTTTGTTCTTTAGTATCTAATTCTAATTGAAGAGATCCTAATTTTTCACTAGAAGTTATAAATAAATCATAATCTTTTTTATATAGATCTGGTGCCTCTAAAATTTTTTCAAAATGATCTATTTGTTCTTTTAAGAGATCTATTTGTTTGGGTAAATTATTAAGCTCATATTGTAGTTTAAAAGTTAATTTCTTCTTAGTAACTTTTGATGAATGTTTTTTATATTTTTCAGCTTTATGATCAATTTTTAAAGAGTCATCGCTATCATTTATTAGAAGATCTTTATTGTTAAGAAAATCATGATAGCCTCCATTAAATAAAACAACCTCTCCATTTCCCTTAAAAAATAATATTTTATTCACTAATTTATCTAAAAAATCCCTATTATGAGATACGACCACTAAAGTTCCATTGTAGCCTGATAATATTGACTCTACTAAATCTAAAGTATCTATATCAAGATCATTTGTTGGTTCATCTAATATTAGACCACTTTTAGGATTTGATAAAACCTTCGATAAGAGTAATCGATTTTTCATTCCTCCAGATAAACTACCAACAGGATCATTTGCTTTAGATGGATCGAAATGAAAATCCTTCAAGTAACTACATACATGTCTTTCCTTGCCTTGTGTTTTAAGATAATCCCCACCAGAGGGTACTAATATTTTTTTTATTGGAAGATTGTCTTTTAAATCATTTCTTAACTGGTCAAAATATGAAAATTCCAACTCTTTTCTAAGTTTTAAAGTCCCTGATTTTAAATGGAGCTCATTAAGTAAGATTTTTAAAAATGTTGATTTACCTGAGCCATTACTTCCTAAAAGTCCTATTCTGTCCTTTTTGCTGATTTTCAAACTAAAATTTTTTAAAATTAAGTTTTTATCTTCAGTGCCAAAATAAAATTCGGCATTATGAAATTCAGCAACATGTTTAAAATTCTTTGAATTTTCATATATTTGGTTAATTTCTATTTTTCTTGTTGCTTTTTTAAATTCACTTATATCTTTATCTAAATTGTCCTTGAGCTCTTTTGCTTGCTCTAACCTTCTAGTGTTTCGTTTTACTCTTGCTTTTACTCCTTTGTTAGCCCAATTAACCTCTAGGTTAACAAATTGCTTTCTATTCTGTAATTCTCTTTCTTCTTGTGATAACAAAGTATTAGACCAGTTTTCAAAATCAATGTATCCGCTGTTATTTACTTTCACTCTGGATCGGTCTATCCATAATATTTTATTAGTAAAATTTTTAAGAAATTGTCGATCATGACTTACACATAAAATAGCACTATCTAGTTTTTTCAAATAATTTTCTAGCCATACTATTGTATCTAGGTCTAGGTGATTGGTTGGTTCGTCCAAGAGCAAAAGGTCAGATGGTCTTATTAATGTTTTGATTAGACCTACTCTTCTTTTTTGACCTCCAGATAAATTTTTAATTAAACTATTTTTATCTACACTTAATTTATTACAGAAGATGTCTATTTCGTAAATATCATCTTGATTAGTAATCGCTGATAAAATCTCTTTTTCTACGGTATTATTTTCATTTTGTAATTTATAATTTTGGTTAAAGTAATTAACTGCAATGTTGTCAATGCTCCATATTTCACCTAAGTCAATCTCATGTTGACCAGATATGACATTCATTAAAGTAGATTTCCCTGCCCCATTTTTACCAACAAGAGCAATAAAATCTTTTCTATGAATATTTAAATCTAGTTCCTTAAAAATTTCATTTTTATGGTAACTGATTGATCCCTCTTTCAGTGAAAATATAAGTTGATTCATATTATTTTAATATATAGCTCAGAAATGGCTGGGGCGGTAGGATTCGAACCTACGCATGCCGATACCAAAAACCGGTGCCTTACCGCTTGGCTACGCCCCATCAGGAATTAATGAACTTATCCGAAATAAAGAGATTTTTCAATTCTAACTAGAGGGTAAAATTTATTGATATTCCTCAAAATTTGCCTTTCTTTCGAAATTTCCTTAAAAGATAGAAAAATAGAAGACCCGCTACCACTCATACCAAATTTTAGAAAATCTCTCCTAAAAGATGAAAGATACATAAATATCTCCTTAAATTCTTGATTTAAAATCATTGAGGACCTAGTTAAATTATTTTGAGAATTATACTTACTATTTATTTGTGAATTATAATTTTTAAAGTGGTTATAAATATTTTTAGTTAAATTTTTTTTTAAGGGTAAAATTATAAAAATTTTCTTCCATGAATTAATTTTAGCTTTGGAATAATTAAATTTATTTAATCCATCAATAATTTTTGGATATTTATCAATAAATAAAAGTACATCTGATCCAATTAATGGGGCATCTTTTTTAAAATTATTTGATTTAATTTGATGATATTTATACAGAAACTTTAAAATTGAGGCAGCATTAGAAGACCCTCCTCCTAGACCATATCCGGTAGGTATATTTTTATGAACCAAAAATTTTAATTTAGTTCTAGTTTTATATCTTCGATCGAAAAATGTAATTGTTTTTTTTATTATATCATTTTTTAAATTTATTATTTTATTATGATGATCATGATAAGTAATCTGTAATTTTGAATGATCTGAAACAAAAATTAAATCTTTTATTTTTAATAATACAACCTTTGAAGAAATTTTATGTTTTTCATAATTTTCATCATAATATTTTATTTTTAAATCAAAATTTATCTTGGCAGGGCTAATTAGTTTAGTTTTATTCATTTCTATTTAAAACTTCATCAAATTTAAAATAGTCTTTGTGAAATAATAAGATTTTGTTATCAAGAAATTTAGCTTCTTTATATCTGCCTTGTTGATAATAAATTTGTGACAAATGATCAATTATTTCTGGCTCTGAGGGCTCTAACGTATATGCGTTATAAATCCATTTTTCAGCTAAATTTAGATCATTTTTCTTATAATAAAGCCAACCTAAGCTGTCGAGTATAGCTCCATTATTATAGTCAGAGTCTTTGACTGCTTTTTGAAGCATATCCTCTGCAAGATCCAATTTTCTTTCATTTTCAACCCATAAATATGCAAGATAGTTTAACACATAGGGATATGAACTGTCAGAGATATCAATACTCCTTTGGATGAAATCTTCAGCAGTTTTAATTTCATGATTTCTCTCAAGCAAAATGCCATATTTAAATAAATGGATAGGATCATCTGATTTTTTTAAGATATTCAAACAACAGTTATTGATAAAATCTAAAGCTGCCTGATCGTCATTTGAACGGTACATTTCCATTGCTAAAATGAATGCTAAATCCAAATGAGTCCAGTCACTATCATGATTTATGTTATTGAAGAAGTAGACTAATTCACTCAAATTACTATCTAATTTGATGGAAGATGAAATAAATAGGTAGTTTCTAAAAAAATTGAAATTAGTATTACTTGAATTAAAGTTTTTTATTAAATCAAGTATGTCTTTATTAGGATTTAATTCAGCTAAGAATGAGAGTTTTTTATAATTGTAATAATCTTTATTTTTTGAGTCAATTTGAATTAAATAAGATAATAATGCAAGAGCACTTTTATACTCACCTGCATAAAAATAATAAGTACTAGTTTGAAATAGTTGAAGATATATAACGTCTTTATAATCTTTAATTATAAAGTCCTTATCTAATTCTAAAGATAAATTATTTAACATAGTCGACGATTTAATAAATTTTGTAATTGGAAAATTTAGGTCATTAGAGCTAAAAGTATTATTCAATAGATTTATTTCTTTTGAATTAAAAATAGAGAGGGATTCAAGGTTGGTAGTTAATTCTTTATTTATCTTACTTAAACGGCTTATATCTTTTCTTAAGTGGTAGTAATAAATTTTGTTTATGTATATTAAATTTATAAATCTACTATCAATAGTATTTAAATTTTGTAAATTACTCTCAATATTTTTATTATTACAAAATGACATCCAAAAATTTATGCTTTTTAAAATAGACTCCTCAAAAATGTAAATTTGTTTTTTATTTGGAAGATTTGAACAATTATTTTCGCTCAAATTATTCAAAAAGTGCAGAATTTCATAAACAAATCCCTTTTTATTTTCATTCATACTATTTAATTTGTAATCGCCTATAATAATTTTACTTAGTAGATCTGAGGACTGGTCACTTGATAATTCGTACTTGGGTAATTTCTCCCATGTTAAATAATCATTATTGTATTCGGCATATATAGAACTTAGAAGTTGATTATCAAATGTATTTTTTAATTGAGACCCATATGCATATACAATAAATCCCAAAAAACATATACTGTAATAAAATATAGATAATTTTTTAAACATGAAACAGCTAGACTACCAAAAAAATATTCTTTTGGAATTGATGAATCTTGAAGAATTTAAACAAAAAGATTTCGTTGAAAATAAAACTGAAAAAATAATTTCAAGTAATATAACAAGTCCGAGCAAGGCCAGTAATATTAACCAGCTTGAGGATTTTTTGAAGGAAGAATTAATAAAATTAAATATAGATAAATCAATTAAACTAGTAGAGGGGAATAAAAATTCCAAGATTTTATTCTTTTATGGTAAATGTGATATTTCAGACACAAAAATAATAGATAACAAAAATGGTGAGTTATTTGATAAAATGCTCTCCTCAATAAAACTAGATAGGAAACAAATAAGCTTAGCTTCTTATATACCTAGAGGCATAGGTGAGTTTGAGAATGATCATAAAATGATTACAACTTTACAATTGATAAATTATCGTTTGATTGAATTGATTAATCCAAAATATTTAATAATTATGTCAAATTATTGTATTAAGATGTTGTTAGCTGCAGATTTATCCTCAATGTCTCTTCGAGGTAAGTGGTTTGACTTTAATACCCCAAATGACGTAGTCCCAAAAAAATGCCGTGTACTCTATGAGCCATCTTTGCTTATTAACAACCCAGATCTCAAAAAAGATGCTTGGGAAGATTTAAAAGAAATAAAAAAACAACTGGGTGGTTAGAAATGAAAATTGTTCTCATATTAATCTCACTTTTTTACTCACAAACTATATTTGCCCTTAGTTCAAAAGATATAGGTCTCTACAAAAGTATTTTTAACGATTACAGAGATGGTAATTTTTCTAGAGGTGATAATAATATTGCAAAACTTGATGATTTAATACTCATGGGTCATGTTCAAGCTTTAAAACTCCTCCATCCTACAGCACATCGATCCAGTTTTTTAGAACTACGAGATTGGTTAAGTGAATACAGTGATCAATATGAAGCGAGAAGGATTTATAAATTAGGTGTGCGTAGAATGCCAGATGGAGCAAAAAGACCAAAAAAAAATTCTTACCCCCTCTTTAATGAAATCTTTCAAAAAGATAAAACAGATGCTACCAATTCAAGTAAATCAAATAAAATATTTTCAAATAAAAATTACTCAAAAAAAATTAGTATCTATAACACTGTAAGATCAAGAGTTGGTAGAGGATGGCCAACTGGAGCTTTAGAATATTTGAATCACCACATAAAATATTTTAATCAAAAAGAAAAGTCATTTTTATTATCAAAAATTGCCAATGGGTATTATCTTGCAGATTTAGATGATAAGGCTATTAATGTGCTTAACGATCAGGCATTTTTAAGTCAACCTTACTCTGAAGGCTTGTGGATTAAGGGTCTCTCGTATTATAGAAAAGGTAAATATCAGAAAGCTTCAAGGCAGTTTTTAATACTCTCAAAAATTTCAGATAACAAATGGCTCAGCGATGCTGGAGCATATTGGTCATTTTTATCATCAACAAAAGATGCTGAAGATGTTATTACCTTTAAAGCTTCGTTAGAGGCTTTAAATAAATCTTGTAGGCCAAGTTTTAATATTTATTCCATTTTATCTTGTAGAATAATTGATAAGACCATTCAGGACTTTGAATTTAACACCTCTATAATGAACTCGGATCTTGACTCATTTTTAGATACAAAATTAGGTAAGAGAATTCAGGCATTAATAGACATTGATGAACTGCCAATTGCAGAGATTGAATTAAATAGACTTCAAAACATTACTAATGATAGATTTAAAAGACTAATTTTAAATTTTTCTATTAAAAACGACTTAAGTTCTCTTCAAATTAAAACAGCAAAATATTTATTTAAAGATGATGCTCCCATAGATTATCTTTATCCAACACCACAATGGATTCAAAATTATAATTTCAACGACATAGATCCAACTATTATCATAAGCATGATAAGACAGGAGTCTCAATTTAGCGCTTTTGCAAAAAGTGGGAAAAGTGCATATGGATTAATGCAAATTCTTCCCTCCACAGCCCGTATGGTAAATAAAAAACATCAATTTAAGTCAAATCCTAGAATATTGTATAATCCTGAAATTAACGTCGAAACAGGAAGTCTTTATTTACAAAATTTATTATCCATAAATTATATTGAGGGTGATTTATTGAAAGCACTAATCTCTTATAATGCTGGGCCTGGAAATCTTTCAAAATGGATGAAAAAAACTACGTTTAATAATGATAGCTTTCTTTTAATTGAATCTATTCCATCAAGAGAAACTCGATTATTTGTAGAGCGAGTTCTAACTAATCTTGTTATTTATGAATTAATAAATCATAATTCTTTTGATTATGCTGATGAATTGATAGCAACTAATACGATTTTGATTAATGATTGACGAAACAATAACATTTAAAAAAATAAATATTGCCGTCATTACTTTATCGGACACAAGAAAAAAGAGCGATGATAAATCTGGTAATACATTAAAGGATCTAATACTTCAAAAAGGACATGATGTTTCTCATTATCAAATTATCGAAGACGAACCAGAAATCTTTATACCTATAATTCAAGGCTTAACTAACTCTGTTGAAAACGATGTAATAATTACAACAGGAGGAACTGGTTTAACGGGAAGAGATAATACAATTGATGCTTTGAAAAAAGTATCTCAAATTGAAATACCAGGATTTGGTGAATTATTTAGACAACTCAGTTATCAAAAAATTGGAACTTCAACCATACAATCTCGAGCAAGTGCCTTTTTATTAAATCAAACTTATATTTTTTGCTTGCCTGGATCTACTTCTGCTGTTCGAGATGCTTGGAATGATATTCTTTTTCATCAATTAGATATAAGACACAAACCATGTAATTTTATCGAATTGATACCAAGACTTGATGAGTGAATATGTCGTTGGTGTTGATGAAGTTGGCAGAGGTTCTCTTGTTGGAAGTGCAATAGTTTGTGCATTTAGATCTCAAAATTCTTTCTTTGAAGTACTTCCTTTTGATGTTACTGACTCAAAAAAAATAAATAAAAAAAAGAGAGAGGAAATTTATAATTATTTCAAATTAAATAGGGGCTTTAATTTTAATTATCAAATTATTGTTGGAAAAAAAAAATTTATTGAGAAATTTAATATTCACAATGTAGTTTTGCAATGCATGAAGCAATCAATTATTTTGTTATCTAAAAAAACGGATACAGTCATTATTGATGGGAAGTTTATCCCAAATGGTATGGAGGATTATAAAGTAAAAGCCCTAGTCAAAGCAGATGATAAAATAAATCAAGTCTCTGCAGCTTCTATTATTGCAAAAGTATATAGGGACAAATTAATCACCAAACTTCACTTAAAAGATAATGTTTATCAATGGAATAAAAATGCAGGTTATGGAACTAAAAATCATTTAGATGCTATTTATTCACATGGTGTCAGTAGATTTCATCGGACAACTTATCAACCAATAAGTAAACTTATCAAAAAGTTATCTACTTAGTTATCAACAGACTGCAATGCTTTTTTTACACATGATTCTTTATTAGTAATAAGATTCCATAGTGTTAAAACAAAATAGTCTTTACCTAGGTGATTGCATTGATCTATTTGAAAAAGTTGAAGACCATACTATAGACTTAATCTTTTTAGACCCCCCTTACAATTTGCAACTAAATAAAGTTTTAACCAGACCAAACCATTCCGTTGTCAATGGAGTAAATCAAGATTGGGACAAATTTGATAATTACGCTAGCTATGATGAATTTACCCTTTCATATTTACGCGAGTGTAAAAGAGTTTTAAAACCAGATGGTGGATTATGGATTATAGGGTCTTATCACAATATATTTAGAATTGGGAAAATTCTCCAAGATCTAAACTTTTGGATTTTGAATGATGTAATTTGGGCTAAATCAAATCCTTTACCAAATTTCAGAGCAACAAGACTTACAAATGCTCATGAAACTCTTATATGGTGTTCAAAAAAACCTAAGTCAAAATACCAATTTAATTATCACACTTTAAAAGTTGCAAACGAAGATAAACAAGAGAGAAGTATTTGGAATTTTCCGATTTGTTCAGGTAAAGAAAGAATCAAAAATAAAACAAACCAAACAGCACACCCTACCCAAAAACCTTTAGCTTTAATGAAAAAAATAATACTTCAATCGTCAATTCAAGGAGATCTAATTTTAGAACCATTTGCGGGGACGGCAAGTTTTTGTGCTGAGGGGAAATATTTAGGTAGAAATTATATAGGTTTTGAAAAGGATAAAGATTATTTTAATTTAGCTGAAAAAAGATTAAAAAAAATTAAATCTCTTAAAAATAACTTATTAGAAGTTAATGAAAAAGATAAACCAGTTCAAAAAATACCTTTCGCAAGTTTAATTGATAATGGTCACTTAAAACCAGGATCTTCACTTTATAATAATAACAAAAACTATAAAGCTACCGTACTTCCAGATGGAAGCATAACATACAAAAATGATAGAGGATCAATTCATAAAATAGCTGCAAAAGTAAATAAGACATCAAGTTTTAATGGATGGGATTTCTGGCATTACGAAGATAAAAAAAAGAATTTAATATCTATAGATATAATAAGAAAAAAAATGAGAGGTTAGCTAAGTATTTTTTTAAATAATGTCGGTAAAGCAAGTTCTTTTGTTTTTATCTTTTCGATCCATACTGTATTTTCAATTTTTAATTTTTTTTGATTTAGTTTATAAACGTTAACTTGAAAAAGGTTATTTGTAATTACAAATTTAAAACTTTTAATCTTCTCTTTTTTTTTTAATTTTATATTTGAGATAAATTCTTCATCCAAATTTGAGGGTAAATGGATAAAATTTTTGTAAAATTGAAATTTTGGTTTTTTTATAAAACAAATGTGTAAAGGGGAGTTTAATATATAGAAGTCTATTTTCTTATTAATTTTTTTTGTATTTTGATTATTTTCAAATTTTTGAAAAGCTGATTTACAAAAATTAGAAAATTTACATATATCACAATCAGGATTATTTTTTTTACAAATTATTGAACTAAAATCCATCATAGACTCAGCTAAACTTCTATAGGAAATCTTTTTTTTACAAGCCAAACTTAATATACTTTCAATTTCTTTATCTTTAAATTCAGCTCCAGATATTCTTTCTACTAATCTTTTTACATTTACATCAATAGGGAATGCTTTTTGGTTATGGCCTATAGCTAATATTGCACTTGAAGTGTATATACCAACACCAGGTAAAGAAATTAGCGAATCCCTATTATCTGGTAAGACTCCATTAAATTTTTTATTAATAATAGTTACTGCTTTGAATAAATTTACAGCCCTGTTGTAATAACCTAAACCTGACCAAACTTTGAGCAATTGTTCTAATTTTTTATTTTTAAAGGAATTAAAATTTGGAAAAATATTTATTATTTCTAGTATTTTGTTTTCTACTGTTTTCACAGTAGTTTGTTGAAGCATAATTTCTGATAAATAAGTTAGATATAAATTTCTATTTCTTCTCCAATATAAGTTTCTTTGATTTTTTTTAAACCAATATAGAATTAACGGAATAAATCTATTTTTATGAAAAAACTCTCCAAGCTCAATGACATTGCTTTTCATCTAGTTAATAAAGTAAATAAAAAAAAACTAAAAATAAATACTCTTCTTCTTAAAAATTGGGAGTATATTTTTGGTAAAAATAATAAATTTGTTAAATTAAAAAAAACTATAATTAATAATAAAATAGAATCTGTTATCTTTGAATTTAGAGTGAACCCTAGTAAATCATTTGAGATGCACTCAAATACAAATGAAATTATTATAAAAATTGAGGAAGTGACTGGAGCAAGAGTAAATAAAATCGTATTTTTTCAAGACCTTTCTCATAGTAATTCAAAGTTTGATAATAATACTAACTTATCCAACAAAGCTTCTGGAAAAACCCTTAATAATCAAAAATTTAATGATATAAAAGATCAAGAAGTAAGATCTATTTTTGAAAATATTAATAAAAAGTTATATGAGAATAATTAGTTTAATACTTGTTTGGGGAGTGCTTTTCTTAAACTCGGCAACATCGAAAGATTACGAATATAAACAATATATTGATGAAAACAATATAAAGCCTTTAGTTGAGTCATTAGAGGAAAATACGGTTGATATAATTGAGTTTTCTTCATTTAGCTGTTCGCATTGTGCTGAATTCCATAACCAAACGCTTCAAGAATTAAAAGAAAGCAGTGTATACAAGAATATTAATTTTTACTTAATTGACTTTCCATTAAACCAAGCCGCTTTTTATGCAACAATACTAGCAAATTGTAACGAAGGTATTCGTCCAAGCTATGTCGACTCTGTTTATGGAAACTATGATGTTTGGACAAAAGCAAGTTCGGGAGAAGAGATAATTGAATTACTCAATAGTTATGGATTGCAACATGGACTTGGAGATGAAGAGTTGCAATCTTGTTTAAAAGATGAGGACTCCCACAACAGACTTCTATCTCTACAAGTTGATGCTCAAAACATTTTTGGAGTTGAGAGCACACCAACATTTTTAATTAATGGAGAAAAAGTTCAAGGCAATAGGCCAGCCTCAGAATTTATAAAAATAATTAAAAAAAAATTGAATAATTAATTTGTTATCTTTAGATAAACTCTCAATTAAAGGTTTTAAATCTTTTGTTGAGCCTACAGATTTTGAGATAAAAAATGGGCTTACTGGGATTGTAGGTCCTAATGGTTGTGGAAAGTCAAATATAGTTGAGGCAATTAGGTTTGGTTTGGGAGAGGTCTCTGCGAAACAACTTCGCGGTAAAGAAATTGATGATTTGATTTTTAATGGAACTGACAATCGTCCCTCATGGAATATTGCAGAGGTAGGATTATTTGTAAATATTGAAGGAAGCGATTTAGAAAATAAATTTGAGTCCAAACAATTAGAAATTGCTAGGAAAATTTGGAGGGGAGAGGGAACGAATTCCTTTATAAACGGTAAAGAGGTTAGATTAAAAGATATACAATTACTTTTTGCAGATGCGTCTACATCAGCAAGGTCTACCTCTATAGTTAGCCAAGGAAGAATAGGAGCTATAACTCAGGCCAAACCAGAAGATAGGAAAATGGTTTTAGAAGAAGCCGCAGGAATATTAGGTTTACAGTCTAGAAGGCATGATGCAGAGTTAAGGTTAAAAGGCGCTAACAATAATTTACTCAGAGTAGAAGATGTGATTGAGACATACGAAGAACAATTAGCTATTCTTAAAAAACAAGCCAAGGAAGCAGAAAGATTTAGAAATATATCAACATTAATCAAAAATGCTGAAGCTTCAGTATTTTTTGTTAAGAGAAACGAACTTCAACTTATTATTAAAAAACTGAATGAGGAAAAAGATAAAATAAAAATAAAGCTTGCTGACTTTCAAGGAGATGTATCAATCCAAGATCAAGCTTATGAGGATTTAAAAGTTAAAATTCCCCCAATGAGAGAAAAATCTTACTCATTGAATAGCGAACTTGATAGATTGAATATGACAGTAGAAAATCTAAAACAAGAAGAATTGCGTTTTGAAGAACATAAAATAAATTTAGAGCATCGAGTAAAACAACTAAATCAAGACTTACAAATCGAACAAAAACAATTTGAAGATACCAATAATAAAATTAAGACAATAAAAAAAGATATTGAGGATTTGTCTTCTAAGGAATTTGAAGCAGAAAATCGTGACAACCCCATAAATCAATCTGATAAAAGTTTATTAAATAATATTTCCTTTGATAAAAAATATGAAAATGCAGTAGCTGCTATTTTTGGTAAAGAGCTTTTGGCATCACTTGAGCCAGATGATATATATTATTGGAGTGAGCATTTAGGAGAGAACGTTACAAAAAAATTTAATTTTAATTGTGAGTTAGCTTCAAATGTTATAAAAGCCCCGAACCAAGTAATTAATAAACTTGAAAATGTAGCAATCGTATCGACAAAAAAAGAAGGAACAGAAAATCATAGTAAAATAGATATCGGTCAAGCTATTGTTGATTTAGAGGGTAATTTGTGGAGGTGGGATGGCCTTTTTATTTCAAGTAGTTATGAAGCAAATATTTCTACAATACTCTCAGAATTAAAGGAAAAAAGACTGAATGATCTCAAAAAGCAAATTATTGAATGGGAAAGAATTTTAGAAGTCACAAATCAGAAAACTGAAGATTTAAATCAAAGAATAAAAACTACAAAGGAAGAATTAGAAGTATCAGAGAATAATCCTGGAGATATTGATAGTAAAAGACAGTTTTTACTAAATAAAATTAATCAACTAGATGGTGAAAAAAAACTTTTTGATAATGAATTACAAGAACAAGAAAACCTTTTAGAAAAACTCTCCAAAGAGTTGAGAAGTAAAGAACAAAATTACTCGGTTGTTAAAGAGGAGTTAATTCGAAAAGAATCGGAGATTTCAAATTATTCAAACAACTTAGCTCAGCTCACACAATCTTGCAGAGAAAAAATAAATGTCGATTTATTAAATTTAGAAAATGAAGTAGAAAAATTTAAGAAAGATGAAGATTTAGAGACTGCAGAAAAAAGAGTTTCAAGATTGAATGCTGAAAGAGAGAGAATTGGTGCTGTAAATTTACTTGCTGAAGATGAATATGTTAAATTAAGAGAAAAAGTTGATGAAACGATCAAAGATAAAAATGAGATTCAAGAGTCTATTGAAAAGCTTCACGAGGCAATAAATAAAATTAATAAAGAGGGTGTCACAAGGTTAAAAGATGCTTTTAAAATTGTTAATGAAAATTTTGAAAGACTCTTCACAAAGTTATTTGGTGGAGGGAAAGCTTATTTAAAACTTATACAGAATGATGAGGACCCACTAAATTCAGGTCTAGAGATATTTGCAAGTCCTCCTGGAAAAAAAATGCAAAATATAACTCTTTTATCAGGGGGTGAGCAGGCCTTAACTGCGATTTCTTTATTATTCGCTGTATTTATGGCGAACCCCTCGCCTTTTTGTATATTAGATGAGGTTGACGCCCCTTTAGATGACAATAATGTTGATAGATTTTGTAGTATGGTTGAGGAAATTTCTGAAAAAGTGCAAACTAAATTTATAATTATTACTCATAATCGAATGACCATGTCTAGGGTAGATAGACTCTATGGTGTTACGATGCCTGAAGAAGGAATTTCTCAAATAGTCTCTGTTGAATTAGAAGAAGCAGTAAAGTACGCTGAATAATGGACAATAATGAAGAGCCTGACAAAAAACCAAAGATGCAAGGTCTTAGCTTTGCATATAGAATCTCAACAGAGTTATTAGGTGCCTTAATAGTTTCTGTTATTATAGGTTTGCTGATAGATAAGATGTTTGACAGCAAACCCATTGGGTTAATAACATTGATAATACTGGGTTTTTTTGCTGGTTTGCTGAATATTTACAGGCTTATACGTCGCATAGAAAATCCCAAATAAATCTGTTTTATTACCTTCATGGCCAAAGGCGAAAGTCCCCTTAAACAGTTTGAAATTCAACCAATAATAGACATAAATCTGTTTGGTTTAGATATTTCATTTACCAATTCGGCTTTATGGATGACTGTAACGACTGCATTTATACTGATATTCTTTACTGCACCTTTTTTAAAATCAAAAAAAACAAATTCTGTAAGTGATCTTTACCCGTCTAGGATGCAAGTTGCAGCAGAACTAGGTTTTAGTTTTATTAATAGTTTGCTAAATGACACAGTTGGTAAAGAGGGGAAGAAGTACTTTTCCTTAGTATTTACTTTATTTATGTTCATTCTCTTTGGTAATCTTTTTGGAATGATCCCCTATAGTTTTACCTTTACTAGCCATATTATTGTTACACTTGCACTTGCCATGGGTGTTTTTATTTTTGTCACTATTTTAGGTTTTGTAAAACATGGGGTGAAGTTTTTTAGCTTCTTTGTAATTCCTGGTTTACCTATTTATATGCTCCCTCTCCTTATACCAATAGAGATAATTTCTTACTTATCTAGACCAATAAGTTTATCTGTTCGACTCTTTGCTAATATGCTTGCTGGTCATACTTTATTAAAAGTTTTTGCAGGTTTTGTATCTGCTTTAGGAATTTTTGGAATTCTGCCATTAGTATTTATAATTGCCTTAACAGGTTTAGAAATACTGATAGCATTTTTGCAAGCATATGTCTTTGCGATATTAACATGTTTGTATATTAACGACGCTTTACACTTACACTAGATGTACATAAGGAGGTAAATATGGAACTAGTTGAAGGACTTAAATATTTAGGTGCAGGTTTAGCCGTGATTGGTGTGATCGGTGCTGGTATTGGTATTGGTAATGTTTTTGCTGCATTTATTACAGCTGTTGGAAGAAACCCAGCTGCAAGAAATGAAGTCTTTACCATGACAATGTTGGGTTTTGCCCTTGTTGAAGCTATTGCTTTATTCGCATTAGTTATAGCCTTAGTAATATTATTTTCCTAAGGAGATTGAGTAACTTATGCCTCAATTAGAGCAAGTAGAATTTTTTATTTCTCAGCTTTTTTGGCTGGGTGTATTTTTTGTAATACTGTTTTCAGTACTAACATACATAACACTCCCTAAAATTAGAGCTTTTTTGAACAAAAGAGATGATTTTGTTAGATCACATATCTCGAAACAAGATGAATTAATCAAAAAAGCTGAGTCAATAATTGAAAACTATGAGGCAAAACTTACTGAAGCTAAGAACCAAGCATCACAGATAATAAATGATGCTAAAGATGAAGCTTTGCATGAAAGCGAGAGGTTACTTAAAGCGACTGAGGAAAAGATCCAGCAAGAAATTAAGCTCACCGAGTCTAGAGTACAGAAAGAAAAGGAAGATGCTTTATCTGAGTTAAACACTCAATTAAAAGACTCAGCTACAGACTTTATCTCGAAAGTAACCAACATAGAAAAAGGAAATATAAATTTATAATGAGCTATTTATTTCAAGATCCTAAGTTTTGGTTATTAATCTCTTTTATCACATTTATAATTTTAATGATTAAGCCATTTAAAAGTATGATGATTGGTGGCTTGGACTCAAAAATTGCTGAAATAAAAGAAAATATCAATAAATCTTTAGAGTCTTTTACGGAAGCTGAAGCTAAATTAAAAGATGCAGAAAAACAAACAGAGGATTTATCAAATAAGATTGATGAAATTATTGTAAATGCAAAAAAACAGTCTGAGTCTATCTCAAAAAATATAATTGATAAAACTACTCTAACTATTCAATCAAAAGAAAAAAATTCAATTGACAGAATAAAACAAATAGAGCTATCTGCTGTACAATCAATAAAAAATCAAGCTTCAATTGAGCTTAATAAATTAATTTTTAATTATTTCTCTGAAATATCAGATGATAATAAAGCAAGAATGCTTAACAAAAGCGTTGCTGATCTTAAATCAATCAACTAATAACATAAAATCTCGCAGACTTATCATAAGTATCTTTTCAATCAGATTTTTATCATTAAAGTTAAATACTAATGGCAGTTTATACTCAAATATCTCTTTCTGAGGCACAAGAACTGTTCCTCCCTATTGGGAAAATAACAAATTTTGAGGGTATAAAAGAAGGTGTAGAAAACACAAATTATTTAGTACATTTAGATAATGAGAAAAAATTTATATTAACTCTGTTTGAAAAAAGAACCAAAGAAGAGGACCTACCATATTTTAATAATTTGATGAAATTATTTCATGACAATGGAGTGTCTTGCCCCCTAAGTTTGTCATTGAATAATGAAAACTTATTTAAAGTTAAAGGGAGATCTTGCTGTATTTATAGTTTTATTGAAGGCAAACCAGTAATAAGACCCAATCAGGCGCAACTGGTTTCATTAGGAAAATCGATTGCGAAATTACATCAATCAGGAGATAACAAGGAACTGTTTAGAGAAAACATGATGTTATTACCCTCATGGAAACTCATAACTAATCAATTTTCGCAAAAGGAATCAAAAATAAATCTAAGTGAATATAAATATATTTTGAGCAATATTAATAAATTGAGTGATGGTTTTCCAAAAAATTTAAGAAGAATTAATATTCATGCAGATTTGTTCAAAGATAATATATTTTTTATTGATAATGAAGTTTCAGGATTTATCGACTTCTTTTTTTCTTGTACAGACACTGTAATTTATGATTTGGCAACATTTGTAAATGCATGGTTTTTTTTTAATAACCAATTTCAAGAAGAGGATTTCAAAAATTTCTTAAGATCATATGAAAAAGAATATGAATTAACTATTGAAGAAAAAAATAATTTTAATTTTTACTTAAAAGTAAGTGCTATTCGTTTTTTCTTAACAAGAATCTATGACTTAAATTTTAATGTTGAAGGTAATGTTAAACATAAAAACCCTTTAGAATTTTTTGAAATATTTAAATTTCATGAAAAAAATAATTTACAGGACTTTTTTTGATTAAAGTATACACAGACGGCTCTTGTCTTGGTAATCCTGGTAATGGTGGTTGGGCATTTGTTGTTATCAATGAAAAAGATATTAGCTACAGAGCTGGTTTTGAAAGAAATACTACAAATAATCAAATGGAACTAATGGCAGCAATTAAGGCAATAGAATTTCTTGATAAATATAACGACATAAATCTAAATACTGATAGTAATTATGTAAGACAGGGTATAACCAATTGGATACTCAACTGGAAAGGAAATAACTGGAAGACATCGACTAAAAAGGCAGTTAAAAATAGAGAACTTTGGGAAAGATTAGATAAACTAAACTTAAGTAAAAATATAATTTGGAGTTGGGTGAAGGCACATAATGTCGATAAGTTTAATAACCAAGTTGATCAACTTGCTAGACAAGCAGCTGAAACTCTAACTGAGTCTTCGTTTAATTAAATCGGCAGTTTCAAGGTGCTCAATGGGCCCTATGGATGAAACTGTTAAATTTGAGTCAAGTATATTCTTTCTGGCCTTTTCAAGATCCTCTAATTGGACAGAGTCAATTTTTGAAATAAACTCCTCAGGAGACCTAATCTTATTATGCATTAGATAATTAGATGCATTAGATCTACACCTTGAGGAAATGCTCTCCTCTCCTTTTAGGATACCTACTTTAAATTTTGCTTTAGTCTTCGTTAATTCCTCTTGTGTAAAGGTAGTGGCATCAATATTTAATTGATCACAAAGGACAGGGATTAATTCTTTTACTTCCTTTTGACCGGTTCCTGCATAGACATAAAAAATACCTGAGTCAGAAAAAAAATCACCACTACTATAAATACTATAAACTAAACCTCTTTTTTCACGAATTTCTTGGAATAGTCTTGAAGACATGCCTGATCCAAGAAGTGTTGAGTAGACTCTTGTAGCATAATATAGATCAGAGTGAATATCTACTCCCTCAAAACCAAGTAATAATTTAACCTGCTCTAAATTTTTCTCCTCTCGGTATTCCCCACCTGAATATGATGATTTAGGAATATAATCGTCGTTGCCTTGAGGTAGGTCTTGAAATTTATCTTCAACAAGTTTAATGACTTTTTCCTCTTCAAAATTTCCAGATACTGAAAAAACCATTTTTTTAGGATTGTAAAAACCTTTCATAAAACCCTCTACTTGATCTCTTGATATGGACTTAATAATATCAGCAGTACCTAGAATTGATCTTCCCATGGGTTGATCTGGATATGCTAACTCATCGAATTTATCACCCACAATACTGTCTGGTTCATCGGCATACATTCCAATTTCTTGAAGTATCACACCTCTTTCTTTATCAAGTTCTTTAGAATCGAAAGTTGAAAATTGTAATATGTCACTGATAACGTCTATTGATAATTCAACGTTTTCTTTTAAGCCACTCATGTAGTAGGCAGTGATTTCTCTTGATGTATATGCATTGTGAGAATTTCCTACCAGTTCTACTTCTTTCGCTATTTGAGCTGCAGATCTATTTTTAGTTCCTTTAAAAGCCATATGTTCCAATAAATGTGCGACACCATTAATCTCTTTACGTTCATTTCTAGCCCCTACCTTATTCCACATACCCACACTAACTGTTTCTACGGTATCCACATGGTCGGTTATGAGCGTCATCCCATTATTTAATTTATGAATATTAGGCATTTAATTTAATGTAATCTCCCAACGCTTCGAAATTATTATCTAAAATTTCAAATTTTTCTTTATTTAAAAATTCTATATTTTTATTGTAGTTGATGTTATTGCCCAATACTTTTTGAACAGTTTCTTGAAACTTTACAGGATGAGCGCAGGCTAAACACATTACTTTTTTAAGATTTAATTTCTCAGCACATACTACACCTACTGCCGTGTGAGGGTCTAATAAAATATTGTAATTTTCATAGGTATTTTTAATTTGATTTTCAACTTCTTCAGAGGTTGCATTTTCTGATAAAAAATTCTCTGATAATAAATTATGTATAGAGCTATCTAATTTTTTATTATGTTCATTATTTGGAATATTTTGAAAAAGTTCTTTAGTTGATTCTGGTCCAAGAAACTCAGCTAAGAGCCTTTCGAAATTACTTGATATAGTTATATCCATGCTAGGGCTATTAGTTTTTACAACATTATAGAGATGTAGATCATTATTACTTATAATTCGATGTAAGATATTATTCTCATTTGTTGCAACAATTAATTTATTTATAGGAAATCCCATAGACTTGAGTAAATAAGCAGAATATATATTTCCAAAATTTCCACTTGGCACTACAAAGTTATCAATATTACAATTTAGATATGACCAAGCATAATAGATAGATTGTGGTAATACCCTGAACCAATTAATTGAATTCACAGCAGTAAAACTAAAGGTTTCATTTAAATTTTTATCTTTAAAAAGTTTTTTTACTAAATTTTGACAATCATCAAAACTTCCATTTAAGGCTATATTGAAAACATTATTTGCTCCACTTGTAGTCATTTGTTTTCTTTGAAAAAGAGATGTGGAATTATGAGGATGAAGTATAAAAATACTAATGTTATCAATACCTTTAAAAGCTTGTATCGCTGCAGAACCAGTGTCTCCAGAAGTTGCGCCAATTAATAATAATTTTTTATCTACTTTTTTTAAATAGTACTCATATATTTTTGCCAACAGGCACATAGCATAATCTTTAAAAGCTAATGTAGGACCATGAAATAAATTTAATAATTCATTGTCTCCTATATTTGATACTGAGACGATTTCTTGATCAAATTTACTATAGGCCTCGTGAATTATCTTATTAATTGTTTTAGAATCAAATAAATCTAATAAAAAAGGTGATAGAATAAAATTTGCTATATCAAAATAATTTTTTCCTTTAAGTGCATTAATTTGATCAATGCTGAATTTTGGAATTTCTTTTGGAATAAAGAGTCCTCCATCTGGTGCTAGGCCATAATTTAAAACCTGTTCAGCAGAAAAATCAGTTTTGTTATTCCTTGTGCTTATATATTTCATTTAACAAATCTACCAACCAAATGCTCTAAATAATATTTTGAATTTAGTTTTTCACCAGAAATGTTTTGTAACATTTCATCAGAAGAATATAAAGAGGCTTTTTGATGAATATTATTATTTAACCATATAACTAATTGCTTAATATTTTCTTCATCAGGGTTTTTCAAAAAAATGTCAAACAAAGGACAATTATATTTGATTTGAGAGGCTATCATTGCACCAAGAGCGTAAGTAGGAAAATAACCAAATATTCCCTCATACCAATGAATATCTTGTAGTACTCCTTCTGAGTCTGAGATTAGATCTATTTCTAAATGATCTAGGTATTTCTTATTCCATAAATCTTTTATGTCTTTAAATTTAATTTTATTTTTGAATATTTCCTTCTCAATTTGATATCTAATAAATACATGAATTGGATAAGAAAATTCGTCAGCACTAACTCTGATTGGGTTAATTCTAACAGTGTGGTAGTGCTCTAAAAATGATTTTTCCAAATCTTTAGAGTTATCAAAAATGGTATTAATAATTTTAAAATAAGTCTGCGATTTAAAGATATGATTTTCAAAGAAGAGAGATTGACTTTCATGCACACTTAAACTCCGAGATTGACCCAATGGCTCGTAAAGGTATTGAATTGGTCGATTTTGCTCATATACACCATGACCTGTCTCATGAAACAAAGCTGATAAGGACTCTAATATATTTTCTTCAAACCTTGTTGTTATACGCACATCATTTGTGGCACCTCCACAAAACGGATGATGAGATTGGTCAATTCTTCCTCTGTCAAAATCAAAGTTGAGTTGTTGTAATTTTATTTTTATCTCTTTTATTATTTTTTTATCAGAAATATCCGATTTATAAATATAAGGAGATTTAATTTTTTGTATATTTTTATACTTAGGTATTATTTCTTTATCAATAATAGAGAAAACTTCGTCAATCTTTACTGAGTCATAGTCTATGTCATATTTTGAAATTAGAGAGTCATAAGGTGTTAAGTTAGTAGCATAAGATAATTGACTCGCCTCTTCATGTACTAATTCTAATAAATCATTGAAGTCTTTTTCAATTATTGAGCAATCATTTTTTGTTCGAGCTTCTCTCCATGAATGTTCACAAGTTAATTTTTTTTTAATCAGTAAAGATTTTAAATCTGGATCAATAGCATTTTCTTTTATGATAATAGTCTTCATTAATTTTAAACACTTACTATCTGTTTCAGTCAATTTTGTATTTTCAGCTTTTTCTATCTCTTCTTGAACCTCCTCACCCCTAAATATTGTGTCAGTAAATTTAGATAAAATAGACATTTGCTCTGATCTAGAGTCGATACTTTTTTTTGGTAAATTAGTGGCATTATCCCAAAATAAAACTCCACTGACATCATTTAAGACATAATAATTCTTAAAATACTCTCTGAGTTTATTCATATTTCTTCCTAATAATTAACAGCATTATGACACTGGATAAGCTTAACAAAAACCAAGTTATTGAATAATTCAAATGATTATTTCTCAAAAATACTAGAGGATTAAAACTATATTTAGTTATCCTATCATCTAGTAAAACAAAATAATATTTTGATGGAAATTCATATTTATAAAATTGGTTAAAATCATCCTTATTAACTGAATACCAGGTATTATTTAATAAATTATTCTCAGGAGTAAAAAATGGCTTATCTGAATTGAATTCTCTTATATAAACTTTTGCATTATTAACAGCTAAATATTTTTTAATAATATTTTTGACTTGATCAGTATCTTTATCTTTAAACCATCCAAAATTGATTACACTATATATCTCGTTATTATATTTTAGGGGAAGTATCAGGTGATATCCTGGCTTTCCTTTGAATGTTTTGGACTCTATAAAAATTGGTTTATCTAAAATTGTGTAATTTTTGTCTAATTTTACTGAAACTAAATTATTGTATTTATTATCATTAGAGAACAGATCAGGATTAATAATTGAATTATTAATATTATCCATTAGATCATTTTTCCAATTAAGTCTAAATAATTGCCATGACCCTAAAATGAAAGTTAGAATTGAAATACTAATGAATACTAATGTTAACGATGACTTATTCATAGATTCTTATTTGAAGTGATTTTAGTGAAAAAAATTTTTGGTCTATTTTCCCCACCAGTAGATACTTATGTATAAGAACAACCAAACAACATCGACGAAATGCCAATACCATGCAGCTGCTTCAAATCCAAAATGTCTTTCTGTGGTTAAATGACCTTTTCTTATTCTCAGTAAACAAACTAATAAAAACAAAGTACCAATTAAAACATGAAATCCATGAAAACCAGTTGCCATGTAAAAAGTTGAAGGATATATACCTTCAGTAAAACCAAAAGTTGCATGTTGGTATTCATATATTTGTAAAAGAGAAAATATGAAACCCAAAAAAACTGTATAATATAAACCTTTAAGTGCCTCTTTATTATTTCCCTCTCTTAATTCATGGTGAGCCCATGTACATGTAGTGCCTGATAGAAGTAAAATTAAAGTATTTAAATATGGTATGTCTAATGGATCAAAAGTTTCAATTCCTTTTGGAGGCCAAACTCCTATTCCAAGAGTGCCTGTAAAAACTTCTTTGTATTCAGCTAAAAATGTTTTTGGCAAAAGACTTGCATCAAAAAAAGCCCAAAAAAAAGCGACAAAAAACATAACTTCCGAGGTGATAAATAGAGCCATCCCCCACCTAAGACCAATCTCCGTAATTGAATTATGAACTTTTAGGAAGGTGCTTTCTTTAATGATATCTCTCCACCACATGAACATAGTAAAAAGTATTAAAAAAAGACCAGCTAGCATTGGCCATATCATCTCATAGTGCATATATAAAATAGCACCAGAAACTAAAAAAAGAGCTGAAAAAGCACCAACGATAGGCCAAGGACTTGGATTGACAAGGTGAAATTTGTGTTTCTTTTCTGAGTCTTTGAATACTAAATCAACCATTTAGGTATGTATTTCATTCTTTTTTCTCAAAAAAGGTATATGACAAAGTGACATTCTTTGTCCTACTTGCCTCAGGATCCTCTAGTATTAAGGGATCTAAATAAAAAGTGACAGGAAACGAAACAACTTCATTTGGCTGGATAGTCTGATCTATAAAACAAAAACATTCTATTTTAAACAAATATGGACCAATTTTAGGTGGTAAAATATTAAAAATAGATGTGCCAGTGGACTCAATGCCAGTATTATTTTTAGCTTTAAAAACTACGTCATACTTAACACCCTCAGTAATATTCATTTTTTGTGGCGCCTCAAACATCCAGTCCAAACCATCATTCACCTGAGCTGAGAATATGACTTTTATATCAAGTTGTCCTGAATTCATATTTTGGTCTTGTTCTTGAATTTGAACTTCTTTATTAAAGCCTTGGAAACCGGTTATGTCACAAAAAAGCTTATATAATGGAACAGAAAAAATTACTAAACTCAGCATAAAGCCAAGTATCAATATTAAAACAAATAATGTTTTGTTTTTATTTGATATGTTCAAATACCAGATTTAATTCTAAATATTGTAATAAAATAAAATGCTGTAACAAGCATGAAGAGTAAAGCTAGGACCAATAAATTTTTATTTTTTCTCTTCATTAGAATAAATATTTATCAATTACTGTTAATGAAAAAATAAGAAATAAATAAACAATTGAATATCCAAAAAGTTTAATTGAGTCTTTCTTTAAATTTTTTGATTTATTTAATTTAAATAGCTTGTAAATAAAATATGCGTTGAGTGCATTAGATCCTATAAAAAAACTCATTCCAGCGAATTTAAAAAAATAAAGAAAATTAACTGAAGCAACCATAAAAAAAGTATAAATATTCATCATCACAAGTGTTTTCTTAATACCGTATTTGACTGGGTACATAGGAATATCAGCATCAGAGTAATCTTGGTTTCTAAAAATAGCTAGTGCCCACGAGTGTGGCGGTGTCCAGAGAAATATAATTAAACATAATATTAAAGGATAAAAAATCTGATCACCAGATATACTTATCCAAGCAATCACTGGAGGGAGAGCGCCTGCCAGACCTCCAATTACTATATTTTGTGCTGTTCGATGCTTCAGATACATTGTGTAAAAGACAGAGTAATAAAGAATAGTAAAAGCTAGTAGAATTGAGGCCTTAATATTTGTGAAGAAAAACAATGCCACTACAGAAAAAAAAGAAAAAATTAGACCAATTCCAAGTGCTGTGTTAGCTGAGATATTTCCTGAGGGAATAGGTCTGAACTTCGTTCTATCCATTTTTGAGTCAATAATTCTATCAAACCACATATTCAAAATAGCTGATCCCGATGCACCCATAGCTATAAGAATCAGAGCTACACCTTTGATAAATAAACTTTTATCTGAGGGGGCAAGTAACATCGCACATAAAGCAGTAAATATAACTAAAGAAATTACACCAGGTTTAATTAAAACGTATAATTGTTTTAAAAAGTTTGCAACTTGAGCAAAAAACAGATTTTGCTCTGTTTGTACGAAAGTTTGTTGATGTTTTTTTTCTAACACAAATTAATTTTTAACTTCAGGTAATGTATCAAACTGGTGATAAGGTGGAGGAGATGGTAGTGTCCACTCTAGAGTTTTTGCACCCTCGCCCCATGGATTTGCTTCTGCTTTTTTTCCTTTTAACAAAGCATAAATAATTATGAAAATAAAAAGGATAAATGAGGCAAAAGATATATATGAACCTATTGAGGATATGACATTCCATCCTGCATAAGCATCTGGATAATCAGGAATACGTCTTGGCATTCCAGCTAGTCCTAAGAAGTGTTGAGGAAAGAAAGTTAAATTTACTCCTAAAAAGAATAACCAAAAATGCAATTTACCAAAAAACTCAGAGTAATTTTTTCCACTCATTTTACTAAACCAATAATAAATACCTGCAAATATTCCAAATACCGCTCCCATACTTAAAACGTAATGGAAGTGAGCTACAACGTAATATGTGTCGTGTAATACGACGTCAATTCCTGCATTTGCCAAAATTACACCTGTTACTCCACCAAGAGTGAATAAAAATATAAATCCTAATGCAAATAACATAGGAGTTGTAAAAGTTATTGAACCGCCCCACATTGTAGCAATCCAACTAAAGATCTTTACACCAGTTGGCACAGCAATAACAATTGTAGCTAGCATAAAATATGCTCTAACATTTGCACTAAAACCTACAGTGTACATATGGTGAGCCCAAACAACGAAACCTATAAATCCAATAGCAACCATTGCATAGGCCATACCTAAATAACCAAATACAGGTTTTTTTGAGAAAGTAGATACGATATGTGAGACGATGCCAAACGCTGGTAAAATCATAATATAAACTTCAGGGTGACCAAAAAACCAAAAAAGGTGTTGAAATAAGACAGGATCTCCTCCACCAGCAGGATCAAAAAAAGTAGTTCCAAAGTTTCTATCGGTTAAAAGCATTGTAATAGCTCCACCTAGAACTGGAACGGCAAGAAGAAGAAGAAAAGCGGTAACTAACATTGCCCAGACAAAAAGAGGCATTTTATGGATAGTCATTCCTGGAGCTCTCATATTTAAAATAGTTGTGATGAAATTTACAGCTCCAAGTATTGATGAAGCGCCTGCTAAATGGAGTGAAAAAATAGCCATATCAACAGCAGGTGTACTATGTCCAATGTTAGAACTTAATGGTGGGTAAATAGTCCAACCCGTTCCTGCTCCACTCCCAACAAACATTGAGCCTGCAATTAAAAACAATGCAGGGACTAATAGCCAAAAGCTTATATTATTTAGTCTAGGAAATGCCATATCTGGGGCACCAATCATTAAAGGAATAAACCAATTTCCAAAGCCACCAATTAATGCTGGCATAACAACAAAAAATATCATGAGCAATCCATGAGCTGAGATGATTACATTCCACATTTGTCCATCTGCAACAAACTGCATACCAGGTTCAGATAGCTCCATTCTCATAATAACTGAAAGAGCTCCTCCTACTACACCTGCAATGATTGCATAAATTAAATATAACGTTCCAATATCCTTATGGTTTGTGGAAAAAAACCATCTAGTAAAAAATCCAGGCTTGTGATCGTGATGATCATTCATAGCTAATGATTCTGAGCTCATAAATTATTCTCCTCTAATTGAATTATGTTATTTTGTGAAATAACAATTTCCTCTTCTGGCTTGTTGATTTCAATATCTTCGTTGATGGCATAATTATTTTTAGCTTCATTAGCCCATGCCATAAATTCTCTCTCTGGTAATACTTTAACAACAACAGGCATAAAACCATGACCACTTCCACAAATCTCAGAACACTGGCCTCTGTATATCCCTGGTTCTTTCACATTTACCCATGTTTCATTTAATCTTCCTGGTACAGCATCTGTCTTCAAACCCATTGAAGGAACCGCCCAACTATGAAGAACATCACCAGCTGTAATTAAAATTTGAATGTTTTTATTAGCCGGAATTACTAAAGGGTTATCAACAGTCAATAACCTTAGGTCACCCTCTTCAAGATCTTGTTCTTGAACCATATAGCTCTCAAAATAAAAGTCACCGTGATCAGGGTATTCGTACTCCCAGTACCACTGGTGACCAATTACTTTAACAGTCATATCGTAATTTTCACTTTTTTCTTGTTGGTATAATAATTTAAATGATGGAATCGCAAGAACCACAAGAATGACAATAGGGATTGCTGTCCATAGGACTTCTACAACTGTGTTATGAGTAGTCGTCGATGGAATTGGATTTCTTTTTGCACTAAAACGAAAAGAAACATAAAAAAGAAGAAATAAAACGAATAAAGTGACTAAAGTCATAACAATCAAAATTATGTTATGAAGACCAACTACACTACCCATTAAATCTGTTGCAGGATTTTGAAAACTTAACTGCCAGTCTGTGGCTTGTTTTCCATATAATTCAAAAGAAATAAATATTAAAAATACTGATAAAATCGATTTCATTAAGGACATATTAGTAATCTTTTTGGTACAGTATATTGACAGTATGTCGCTTAAACCCGCTATAATTAAGAAAAATAATGAAATGTTAGACTAAGTGCGGCAATAACTGCCGTATCAGCTTTGAGAATGTTAGAACCTAAGCTCACATTCAAGAAATTTTTAGATGATTTAGAAATAAATGCTCTCTCTTCCTCCTCAAATCCTCCCTCAGGCCCGATCACAACTAAAATTTCACTATTTGATTTAATTTTAGCTTGAGATAAATGAATTCCTTTGAGATTTTCATCAAACATTAAAATTGTTTTGCTAGAAATGATTTTCGATTGATTTTTTAGATCATTCAAATCATGAATATTAGGGATAGATAATCTTTCACTTTGTTGAGCTGCACCCATAGCATAAGCGTTAAACTTAGTTAGATTTATTTTTGTGTTTATAGTTCTTTTAAATATTGTTGGAAATATAGATCTAATGCCCATCTCGGTAGATTGTCTGATAACTGACTCACTATTTTGATATTTAATTGGAGAAAACATTAAGTCTATTGATGTTTCTGCTTGAGGAGATGAAACTTGACTAATTGTTTTTGCGATTAAAAAATTATTTTTAATATCCACTATTTCAGATTTCCACTCCCCAGAAGTATTGTTAAATAAAGATACTTGATCTCCAACTTTTAACCTCATTACTTTCACAAGGTGGATATAATACTTTTTTTCTAGCTCATAAGTGCTACCCTGTTTCAAAATTGAAGTACAATAAACTCTTTTCATGAATACTGATTATAAGAATAATTTAATTTTTAAATTATTACCACCATTCACACACTCTTATATCTCTTTAGTTAGATTAGATAAGCCAATAGGTTTTCTTCTTCTTTTTTACCCGGTTGGCTTTGTTTTAGCTTCCTCAGGCGATATTATGTCTAATAATGTTTTAATTTTATTTCTTATATTTTTTCTCGGTTCAATAATTATGAGATCTGCTGGATGTATAGTTAATGATTTAATTGACACAGATATAGATAAGAAAGTAATCAGGACAAAACATAGAGCTTTAGCATCCTCAAAAATTAGTATTAAGAATGCTTTAATTCTTTTCTTTGCTCTTTTAGTAATAGGATTTTTAATTCTCATACAGTTAAATTATGAGGCAATTATTTTAGGTATAGTTATCACACCTTTAATAGCCTTATACCCTCTAGCGAAAAGATTTTTTATTTTACCTCAATTTATTTTAGCTTTGACATATAATTGGGGGTGTTTAATTGGCTGGGCAGCACTTGGTTCAAACATTCCTTTCTCATCTATTTGTATTTTATATTTATCATTAATTTTTTGGACTTTAGCTTACGATACTATTTATGCAACGCAGGATGAAAATGAGGATAAGAATTTAAATCTATATTCTAGCACTTTGTTATTTGGATCGAAAAAAATGATTTTTTTAAACATAATGATTATCTCTAAATATTTTTTGATAATTTTTTATGGGAGTAGTTTGGATTTTGGATTTATATTTAATATTCTTGTCTTTACAATTTCTATAATAAATTTAATAGATCTTAATATAATATGGAAAAATAAGCCTGAAAATGCTGGCTCATACTTCTCTCGCAATAACTATTACGGTATCAGCCTTCTTTTTAGTATAATAATTGGTAGTCATTTTAATGTCTGAGTCTAGAAAACATTTTATAAGAATCTCTAAATTATTTCTTAATTTCAAATTAAAGATGTTCATTGCTATTTTGTGTATGATTATTGCAGCTTTGTGCACTGGTTTTCATGCCTGGTTAGTTAAACCAGCATTAGACAATGTTTTAATAAATGCTGATACATTTTATCTGTATTTTATTCCCTTAGCTATCTTGATTACAGGAATAATAAAAGGATTAGTAACCTATATTCAAATCACATCTCTTCAATTTATGAGTCATAGGATTATAGAGAAACTTAGACGTGATGTTTTTAAGAATATAATTAATGTTCATTACGGGTTTTTTATTAAAAATAAAACAGGATCTTTAATAACAAGAATTACTACAGATACCTATTACCTAAGTGGAGCAATGGCTAATACGTATACTGCGTTGATTAAAGATTCTCTGACTTTAACAGTCTTAATAGGAAACATGTTTTATCAAAATTGGAAATTAGCTTGTATTTCAATAGTTATCTTTCCATTAGCGATTGTTCCTGTCAGAGTTTTAGGAAAAAAAATTAGAAGGGTTACTAAAAATTTACAAGAACAAGTTGGGACACTAGCTTCAAATTTAGAGGAAGTTTTTAGAGGCATAAAGAATGTAAAATCTTTTAACGCAGAAAATTTTGAAATTAAAAGAGTTAATAAAGAAATTGAACATGCAAGGGTATTAAATTTTAAACAGGAAAAAATTACTGCCCGATCCAGACCTTTTACAGAAACTCTAGGTTCAATGGCAGCTGGTTTAGCAATATTTGGTGGGGGTGTTTTTGTAATCAATGAAAATATGTCAGCTGGGCAATTAATGAGTTTTTTAGTTAGTTTGATGTTAGCCTATGCACCGCTAAGAAGCCTTATAAATGTTAATGTTTTGCTTCAAAGTGGTCTGGGTGCCGCATCTAGAATATTTGAGTATATTGATTATAAAAATGAAACAATTGGTGGATCCAAGGCAATTAAAAAATTTAATACATTAAGTTTAAAAAATGTTTTTTTTAAATATGAAAACACAAACAAAAATATAATAGATGGGGTGAATTTTGAAGTAGAGAAAGGTAAAAAAATTGCACTTGTAGGACCTTCTGGAAGTGGTAAATCGACACTTACTGCTTTGTGTTTGAGATTATTTGATATTTCTAAAGGTGAAATTAGGATAAATGAAACTGATATCAAAAAATTAAAACTAAGTAATCTTAGAAATATATTTAGCCTTGTCAGCCAAGACACAGTTTTATTTGATGGAACTATCTTGGAAAATATAAAATATAATTCCAGTATTAAACTAACTGATGTTAATCATTTTGCTAACATTGCGTGTGTAAATGATTTTGCAAATAACCTACCAGGTAAATTGAATACAAAAATTGGAGAAAATGGAGTTAAGTTATCTGGTGGGCAAAGACAAAGAATTTCAATTGCAAGGGCCCTTGCGCAAAAAAGCCCAGTTGTGCTTCTTGATGAACCAAGTTCAAATTTAGATCTTAAAACAGAGTCCAAGCTTTTTAATAATCTGTATCATGTGCCTAAAATTACGATGGTGGTGGTAGCCCATAGATTAAGCTCAATTAAAAATTTTGATGAAATTTACTATTTAGATAATGGTAAAATTATTGAAAAAGGTAGTCATAAAACTCTAATGGCAAGGAAAAAACATTACTATAATCTTTATCAAAGACAGATTAAAAAAAATGCTTAAAAAGCTATCGAAAAATAAATTTTTCAAAATTATTTTTGTAAATTTAATTTATTTATCTTTGTCATTTATTAAGAAAACAAGTAATTGGTCGGGGATAAATGAAGAAATCATTGAAAAACAATTACAAGATAATAAGTCTATAATTGTTCTTATATGGCATAACCAACTTATGGGTTCAACTTTCAGTTGGAAATTTAAGCCAAAATTAAGACCTGTTGCAACCTCCCATAGAGATGGTCAGATAAGCACATTGGTCCAAAGAAAATTTGGCCTAGACCCTCTTTTGCGTGAAAAAGATAAGCCAACAGCTCTAATAAAAGACATATCACTGGCAGTTAAAAATGGGGAATGCATTTATATAACTCCAGATGCACCTCATGGACCGCCTTATAAAATTAATACTAATATTTATAAATTAGCTCGAAAATTTGATTTAAAAATTGCTTTATTAACATTTAAGACAAATCGTTTTTTTCGTTTAAACAATTGGGATAAATTAAAAATACCGCTTCCATTCAGCAAAGGTATTTATTTTTGGGAGAAAGAAGTAATTAACCCAAGTCATTTTGATGAAAATTCATTTAATGAATTCATAATAGAAAATTTAAATAAAAATCTAAAAATAATCGATGCTTATTTTTAGCTATAGATTATTACAAGTTATATTATTTCCAATAATTTTATTTATTGGTCTCATCAGAATTTATAATAAAAAAGAAAATTATCTATCATATATGCAAAAAGTTTTTTCAAATCAAAATTACGAACAAATTAGAAGAAGTGACTACTTAATTCATTTTGCTAGTATAGGTGAATTAAATTCTATTAAATATTTAATAGATTGTTTAGATAATAATAAAATTGTTTTATCATGTTCTACATTATCATCTTTTGAAGTATCAAAGAAAAGATATCCTAATCTATTTTGTATATTTCTTCCTTTAGATTTTTTTTGGAATGTAAATAATTTTTTATCAAAAACTAATTTTAAAAAAATTTTATGGATAGACTCAGAAATTTGGCCAAATTGGTTATTAATTTCAAATCAGAAAAATTTAAAAAATATTTTAATTAATGGTAGAATTTCAGATAAAAGTTATGCCAGATGGTCTAAATATCCAAAATTAAGCAAAATAATTGGGAGTCAGTATAATTTAATCTTTGCTCAAAGTAAAAAAGATCAGAATAAGATTAGTAATATATTTGGGAGATTGGTTTATTTTTATGGAAACTTAAAATTTAATATTAAAACAAATATACCCAAGTCCAAAAAAAAGATTGTCTGTTTTGCAAGTATTCATCTAACTGAATATGATAAAGTATTGAATATAATAAAAAGTTTAAATTTAAATGAAATACATGAAGTTGTGATTATACCTCGTCATATTCAATATTTTGAAAACTTAAACGAAAAAGTTATATCTGAGAATTTAAAAAAAATAACAATCCATAATAAATTTGGAGATAGCATGTCTATATTTGAGCGCTCTAAAATAGTTTTTATGGGTGGTTCTTTGATAGAGCATGGCGGACAGAATCCACTAGAACCTCTTTCGCATGGATGCTTTGTGCTATCGGGAAGTTTTAATAATAATTTTGAGGAAATATACCTTGATCTTGAGAAACTTAACCTTTGCAAAACAATGAATAGTGATAACTTAGACTCGATAAGTAACGAAATTAATAATTTGGTAAAAGTTGACTTTCATAATTCAACAGAAATTGAAAATTTTATTAGCGCTAATAAAAATAGTTTAAAAAATATCACTGAAATGATTGAAAAATGTTAAAAGCTCCAAAATTTTGGTATCAAAAATCAATTTCTTTGAACGCTCTACTTCTATCTCCATTATCAATAATATGGTCGTTTGGAAATTTTATTAAAAGAAAATTTTCAAAAGTGCAAAAAATTAACTTGCCTGTGATAGCTGTAGGAAGTGCTATTATTGGTGGTTCTGGCAAAACGCCATCAGTATTATACATCTGTAGAGAACTAAAAAAAATGGGTTACAAACCTCATATTATTTCTAGAGGTTATGGGGGGTCTACAACTATTGATGAAGTTATAAAAGTAAAACCTCATATGGACTTTAATTTTGTAGGAGATGAAGCCTTAATGATGTCAAATTATTTTACAACATGGGTTAGTAAAAATAAATTTCATGCAATGCTTTCAGCAAAAGAAGATGGAGCAAATATACTTGTTCTAGACGATGCACTTCAATCTTATAATGTATATAAAAATATATCTATTTATGTATATGACTCTATTCAATCATTTGGGAATAGACTCTTAGTCCCTTCAGGGCCTTTGAGGGAAACAGTAAAAAATGCAATTAAAAAATCTCAAATATTTTTTTTAATAAATACTGAAGAATGTAATGATTTAAATGAGAGTCACTTTAAACATATTTTAAAATTTAAGATTGAAATAAGTCCAGAATTCAAAGAAAAAAAATTAATCGCTTTTGCAGGTCTAGGTTTTAATAAAAAATTCTTTGATCAATTAAAATCTGAAAATTTAAATTTAGTATTAACAAAAGAATTTCCAGATCATCATCAATATACCATTGATGATATATTTTTATTATTAGATCAAGCTAATAAAAATGATGCTTTTTTAGTAACGACTGAGAAAGATCATGTAAGAATACCTGAAGAGTTTAAAAGCTCTGTTGGAATTATTTATGGAGAAATAGTATCTGATAATAATATAGAATTTGCTACTGAAATTGAAAAATATATTTAAAATTTTTAGAAATTACTTTGAGTTTATAATTTTTCTAATCCTTAAAAATATTATGGGATTATTTAGTTTTAAATTTTCCTCAAATTTTGGGGGAGCTTTAGTTTGTTTTTTTGGAAAATATTCAAAATACCAGCAAATAATAAAACGTAATATAGAAGTATTAAATTTAAGCAATGAGGCAAGTGCAGATTTAGTAAAAAATAACTTGAGAGAAACTGGTAAAGTTTTTTTTGAATTTTTTAACTTAAATAAATTTGATTGGGAAAATATTAGTATTGAAAATAAGGAAATATTTAATGAAATCAAATCTCATCAAGGTCCAAAAATTTTTATATCTGCACACATTGGGAACTGGGAACTAACTAGAAATTTTATATTACGAAACGGTTTTACCCTACACTCAGTTTATAGACACGCTAATAACGAAAAAATTGATAATTATATTCAAAAATCTAGAAAGAATGATAATGCTTTTTTTTACAAAAAAGGTTCTGAGAGTGCTAAGTCTATGATTAAAGCACTAAAACAAAATGAAGATTTAGCACTTTTAATTGATCAAAGAGATAGTAGCGGTGTTAAAATTGATTTTTTTGGAAGAAAAGCTTTAGCAACAGATGGTTTTGCTAATTTAGCAATCAAATACAAAACGATGATTTGCCCTGTATACTCAATTAGAAATAAAAATGATACATTTCAAATGATCGTTGAAAAACCTATGCACTATGATCAATATAAAAACTATGATGCCAAAAAGTTAGTTGAAATAATCCATAAAAAATATTTTGAGAAATGGATTATGCGCTCTCCATCACAATGGTTATGGGTACATCAAAGATGGAAACTATAGCTTTTTTTTAATATTTATAACTCCATCTTTTAAAGTAACATCAAAAAATTCTAATTTTTTAAGAGATTGAACACTTTTAACAATTTTGTTATCTGATTTTAATATTGCATATCCTTTTTTTAGATTTCTCTCTATTGAAGAAGTATTAAGTATCTTATTAAGTAGATATAATTTTTGAGATAATATTTTTAATTTATTCCTGACAAAATTTTTATTATTAGAATTAATGTATTGAATTTTATTTTGTATCTCAGATATTTTTTGTTTAGGACTACTTTCTTGCAGTCTTATAAAAAGATCATTAAATAAATTTGATTTATTGTAAAATGAATTACTAACAATTTCTAAATTCTCATTATTTATTTTACTTAATTTGCTCTCAATATCTTTAACTTTATTTGAAAAATAGTTTACTGAATTTTTAAATTTCAATAACAGTTGCTCGCCAAGTATATATCTTTGATCTATAGAATAATTAAGTTTTTCTTTTAAATCCTGTATGTGATTAAGGAGATGATTTTTATCAGGAACAGCGATTTCAGCTGCTGCAGTGGGTGTTGGTGCACGCAAATCTGAGACATAATCCAATAAGGTATAATCAGTCTCATGGCCAATAGCGGAAATATTAGGAATTTTTAAATTAAAAACTCTTTTAATTAAATCTGGCTCGTTAAATGGCATTAACTCTTCTAAAGAACCTCCCCCTCTGGCGAATATAATTAAATCAGGCTTTAATAGATCTTTTGTCTCATGATTTTCAATCAAATCTAAAAAATCAATAATTTCAATATGAGAGTTTTTACCTTGAACAGAAATAGGATAGATCTGTATTTGTGTAATGGGAAATCTTTCAGAAATTCTATGAATTATATCATGAATTACTGAACCAGATGCAGAGGTTAATACACCAATTAATTTTGGATACTTGGGTAGTTTTTTTTTTATATTATCATCAAAAAATCCCATCGAAGATAATTCTTTTTTTCTATCTTCGATTAGTTTTAAAATTGAGCCAGTCCCACTATATTCTACTTGGTCAATAATAAGTTGATACACAGATCTCCCAAATTTAGAATAAGAAGTTATCCTTCCATAAAAGTTATATTCAGTCCCCTCTTCAATTTTAATTTGTAAATTTTCATAACTCCCTTTCCAACATATGCATGATATGACTTCGTCATTTTCCTTAATTGAAAAATATACATGACCGGAGCCAGCTATAGTCACTGATCCTGTCTCGCCAACTAACTTTAAATAAGCAAAGTTTTCTTCTAATAGGTCTTTTATTGATTTATTCAGTTGTGATACAGTGTATTCAGGAATATTATTCACAAAATAAATATACTTTATTATATTGTATAAATGAATGTCATAGTTATAGGATCTGGTGCACGTGAACATGCTTTATGTAGAATTCTTGATAAGTCATATCTTTGTGAAAAAGTGTTTTGTTTCCCTGGAAATTATGGAATAAGTCTAATTGCCGAGTGTAGAAATATCTCAACTAAAGAAGATATTATCAGAGAATGTATTAAAATTAATCCCGACCTAATTGTCGTAGGTCCAGAAAACTATTTATCAGAAAATATAGCTGGAGAACTTAGAAATAATGGTCTAAATGTTTTTGGACCTGACTCGAAAGGTGCAAAACTTGAGTCCTCTAAAGAGTTTATGAAAGAGTTTTGCCAATCGCACAATATAGCAACAGCAAAATCTCAAACATTTGTTGATTTTGAAAAAGCAAAAAATTATTTAGAGAGTTTTAGTGGGCCTATTGTTGTCAAATATGACGGCTTAGCTGCAGGCAAAGGGGTTTTTGTTTGCGCAGACACTAACGAAGCAATAGAAGCGTGTGAAAGAGTATTTATTAACAAGGAATTTAACCAAGAAAATAACAAAGTAGTAATAGAAGATTTCATTGAAGGAAGAGAATTGAGTTTTTTTACAATAACAGATGGAGAAGATTATTTAAATTTTGGTTCAGCACAAGACTATAAAAGAATCGGAGACAATGATACAGGGCCAAATACTGGAGGAATGGGAACTATTAGCCCTGCACCAATTTTAGAGGAAGAGTTAAACAAGATAATTCAAGAGGAAATAGTTAAAAAAACAATTAATGGTCTTAAACAAGATAACATAGCATTCCAAGGAGTAATATTTTTTGGAATAATTGTTAATGAATACAATCAGCCTTATTTACTTGAATACAATACTAGATTTGGAGATCCAGAAATTCAAAGTATTTCACTTAGGGTGAAATCAGACTTCTTATCCTTACTTCATTCAGCCGCAACAAAAAATTTAAAATATTCAAAAATTGAATTTTACGAAAATAAAAAATCTATTTGTTTAATTTTAGCAACCAAAGGATACCCAGAAAATTATCCAAAAAATACAGAAATAAGAAATATTAGTAAATTTGAAAATAATGATGACTTTTATATTTTTCATGCAGCGACAAAATCAATTGACAACAAAATATTTTCTAATGGAGGGAGGGTTCTTTCAATTGTTGCGTCTGGACATGATTACCTTGAGTGTAGAAAGAAAGTTTATGAAATAGCTGATATGATTGACTGGCCTGAAAAATATTATAGATCTGATATTGGTGCTAATTTTTAGTTCTTTTATTTCTAAAGAATTTTTTAATTAAATTTTCTTCATTATTTTCAATTCGTTTATATTTTATTGTTGATATAGTCCTTCGACGAGGATTATCATTTTTAAATAAATAATAGACTTTAGACAATCTTGCAGACTTAATAACCTCTTTACACATATTACAAGGCTCTAAATTACAAATCATGACAAGACCATCTAACCTCTTTTGATTTAATTTTTTACAAGCTTTTCTTATACTCAATATTTCCGCATGCGCAGTTGGATCATTTAGAGCAATCTCTTGATTAAAAGATCTTGCAACAACCCTTTCATTTATAGGATCAACTATCAGTGATGCTACTGGAATTTCACCTTTTTCCATAGCTAATTTACTTTGACTCAGTACAAGACGTATAAAATTTGTTAAATTATTCATTGTGACCAGACCCCCAATCATCGGTATTACAACTGATTATAAGGAAAAAGAAAACACTTATTCTAAGTATCCATGGTTCGCTTTAAGGCGCCATTATTCAGACTGCCTTCATAAATTTGGATGCACACCTGTAATACTTCCGATAACAGAAACCTTAGAAAATGTGGATTTTTTAGATGGTTTACTTATTTCAGGGGGAGATTTCGATATTGATCCTAAATATTATGGAGAAAAAATAAATTCAGATAAAATTCAAACTATTCAAGATAGAACAAAATTTGAATTTAAGGTAATAGAAAAATACTTTCCTTATAATAAACCTATCTTAGGGATATGTGGTGGTAGCCAGCTTCTTAATGTATTTTTTGGTGGGAGTTTAATTCAAGATATAGACTCATTTATTGAACATGAACAACCTAATCCTAGAAATGAAACTAGTCATGAAATTATTTTAAGCGATATGTCGAAACTGAAAATATTCAAAGAAAGTTCAAAAATTTATGTTAATAGTGCCCATCATCAAGCAATTAATAAAATTGGAAAAATGTTAACGGTTGATGCCTATGCGCCTGATAATATAATTGAAGCTTTTCATCATAATGAACATCCTTTATGTATGGGAGTTCAATGGCACCCAGAATTTTTAATAACTGAATTTGATAAAAATATAATCAAGATGTTTACTGATCATGCAAAAAATAACATTTAGTAAAAAATTATCTATAAAATTTAAGATTTCTAGAAAGCAAGCAGAAAGTCTAATAAAGAATAAAAAAGTTACACTAAATGGAGATATTGAGACAAGACCTTTTTTATCAGTAACTGAAAAAGATATTTTTGAAATAAAAAAAATAAAGTCTAGTCAATTAAATATTCTACTATTTCATAAACCTAAAGGATGTATTACTTCAAAAAAAGATGAAAAAGATAGAAAAATTGTTTATGACTTTCTACCTAAGAAATATCACCAATATCATTATATTGGTAGATTAGATTATAATTCCGAAGGATTATTATTATTTACTAAAGAGACATCTTTTAAGAGGTATATGGAACTCCCTAAATCCAATATTAAAAGATCTTATCTAGTTAATGTAATAGGTTCATTTGATGAAAATAAACTCAGATCCATGAATAAAAAAATTTATGGAAAAGAAATTTATAAAAAACCAAATGTAAACTTAGTACATTCCAATAATAATAAACATGTATTGAGATTTGATCTCACTGAGGGTAAAAATAGAGAGATAAGGAATATCTGCACACTATTTAATTTAAAAGTTGAAAAACTTAAAAGAATTTCTTATGGACGATTTCTATTAAAATCTATCACATACGGAAATTATAAAGAAATGCAAGTTGATGAGAGTTATAAGCGGTAAATACAAGGGTAGAAAAATTTTAGTAGAGTCTAAAAGCCATTACAGGCCAACATTGACAAGAGTAAGGGAGGACATATTTAATTTATTATCACATAATAACAATTTAGATGTAAATCTAAATAAAGTTATATTTTGTGATTTATTTGCTGGCACAGGTTCAATTGGAATAGAAGCTTTATCTAGAGGTGCTAAAAAAGTCATATTTAATGATATTGAAAAAAATCATACCGACAAGATTGAGGGGTTTATAAAAAATATTAATGAAGAAAACTATGAGGTATTAAATATAGATCCATACAAACAAGAAATAGATTTTTTAAATTCCTGCCAAATAATTTATATAGATCCTCCTTATGATCACAGATTTGAACTTATAAAAAATAAAATTTTAGATAAGATCAATTCTGATATCCTTATTATATTAGAAAATGATAATTTAATTGAATTAGATAATTTAATTCTAAAGAAACAATATAAAAATAAAAACCTATTTTTTTTTAGAACTTAATTTATTCTAAAATAATTAATAAATTTTATAAAAAACTTTTTAAAGTAACTAAATTCTCCAAAAACTAAAGCTACTGCAATCAGTACAAATTGATAAATAGGAAAAATTAATATTAATCTTATAACCCAATAGAAAAACTTATTAGAAATAAAATTTTCTATTGAAACCAGTTCAAGTAATGGATCAGATAAAAATACTGAAAGAGAACCTGCTAATCCAAAAATAATAAATATTTTTAAAAGATGTAATTTAGAATTAGCACCAAAAAAGGTTATTAAATTATTTATCAATTTATGCTTTCGTATTTTTCTTGAGTATTTCAACTGCTGGTTGATCTAAAAAATTAATTTTCTCAAATTTTGATCTTAAATAAATGTCAAAGATTAGATAAAATAACAAATAGCAATAGCTGTTGAAATCATCATCTATTGAAATTTGTGTTACTAAAAATTTTTTTTGTTGGAGAGTTTTTATAGCGCCATTTTCTAGGATGCTTATTAAATTATAACCCTTGATTAGACTAGCATTAGAATTTACTGCTTTGTTATTATTTTTAATTTTAAAAAAATTAAAATGTTTATCATATGGGCCGTCAATGTAGAGTTGAAATTGACTATGTTGGTCTATAGATCCATAAGACGAAATATAGTTTTTAGCATTCTTATTTTTACCTAAACTCTCAGCAAAAATTTGCCTATACCACTCATTAACAGCATTAATTTTATCGTGATAACTTAGGCCAACAAGAATGTTTAGATCAAATTTTTTTTCGTATGCAATTGAGTACGATATGTAGTTTGATAAATTACTATGGTTGTTCTCAAATAATTTTTTAGCTTTTATAAACGATTTTATTATTTTAGGTAATGAATAACCCATTGATATCAAAGGGAGAAGTGAGGTTATTGAAAATATACTAAATCTTCCACCTATGTTTGGGTCATGGTCAAAACATAGAATATTATTTTTTTTTGCAAATTTTCTCATATAATTATTTTTATCTTCAGTAATAAAAATGAAGTTCCTTATAAGCTTTGAAATTCTTTTTTGTTTAAAAATTTTAATAATTAAGTTAAGAAAATATTTTGTTTCAATTGTGTTACCCGATTTCGAAATAAATATAAATTTATCATTTTTATTTATATTTAGATCTAATAGTCCATTTTCAATTATAACAGGTGATGGGTTATCATAAATATAAAGATTTTTACTAAGACTATAAGGATCAAGAAATTGAGCAAGTAATTTAGTACTTAATGACGATCCACCCATACCAAATACATGAGTTCTAAATTTTTTTTTTTTAAATATACTTAGGTCATATTTATTAAAATAACTTCTCTGTGTAATTGGATTAAACATATCTAATGAAAAGAATTCATTAATAGAATAATTAATATTTTTTTGTTTAACTGATGTTAAATTTTTAGAATTGTTTTTAATTTTCATGATATTTGAAACTCTATAATGATAATTTAGTTTTTATTTTTTTTACCTTTGAAAAGACGCTGAAAAAAATTGCCTTTTGGTTCGATGTCACCCTCATCCGTTTCAAGCTCTTCTCCAGAGTCAATTTCATCAATTATATTTGAATTTGCCTCGTTGGCTTCTGTCTCATTAAGAATTGAGTCTATTACTGGATTACTTGAAATTTGAGAATTAGATATATCTTCTCCTGTACTATTTGGTAGAGGTAAATCATTTGTTGGAGGTATAATAAGCTCTTTATTATAACCTACACCAACCTCGTTTCTTATTTCTCTTTGACAAGATATTAGGAAGAATAATAAAACTAAAAAAATACTCTTCATAATTTTTTATTTAAAAATAAAATGTTTATCATCAATACTACAAATCCCACAGTAATACAGCTATCAGCAATATTAAATGCTGGCCAGTGATATTTACCTATATATATGTCAATAAAGTCAATAACAAAACCCCTAAAAATCCTATCTATAAAGTTGCCTAATGCTCCAGCTAGAATTAAAGTTAAAGTTAATTGAAAAATTTTATCTTGTGTTTTTATAAGTAAATATAAAAAATATATGATAATTGCTAAAATCACTAATGAAACTAATATTTGATTTAGAGATGGGTTATTCAATAATCCAAAGGCAAAACCATAATTCACAACGAATGTTAAATTAACAATAGGTAGCAAAACTACTGAGTCATAAAGATTAAAAAAATTGATAACTAATGCCTTGGTAACCTGATCTAAAATAACAAGTGTTAGAAACAAAAAAAATAAAGCTAAATTAAATTTATTGTTGAAGAGAATTCCAAACATCTTCACATCGATTACATAAATTATTTTTATTAGAGGATACCTCTTCTAGTACAGCCCAACATCTTTCACATTTCTCCCCATCAGCTAGTTTTATCTCTATATAAATATCTTCATCATCAAAATTGATAGAGTCCTCTGACTTTTTTGAAATATCTTGAATTTCAACATTACTAACAATGCACATCTCTGCTAAATCTAAATCTTCAATAGTCTTAATTGAATTTTGAGCTAAAAATAAAATTACCTTAGCTTGAAGGCTGGAGCCAATTAATTTTTCATTTCTTTTTAACTCCAAGGCTGAAGTTACACTTTTTCTAACTCTTTTTAGTTCATCAAAAACTCCTAATAAAGAAGTATCTTTATAGGTGAATTCCTCTTCTTTAATATTTTGTAGCAAGATACTCTCTTTATCACCATAATTTCTAGAATTCCATGCTTCCTCACATGTAAATGAAACAATTGGGGAGAGCCATTTAGTTAAAAACTCAAATATAATATGCAAGCATGTTGAAGTTGATCTTCTTTTTAAACTTTTTATATCATCACAATATAAAGAGTCTTTTCTAATATCAAAATACAATGCAGATAATTCAAGGGTGCAGAAATTTAACAATACAGTGTAAATACCATGATAATCGTGTTTTGATACTAAATCTTTGAGGTTATTGTTTAGGTTTGAAATTCTAGTTAAAAGATACCTTTCTAATTCAGGCATTTGATCTGGTTTTACTAAATCTTGGTTATTAAAGTTATTAAGATTTCCGAGAAGAAATCTTAATGTATTTCTAATTTTTCTATATGAGTCTATTTGATAACTGATAATTTGATTATCAATCTTTAAATCCTCAGAATAATCTGAAGCAACAACCCAAATCCTTAAAATATCTGCGCCATATTTATTGATTATTTCATCGGGAGAAATTACATTCCCGATGGACTTGGACATCTTTCTGCCTTTACCATCTACAACAAAGCCATGAGATAAAATACTCTCAAAAGGTGCCCTATCTCTTGTTCCACAAGACTCAAGCAAGGATGAGTGAAACCAACCTCTGTGTTGATCTGAGCCTTCAAGATACATGGACGCTGGCCAATGAAGATCTTCTCTCGCCTCTAGTACATAAGAATGAGTTGAGCCACTATCAAACCAAACCTCCACAACATCTTTTACCTGTTCAAATTCATTCTGGTCATACTCAGGAGATAAAAATCTTGAAGGTTCAGAATTAAACCAAGCATCACCGCCCTCTTCTTCATAAATCTTTGCAATTTTTTCAATAATATTTTGATCGCGCAAAGGTTCTCCTGTTTTTTTATTCACAAATATTGGTAAAGGCACTCCCCAAACTCTCTGTCTTGATACACACCAATCTGGACGATCTTGAATCATACTTCTTAATCTTTTTTGTCCTTGTTTAGGGAAAAAATCAGTTTCATCAATAGCCTTGAGTGCTTTTACTCTTAACTCGTTAGTCTCCATTGAAATAAACCACTGCGAAGTATTTTTATAAACTAAAGGAGCTTTTGATCTCCAGGAATGAGGATAACTATGAACTAATATTCCTTGAGATATCAAATTATTATTTTTTTTAATTTCATCACAAACATTTTGATCAACTTTAAATATATGTTGACCTTTAAATACAGGGATATGATCATAATATATCCCACTTTCATTTATTGTCATGGGTAAATCTAAATCATGTTTTTTACCCAAAATAAAATCATCCATTCCATGGACTGGGCAAATGTGTACTATACCTGTACCTTGTTCGGTAGTTACAAAGTCTCCATGAAGAACTGGAACTTCAAAATCATAACCAGAGTCATATAATGTGTGTTTACAATGAGTATTTGTTAGCTCATGGCCTTTGATAGAAAAATTAACTGTAAAATTCTCAATTTTATTTTCTTTAATAAATGTTTCAACTAATTCACCAGCAATAATTATATTTTTATTTTTGTTTTCAATTTTAAAGCTCAAAGATTTGTATTCAATTTCATTATGAATAGCTAAAGCTCTGTTGCCTGGTATTGTCCATGGAGTAGTTGTCCATATAACAATTGAGTGGTCTTTTAATTTATCGTTATCAGTTTTTGAAATTGGAAAACATGCATATATAGTTGTTGATTTATGATCATGATATTCAACTTCTGCATCTGCAAGAGCTGTTTTTTCAACTACAGACCATAAAACTGGTCTGTGACCTTTATAGATTCCACCATTTTTAAGAAACTTTCCTAATTCTCTTACTATTTGGGCCTCCGCATGAAAATGCATAGTTGTGTAGGGATTATCCCAATCACCAATCACTCCCAATCTTTGAAATTCTTTTTTTTGAATAGATATCCACTTACTTGCAAAGTCTCTGCATTGTTTTCTAAATTCAATAACAGGAACATCATCTTTGTTTTTCTTTTTAGCTCTATATTCCTCCTCAATTTTCCATTCGATAGGCAGTCCATGACAATCCCACCCAGGGACATAAATAGAATTTTTATTAAGAAGTTGTTGGTATTTTACAATTATATCTTTTAAGATTTTATTGAGTGCATGGCCCATATGCAGATGTCCATTTGCATAAGGTGGTCCATCATGAAGAATAAATTTCTCTTTAGAAGCTGACTGCTCTCTTAACTTTTTATAAATATCATTTTTGATCCAATTATTGAGGATGTCTGGTTCTTTCTTGGGCAAATCAGCTTTCATAGAAAATTCAGTCTTAGGTAGAGTAATAGAGTCTTTAATTTCCATATTTTAATATTTTCTTAGCTTCAGCGATATCTATGTTAATTTGATTTAATAATTCTTTTATATCATTAAATTTTTTCTCTTGTCGAATTTGTTTATGAAATAATATTTCTATATCTTTATCATAAATATCGTTATCAAAATCAAATAAATAAGCTTCAACAATTGGTTTATCTTTATTAAAGGTTGGTCTAATACCAAAATTAACTATACCAAAATAAGTATTTCCCTCAATTATGGTTTCAACTGCATAGACTCCATATGGAATAGTAATTGTATTTAATGGGTACTCTAAATTAGCAGTAGGAATGCCTATTGTGCGACCTCTCTGATCTCCTTTGATGACTTTACCACCAACACTAAAATTTCTTTTTAAATACTTATTAGCTAATTCGATTTTACCAGCTTTAAGGTTTTCTCTTATTTCACTTGAGGATATTTTGTTACTATTGTGATCATTCAGAATTAATCCAATTTCCTCTAATTCAATTTTATTTTTTTCACAAAATACTTTAAGAGTTTCTATATTTCCTTTTCTTTGGTTACCATATTGGAAATCTTTGCCTATTAAAATTCTCTTAGAATTAAGTTTTTCTGATAAAATTTTTTCTTCAAATTCAACATGGCTTAATTGTGTAAATTTATCATTAAAATGTAAATCAATTAAATAGTCTAAACCTAAGTCTTCTAGGATCTCTTTTTTTTTTGATTGAGAATTAATCATAAAATTTTTTTGTTTTTTAAAATAAATTTTTGGATGCGGTGTGAATGATAAAATTGCAGATTTTAAATTAGATATTTTAGTTTGCTGTATTAAATTTTCGATTATTTCTCTATGACCCTCGTGAATGCCATCAAAGTTACCTATTGTTAAACATAATTTTTCATCAATGTTAATTTGATTAAAACTATTACTTAAATATTTCATTATAAATATTAAATAGAATGATATTTGCTCTTGAAGTAAATGAGAGGTTTTTTGGTATTCAATTTCATATAGTTTGTAATTAAACAAATAATTATAGTGTGATCTCCAGATTTAATTTTTTTTTCAACTTTCGCCTCGATTAAACCTAAGGACTCAGGAAAGTAAGGGACTTTATTTCCTGAAATATTATATTTTGTATCCTTCCATCTATTTTCCAATGATCCTGCAAATTTATTAGATAATTTAAGTTGAGATTTAGCTAAAAAATTCACATTTAAAGGACTATTTAATTTAAAAGTTTTTAAATTCAAGTTCTCATTTCCAAGACAAAATAAAAATTTTGGAGGTTTTAGAGATAGACTTGAGAAAGAATTTACCGTGCATCCAAAAAATTGTTTTTTATTTGTGCCATTTGTTACAATTGTAATACCCGTAGAGAAAAGTGAGAAAACTGATGTTAAATCTTTCATTTTTTATTTATTAGTGGTAGCGCTGGAGAGACTCGAACTCTCACGAAGTTGCCCTCACCGGATTTTGAATCCGGCGCGTCTACCATTCCGCCACAACGCCTTAAAATAATCTTATTTACTTATATTATTAAGTTAAATTAGGCAAATTGATAACTAATTGTGTATTTATTTAAATTTAAGAATAATATCTCGATACTTTGGAATACATTTATTTTATGGCACCTATACTAACTTTTGCAATGACTGCAGCCATTACTCCAGGACCTAATAACATAATTCTTTCTACTAATGCTGTGAATTATGGTTTTAAAGAAACAATACCCTTGATATTGGGAGTTTTTTTTGGATTTTTGTCAGTTTTAAGTCTTTGTTTGTTGGGTATAGGGGAGGTTTATGAAAGTTTTCCTAATTTTAAGACCTTTATAAAAATAGTAGCAACAATCTTCTTAACTTATCTTGCCTATAAAATTTTTAATTCAAGTGAATTTTCAGATAATAGTAATAAAAAAAGATTTACCTTCAGAGATATCTATTTTTTTCAGTTAATTAATCCCAAAGCTGTATCAGTCTCTATGTCGAGCTCTGCAATATTTATTCAAAACCAATTCTCATATTTAGAAGAGTTTGTTTTAATATTTATATGTTTTACAATTTCAACATCTACAAGTGCTATAGTTTGGGCAGCGATTGGTCACTCATTTAGAAAATATCTTAATGATAAAAGAAAAATTATTTTTTTTAATAGGGTTATGGCTGTGTTATTATTAGGTTGTATATTTTTTATAATTTTATGAAAGTAAACTTATTTAAATTAATTTTCTTTTTAATAATCAGTTTCTTACTACTTTCCCCTATTGCCTTAGTTATATCAAATGGTCTGGGTGCAGTTTTTTTAACAAAAGATCTTTATATAAATAGATATTTGATTGGATCTACAAAACTTATATTAATGGTAAGTATTTTTGTAACTGTAATAAGTGTTCCATTAGCATGGGTCATTACTATGACTGAATTTTGGGGACGAAGAATTTTACAGATACTAGCTATATTGCCATTAGCTGTTCCAGCTTATATCTCAGCATATACATATGCTGAAATTTTAGAACCGGGAGGGTTTATTTCTTTAAAATTTTTATTCTATGATGGTTACTCTATTAGAAATAGTTTAATAGCCTCTCTAATTATATCTTTATCTTTTTTTCCTTATGTTTATATCTTAACCAGAATTGCAATTATAAACTTTTCAACAAGATATATCGAAGCTGCAAAGACTCTTGGAAAAAACCCATATCAATGTTTCTTTAAAATTGGTTTACCTATGGCCTTGCCTGGAATAGCTGCAGGTTTAGCGTTGGTTTTAATGGAAACTGTAAATGATTTTGGAGTTGCAGATTTTTTTGGCTTACAAACACTATCAGTTGGAGTTTTTCATTATATCGCAATTTTAAATGACTTACCTTTGGCTTTTCTTTTGGCCTTAATTATTATTTTACTAATGGGTTTATTGTATTTTTTTGAACAAAAAATAAGGGGAAAAAGAAAGTTTCATAATAATAGTTATGAATATGTTCAGTGGTCAAAATATAAATTGGGAAAATTCATGGGAATATTTGTATTAATCAGTGGTGTTTTACCAATTTTATTTGGCTTTATTTTACCCTTCATTTTTGTCATTTATACATTTTTCAATAATATGAATTTTATTGATTTTAATAACTATTTTTCCTCTTTGTATAATTCAATCTTATTAGGAATTATTGCTGGAGTTGGATGTGCAATAATATCAATTTTAATTAGTTATTATTCAAGATTCACAAATAACAATTATATTTTATATTATAAAAAAATTGTAAACATAGGTTATGCAATACCTGGAGTGGTTATAGCTTTAGGAGTCCTTTTCTTTTTATTCTACTTTGATCGCTTGACAGCTCTTTCACTATCTACGACATTACTGGGCTTGTCTTTAGCCTTAACAATTAGACTAATTGCTCTATCAAATAATTCTTTAGATTCTGGAATGGAAAAGATTGGTAAATCAATTGATGATGCATCAAGATTAATTGGGAGAAGATCATCAACAACATATTTTCGAATTATATTACCCCAGGTAAAGTTAAGTATTTTGGCAGGGTTTTTTTTAGTTTTTGTTGATACAGTAAAAGAGCTACCTATTACTCTGTTACTTAGACCTTTTAACTTTGATACACTTGCGACAAGTCTATATGAGTACTCATCAAATGAAATGTTTGAGTATGGCAGCTTACATGCCTTAACAATTATTTGCTTTTTATCCTTCGTAATTTATTTATTTGATAATGTATTGGAAAAAAGAATGTTATTAAAAACGAAAAAATAGTTATCTAAATTTTTTCATTAGCTTTAGTGTTTCATCACTAACGTGGTGTTCTATGCCTTCACTATCATTTTCTGCTGTCTTTCTAGAAACGCCTAACTTAATTAAAAAATTATAAACAATCTCATGTTTTTCTTTCGACTGAGTTGCTAATTTTTCTCCCTCTTCTGTTAAAAATATTGATCGGTAAGGTTCAGATTTTGCCAATTTAAAGTTTATTAAACGCTTTAAATTTTTATTAACAGTGGCTTGCGATACACCAAAATGTTGAGCAAGATCAGCATTTTTAACATCGCCTTTATTTTGTAAAATCTCTTGAATAGCTTCAACATAATCTTCGAGTATTTCATTTTTATTTTGACTTCTAATATTTGAAAATTGGTATGGCTCACTAGATCTAGTGTTTTTCATAGCTAAATAAATCTATTTGTATAATTATAAAAAGTAAAGATTTGTTTGACTAATTTTTAGTTATATCTATATTGTTTAGCCTAGGCTAAATATAATGGCAGAATTAGTAATACAATTAGGTAGAAAATTTCAATATTTACGATTTTCTAAAATATTTCTTTTTATATGCATTCTGCTTCTTCTATTTTTTGAAGAAACTAGAGACATTTTAATTTCTTCCTCAAGTGATGCCTACATTGCTGTATCTAGCTTTGTGGGAGTAACTCTTCTTTTATTTGTTATTCTTGAAAAGAAAAACTTTAATTTACAAAAACTAATTTTACAAAATAAAAAGTTTGAAGTTCCTATCTGCTCTTTGTTAGGTGTAATACCTGGGTGTGGTGGTGCAATTATGGTAATGAGTTTATTTACTCGAAGAGTAGTATCTTTTGGAGGTGTTCTTGCTGCACTAATAAGTACGATGGGCGATGCTGCATTTCTTCTCATAGCAACAAAGCCTCAAGCTGCTTTGATCATACTCCCAGTAACTTTTATAGTTGGTATGATTTCAGGTTATATAGCACAACCTTTTACAAAAAATTTTTTACAAAATAAAATTAATAAAAATTTAAATTCAACAAATCTACCTAAAAATAAAACATCTAATAAGTTTTATAATATTTGGTTTTTATTTTTAGCTCCTGGATTTGCCTTAGGGATGTTAAATGCTTTTAATATTGACTTAAGTTTTATTTTTCTTGGAATTAATTTTATTGAAATGATGGCATTTATTTTAGCTATATACTGTGTCTTATTATGGGTTTTAAATCCTTTAACAGATATTCAAATGGCTTCAATTCATGAAAACTCTTATAGAAAAGTTGTAGACACAACTTGTTTTGTAACAGTTTGGGTAATTATTTCTTTTGTTATTTACGAATTAATTGATTTGTCGACTAATGGTTTAATATTTGAGTCTTTGATATTATTTGGACCTTTTGTACCGCTGTTAGCTATATTAATTGGTTTTATTCCTGGATGCGGACCTCAAATTATGATCACATCCATGTATGTGAGTGGACAGATTCCTATGTCAGCTCAAATAGGTAATTCTATATCGAATGACGGAGATGCTCTTTTCCCTGCTATAGCAATTTCAGCGAGGGCCGCAATAGTAGCTACCCTTTATAGTGCTATACCTGCTATTATAATTGCTTATCTTTGGTATTACCTTATAGGTTAAACCTATTTATTTATAAATTCGTTATGTTTTGGAAGAACTTACATATATATGTTGAAAAAAAATCTAAATCAAAATTTTCACAATATTTTTTATCAATAGTTGCTTTCATTGAAAGTATTTTTTTTCCAATACCACCAGATTTGATATTAATACCAATCGTTTATTTCAATCCAAATAAATTTTTAGTAACAGCTTTGAATTGTACATTCTTTTCTGTAATTGGGGGTGCTTTGGGATACTTTATTGGGTATTTCATTTTTGACGCTGTCCAATTTTATTTTGATATTAGCAAACAAACTGAATTTATATCTGTGGGGAGTGAGGCGGCTTCACATCCAGTATATTCGATAACTCCAAATGTAGTCAAAGAGTGATAACCAGATATTGCC